>JAEMQD010000056.1:0-1497 GCA_022759035.1 Thiotrichales bacterium
GTTCAGTTGCAATTGGCTTCTGGTGAGTATACAACGGTTATGATGCCGCCTGAACAAATGAACCGTTTACTGTCGGTTTTTAGCCCCAAAGAAGTGCAAGATTTATTCGCCAAAGTTGCTGATGCCGTAGAGAACCCTCAAGATCATGCGTGTTCTGTGTGTCATGTGATGGGTGAGAAGTTTATGGAGAAAATGCAATCTGAATAGGCGCGGGCTTTTAGATGTCGTTTGGCTTCTCTAGTAACCATTTTGTCAGCGTAGACTGCAATAGTACAAAGTTCACAGGCTTAGTTAGATAGTCGTCTACCCCTAAGGCAAAAGCACGTTGCTTGTCTTCGTTGAGTGCATTCGCAGACATGGCGATAACCAATTGGTGGCGATAGTCATCGCAATAGCCCTCTTCTTCTCGAATTTTGCAGATGGTGGTGTAGCCATCCATAACAGGCATTTCTAGGTCGAGCAGCACAAGGTCGTAGCTGGCGAGTTTGAGTTTGTCTAGCGCCTCTTGACCATTGTTAGCAATATCTGGCGTTGTGCCGAGTTTTTGTAGCAGCTTGCTGGCAACCATTTGGTTAACGGGATTATCCTCTACCAATAGTAAACGTTTTCCTTCCAGTATTGCAGATGCACTGGGAGCGCTAAGGGTTGTTTCTTGAGCGGGAGCAGCTGATAGTTGTGGCACTTGTGTTTGTGACTCGGCTGGGGGCAAGGGTAATTCAAACCAGAAGCAAGAGCCTTTGCCAACTTCACTGACAACGCTAATCTGACCACCGAGCGCCTCGACAATTTCTTTACACAGCATGAGACCTAATCCCGTACCGCCATATTTGCGTGTGATCGAATCGTCTGCCTGAACAAAGGCTTTGAATAGACGAGCTTGTGCTTGTTCACTCATGCCGATGCCCGTATCAATGACTTCAAAGCGAATCGTTTGATTCGTCAATGCAATGGCATTGAGCGTGATACTGCCCGCATCGGTAAACTTAATGGCATTACCGATTAAATTAATGAGTACCTGACGCAGTCGCGTTGGGTCGCCCATAACGTATTGTGGCAGATGGGCATCAAGATTAATATTGAATGTTAATCCTTTGTTTTGAATACGTTCTTGGCTAATGGCAGCGGTGTCGTTAAGCAGTTGTGGCAAGTTGATGCTCAGCATTTCTACTTCTAGTTTGCCCGCTTCGATTTTAGCTATGTCTAGCACCTGATTAATCAGCTCGAGTAGGTGCTTGCCAGCGCGATTAATCTGTTGCACGGGCGTTTTTTGATGTTCTGGTAGATTGTCCATTTCTAACAGTTGAGCAAATCCTAAGATGGCATTGAGTGGTGTGCGCAATTCATGGCTCATGCGTGATACAAAATCAGATTTTGCTCTACTTGCTTTATCTGCCTCTTCTTTAGCACGCAACATTTCTTGCCATGTTTCCGTGAGCTGGCGATTGCTTTGGTTGATTTGACGCGCAACAATAAAACCGATGATCATGACAGATAAAA
>JAEMQD010000056.1:1597-10960 GCA_022759035.1 Thiotrichales bacterium
TTGCTTTATAACGTGATTTTTGGGCGGATAAGTCTGCTTCAAGTTGCGTTAAACGTTGTTGCGTGTCGTAGCTTAAACGGCTGGCATTTTCTTTTAAGCGAATAAAAAATGGTGGAATTTGCTTAACGTAAAATTTGATTTGTTTATCGTAAACACTTGTATCGCCATAGTCTAGCTGACGCTGTGCCTCTCTTGCTTCGAGTAGTTGCCGCAGTGCGGGTGCTTTTTCAAGGATTTGCTCAATTAAGGGTTCTAGCTCAATCACTTCTAGTAAGTAAGGCTCAGATGCGTCGGGCTGGTAGTCAACACTTTTAACCATTTGATCGGCAGCCTCTAGGTTTAAGTAGATGGTGCGACTTACTGTGCCGCCATCTCGCAATACTTTAAGGCTGTGACGAAGCTGATTGACCTGTTCTTGAATGTTGTTCTCGAACCGTTGGTACGCATTATTACCCGTTGCGATGGTCATGCGATAAACATTCATTTCGATGGCTTCGATGTCTCGCAAAATCTGCTCGCCAATGAATAAGCGTGCACGTTCATTTTGACTGACTTGGTCTAGTTTTTGAATAAGCCCTGAGAAGACCTGATCCAAGCCAAAAACCATTAAAAAGCCAACAATAAACAGCCCCTGCAGTAAAAATACCCGCAGCGCAGATGTTTTAATGGGTGTTTGTTGTTGCATCTTAGTTCAGCGTTGTATTATCTAAAAATCCGTGTTTACGCATAATGGCTTGCCCTGTTGGGCTGGCAGCATAGTCAATAAATTGTTGAGCCAGCGTTTTGTGTGTGCTAATCGTTACTAAATTCATCAACAGCGCTTGCGGTTCTGCAACAGTGATCGGCAGGTCAATGACGTCAATGTGTGGGCTGTTGTCGGGGAAGAATGCCGTTGCGCGCCAGTTAAGCGTAATATCCGCTTCCCCTTTTTTGAGTGCTGCGTTAATGGTACGAGAATCGGGAGATACCTGTGCAGCATTATCAACGACGCGATCATAAATGCCGGCTTTGGTTAGGATTCGCTTGGTTTCTGAACCGATACTGCCTTGGTTTTCAGCAGCAACCAGAACCGTTAAGTCGCTGCGTAAAAGCTGTTTCACATCGGCAGTCGCATTTTTAGGATTACCTTTGCGTACGAACAGGGCCGCTTGATTATAACCAATGGTTTTGAAGTCACCCAGTAGTCCTTCGCTTAAATACTTTGCACGGAAAGATGGCTCACCAGGTAAGTAAATATCACCTTTTTGACTGGATTTAAGACTTTTGTACAAGTCTTCTGAACCGCCTTGGCTAATATTGACCTTAACGCCTTGCTGTTTTTCAAACTCAGCAGCCATTTCGCTAATGGGTTTGACCATGGTAATACCGCAGTAAATCAGCAACTCACTGGTTTCGGCAAGTGCCACACTGGGAATAAATGCACTGGCGAGCAGTACTGCTAAGAATTGGCGACGAGTGATGATATTTTCATGAGTATAATCCTTATTATGATTGACCAGTCGATTGTAGCAAATTATTGGCATTAAAACGTGAATATAACGTGTAGGGCAGCGCTAAAAACCGTCCGTTGCATTTTTCGGAGCTTTGTTGGATTAGTTTTTTTAATACCCGTATAAGCTTTTTGGGTGGGACAATTTGTCACATTGTCAGCAAGGTTAATGCGTTTTAAGATGCCGAGCTGCCAATAGCATCGTGCTTTAAATCATAAAGTGACATGGATAAGGATGCTGTTGGTTTTGATTAACCTTGACACAACGAGATAAACACCATGCGTCAACGCACCCTTTCACTGGCAATTGCTTGTTGCCTTGCAACCCCTGTTTATGGCGAAATTTTAGATAACTTATCGGTTACAGCAACCCGTGACGAGCGTCCAACATCAGAGGTCGCACAAGCAATTGCGGTGGTGAATCAAGAACAGCTCGAAAGCCGCAAAATGATGAATTTGCAAGATGCCTTGTCTGGTGTTCCTGGCGTGTTGATTGACAGTAAAAATGGTGGTTACGATTCGCGCTTAATTATTCGTGGCGCGGGCTTAAGCGCTGCCTACGGTATTCGTGAAATTATGATTTTACGTGATGGCGTGCCTCAAACAGACCCTGACAGCTTTACCCGTTTGGACTTTTTGGATTTAGATGACATCAAACAAGTCGAAGTCACCAAAGGACCTGGCAGTCCCTATGCACCAGGTGTGGCGGGCGGTACGATTCAGATTGTGTCTAAATCGGCATTTGATACGGGGAATAATGTCACCATCGCAGGTGGTGAGCAAGGGTCACGCAAGTTATCGACGCGCTATCAGAATCAGGTAGGCAATCAGGCTTTTGCGGTGCAGTTTTCGCATCGCGCGATGGATAATAGCTGGCGTGGTTGGAATCAAAGCGATACCACTAGCTTTACCATGAAGCATGGCATGGAGCTAAATGCTAAGGAAACGTGGGAAAGTGAACTGAGCTATACCGAAGCCAATGCCCAGTTACCTGGTGGGTTAAATGCCGCGGCTTTTGAACAGTTTAAAAATACAGGCAAACAAACCTATACAACCGATGCTTGGAAAAACTCTGGGCGTTATTCTAAAATTTGGGCAGCGAATACCAAGCTAGATTTGGCATTTGGTGAGTGGAATGTTAAGCCCAAATTATATGCTACGCTGTGGAAACATTTTCACCCTGTAACAGGCTTAATCAACGAAAGTGGCGATTGGAATACGACGGTTGGGGCGGATGTCGATGGTACACGTAAACACACATTGGCAGGGTTGCCAGCTTCGTTAGTCTTGTCGGCAACGATTAAACAACAGCGCGCACCAGAAGCCAATAAGTATCAATATCGCGACGTGACGACCATTGCTGGCGGGCGTATTAGCTCAACACTATCTGATGAAATTGGCACCCTAGCACAAAAGTCTAGCTCAGAAGCTTTGTTGTATGGTTTTTATGCTGGCGAGAATATTCAACTCAGCCAAAACTGGCAATTGGATGGTGGTGCGCGATTCGATAAGATGAATATGAAAAGCAACTGGCAAAACTTTAGCAAATACGATTATGCAACGGGCAAGTACGTGACCGATACCAGCTCTGGTAGTTATGATCGCAGCTATGACTTCTTTTCGCCTCATTTAGGGGTTATTTATAAAGTGATGCCAGGGGTTAATGCTTATGCTCAGGTAGCCGCGGCAGATCAGACGCCTGCAGATAGTCAGCTCAGTACCAATCAAAACTTAACGCCATCGCGCGTTACCAACTATGAAGTGGGCACAAAGGTGCGTAAAGAAGGGTGGCAAATGGATGTTGCTGCTTATATTGCGCCCGTTGAAAACGATATTATTCAGGTGCGCGATGGCAGTTACACTACCTATGCTAATGCGGGTAAGACAGAGCGTAAAGGGGTTGAGGTGTCAACCGCTGTTGAGTTAACCAATCGCTGGCAAGTTGGTGGGGGGGTGAGTGTTACTGATTACCGCTTTAAATCGTTTACAGAGGTTGTTAGTGCGCAAAATATCAGTCGTGCAGGGAATAAAGTATCTTATATTCCAGAACTACAATACAACCTTTTTACAGGTTATAAACAAGGCAACTGGAAGGCACGTTTACAGTTAGATACTTGGGGTGAGTATTGGATTGACAATGCCAATTCATCTAAATATCAAGGCTATACCTTGTTGCCGCGTTTGATGGTCGGCTGGGATAGTAAGCCACATAGCATCACCTTAAATTTGGATAATGTGACCGATATGCGTTATGCGATGTCGGTGACTAATAGTTCAAGTGGTGCTTCTTATACCCCAGGTGCGCCTCGCATTGCGATGTTGACTTATCGTTATGCGTTTTAAGTGGTTTGGTCTGTTAGCACTGGTTTGGATTGCTGGTGCTGATGCAGGGGATTGCTCACTGGTCGGGGCAGACTGGAAAAATCTGCCTCACTTTATGGCTCGGCCTGATAAAGGCGGTTTATTGGCGCAAGTTAGAGGGATGCAGATAGTTGGTGCTGAATATTGGTCGGCACACACATCCGAAAGTCTTGTTTTAGGTCAAAGTACGCGATTAACAGAGGGCAACTATCACTGGTTACAAGCATCGGGTGACTGGCATGGCTGCTCGACTGATCTTTCCACGGCGTATTACAACAATATGGGCAAAGGTGACGCGCCAACCGAGATGTTGTTGCTTACCAAAGCGGCATTAGAAATCATTCCACAGCCCTTACCGCGCGAGCATTGGCGTTATCGTGGTGGCGATGCTTGGTCGTTTCTTGTGCGTTGGCAAGGTCAGCCGCTCATTGATGCAGGTGTGTTATTTGTCGATAGCCTTGGTAATGCGCAGGCTTTGCGTAGTGATGATAAGGGTATGGTTCGGGTTGTTTTCCCTGATTTTATGCCCGATGAAATGGCTCATGATGCACACGAAGCAGCAGGACATAATCAGCAAGCACGTCGAGGCTTTGCTTTATGGGCAGTTGCTCCCGATGGTTCCTCGTTAGCAGGATTCGATTATCACTATGCACATAATGCTTCGTATCAACATTCGTTATGGTACGGTGTGGGCTTGGCGGTATTGGGCATGTTAGCGGCAGTCGGATTGTTTGTGCGCCGTAAAAAGGCGAAAAAACGTCGTCAGTCAATCGAAGGAGAAGGTGCATAATGTGGCACAAAATTTCACTCAGCCGTTTCCGATTGATGATTCAGTTAACGATGCTGTTTTTAATGGTTTATGGTGGTTCTCTGGTCGGTTATTATGCGGCCGAAAAAATATCGAATGCTTTGCCTGTGTTGTCTTGTGCATACGATAAACAAACGGGCGGTTATTGTGTTCTGATTCCGTTACAGCATCAATTACATCATCGTATTGGTGAGGCGTTAGTCGCGGCACAAACTTTTTCGCTGAATGTGTTATTGCCGCTGTTTTTTACGATTGTCTCTTTCTTTGCCTTTTATGTGGTGCTGGGTAAAGCATTTTGTGGTTGGGTGTGTCCGCTGGGCACAGTGCAAGAGTTAATGGGTAAACTGGGGCGCAGACTGAACATTCAGCCGCGTTTTATTGCGCCAGAACAAGTCGGTAAGGTTCGCCCGATTAAGTGGTTGATGTTGCTTGTATTGGTGTTGCTCTTTCCGTTATTGGCTGGCATGGGGGTGACACCGCATGTAACAGGTGATTCTTTTTGCCAAGTCTGCCCATCGCGGATTTTAACCACCGTAATGACTGGCGATTGGGAACAGTTGGCGATTGCTACCCCTGATGTGGTTTCGACTGTATTCGGTGTGGTTGCTAATCTGTTGTTTGGCTTTATTCTATTGGTCGCGCTTGCTTATCGTCAGCCGTTTTGTCGTGGTTGCCCGCTGTTGGCATGGAATAGCTTATTCCAGCGTTTTTCGCTCATGCGCTTGGTTAAAGTCGAACATAGTCGTTGCGACAAATGTAGCTTGTGTCATCAGGCTTGTCCGATGGATATTCCCGAAATCTGGCGAGAGCATGGCAATAAGGCATTTCACGAAGATTGCATTTTATGTGGTCGTTGTGCCGAGTTTTGTCCCGATGATGGCGTGATTCATCTGCAATTTGCCAAGTGGCGTTGGTTCTCATCGGCGAGGGATTACTATAAAAGTCGCAGCAGAACCGAAAATGCTAAGGGAGAGCTTAAGCGCGTGTCCATTCCCTTAAAAGACGTTCAGAATGCCCTAAAACAAGCAGTGGATAAGCCAGATGCCTGAACTAGAAGCAGGGGTTAGCTTAGTTTCTGTTTGGTTGTTGGGTGCTTCTTTAGGGCTGACAGCTTGCACCATTACGTGTTTGCCTTTTATGAGTAGTTGGGTGATTGCTCGTGCGGGAATCCAAAGAAGCATTATGTGGCTCGATGCGAGTTTGTTTGTTGCGGGGCGTATTCTTGCCTATACCCTGTTGGCGCTAACAGCAGCGGTTGCAGGGCAATGGTTGGAAACGTCGTTGGGTTCTGGTGTGGGTAATTTACTCATTGCTTTGGCGGCTTTTTCGGCAGCGATATGGTTGCTTCTTCCGAGCAGGGGTGGGCGTTGTGGTATTGCTAATGCTAGCGTGGGTACGCCACCTTTTTGGTTGGGGTTTAGTTTGAGTTTTGTACCTTGCGCGCCCTTAGCAACCTTGTTGGCATTGGCGGCACAGGCAGGCGTTTGGTGGCAAGGTGCTGGTTATGGATTGGCATTCGGTTTAGGGGCGGCATTAACGCCAGTATTGTTGATTCTGCCGCTTTTACATGCGTTTTCGCAAAAATTACGCGCCCAACAAAATTGGTTGCCAATCGCCATGCGCTGGTTGGCAGCATTTGTGCTAGTATTGCTCGGTTTGCGTCGATTGTCGCTTTGGTATGCGACATAACAAGAAAAGGATCATCAATGATTGCAACACAATGGCTTGATGTTGGCGTGTTTTCGGTATTAGGGCTAATGGCTGTGGTTTGGCTGTGGGTGTTATTCGAGCGTCTGCTGTTTTTAAGCGCAGTTGATGTGCATACTTATCATACGGCTGGCAGTTTGCAGCTTGCGTTAACGCGCAATATCACCTTAATGAGCACGGTCGCTGCCAATGCACCTTATATTGGGCTATTGGGTACGGTGCTGGGTATTATGGTTGCGCTTTACGATGTCGGCATGGCGGGCAGCATGGATCCGAGTAAAATCATGGTGGGTTTGGCGTTAGCACTCAAGGCAACCGCTGCGGGTATTATTTTGGCTGTGTTGGGTATGGTCAGTGTTAACTTACTCATGCGCAAAGTCGATGTGCTGACCATTCGCTGGCAAGATGCGCAGGCAACCTAAATGCACATCAAGCGTTACAACGAGATTAATCTTGTTCCCTTAATCGACGTCTTGCTGGTATTGCTGGTGGTGGTATTGCTGACCAGTTCGTTTGTGGTGCATCAAGTGTTAAAGGTGGATTTGCCGAACGCAACACAAGGTGAAGCTGTGGCAGATCATAAGCCCATTGTTGTGTTGGTACTCGATGCACAAGGTAAACTCTATTGGCACGATGAAGCAACAGATCTTGCCGAGGTCTCATCGCGCTTGTCGGCATTACCCATCGATAGCAATGTAGACATTCGTGTCGATGCTGCGTGTGGCTTTGCTGCCGTGGTGTCGGTTGTTGATTTACTTAAGTCGATGAAGATGACGCGCTTCGCGTTACATACTCAGCAGCCTACAGGGAAACTCTAAAAACCTCGCTTTGCTCGTTTTTAGACTTCCCACGTTTGTTTTTTTGCTGAAGGAAGGGATTTAATCCATGAGTTACACGCCACTTTTTGCGCTCCCTTCCTTCAGACCTCCTACCCATTGGGTTTTTAGAGGCGCCCTAAATGATATATAGCGAACAGCGAGCGAGTTTACTGACGGTTATCACCTTGGTGGTGATGGCTGTTGGCTGGATGTTAATGCCAGATATCATGCCCAAAAGCCAAACATCCACGACAGCCGATAAAGCCATAACCGAAGCATTGCAGTTATTAGCGCTTGCACCACATGTGCCAGAAGTTATTCCGACACCAGAAAAAATCCTACCCGAACCGATAACACCAGAGCCCGTACAGGTAGAAGTGCCACCAACGCCCATGTTGCCTAGTCCCGTTCAAGAGTCCCCTGCACCACAGGCGCAGGTCAAGCCCAAAAGTAAGCCTGTTGCAGCAAAATCGTCAGTAAAGGCTAGCCCAGTAGTTGTGCCAGTAACAACGCAAGTCACACCGAGCGCGGTTGTCGCCACACCACCAGCGATGCCAACACCGATACCCGTTAGTCAAATTGATCCTCAGGTTGCGTTAGACGCAGCTAAAACCTATCGCGTGCTTTTGCTCGACATCTTAGGCAAGCATAAAGAGTATCCGCGTCTGTCACGTCGTTTGGCAGAAGAAGGGGTTGTGCGTGTTCGTTTTACGGTTGCTGCCAACGGGAAAGTATCGGGGCTTGAGTTGGTGAATGGCAGTGGTTACGAACGTCTCGACTTGGCAACCTTAGCTATTTTTGAACAGCTCAATATGCAGTTGCCCGCTTTTTTAGAAGGTATGACGCAAACCCCGTTGCAGTTTGAGTTGCCCGTTCGTTATCAATTATCGTCCCCTTAGAGACCTTTTAAGGAGCCTCTGGAAAATGCAATGGGTTGGGGGCTTGGGGGAAGGTCTGAAAAAAGGCGAAAGCCGTATTTTCAGACCTTCACTAGCAATGCCCCACGACAGGCATATCGGCTAAAGCTGTTTCTTTGCGTGCTAGCCAGCCAAGATTGACATCAATGAGCTGCCAATTTGCTCGCTCACTCATTCGTTCAAATAAATCGATAATTCGATGTAATCCAGCACGTCCTGTTGGCATTTGTGCGATGCATGTATCTTGAGCAAAAAATAAGAGTTGGTATTGATTTGGGCTATATTGGATGTCGACTTTTGTTAATAAACCACGATGGATTGGTGTTGGTGTATCTGCCGCTAACGTATCTGGGCTTTGACTATGACGTTGGGTAATGGCCAAGTGCTCCATAATGGTTGCCGCTTCGCGCGCTTTTGCTTGTTGGCTCTCGACATCTGATTGATGAACGAGTAGATCGCTTAAGCCCTTAAGCAGGCGTTGCGTTAGTGATCGCGTGAGCCATAGATTAATACTCTGTTCGTCGTTGGTCAGTAATAGATTTAATCGATCCTCAAGCGTGTCGTAGCTCAGGTTCATGGTATAAACGGTCAGTGTTTCGTTCATCTGTCAAAATGCCAATGCGTGTTGGTTGCGTTGCAGTTAAGCTGCGTCACAAGCTGGGATAATTCACCCTCAAAACACCCCGGCAATCCCGCGTTGCTTGCCAGTCGATTGGCAAAGCCCCAGTCTTCGAGCAAGGGACAAGCTGCAATGAGTTCGGGTAGTTCGCGCACCATAAAGCGAGCGGGTTTAATGACGCAAGGGAAAGATTCTCCCGACAGTAACACCACGCAATGCTTGGCGTGGTGCTTTAGGTGTTGGGCGCTTAGGAGGGCATCGGCAATGCCGAGGTTTTCACCCGTTATTAATAACGGCTGATTGTCTTCGATGTGTGGCAATGGCTTGCCTTGATGCTCAAGGGTAATGGCTTTTCTTATGTCTGGCTCGTTTGTTGTCGGTAAAGCGAGGCAGTCAATGTTCTGCCCATCGATACGCCAAGGCGCTAACAGCGTTTCTCCCATGCGCAACCGCGCACCCACTTCTAGCGTCAATGGCAAGCTTAGGGTGAAACGCACTTGCCACCAGTTGTTCGGCAGGTTGGTTAGCGTTGGTGTATTGTGGGTCAAGACGATCATGATGAAAATGTCACTTGTCCTTGGAAAAGGGTGGTTTTAACGCGTCCTGTAAACGGCCACTTGTGGAAGGGGGTGTTATCGCCAGCG
>JAEMQD010000126.1 GCA_022759035.1 Thiotrichales bacterium
GCTACATGTATAAAAACGGCTGATATGCCATTTAGTGGATATATATTTATGCCTGCCACTTCAAGTCCATTTTTTTCTATAATTGCCTCAATATCCTTTATAAAATCAAGGCTTAAGCTGTTATCACTGAAAATATACATGCCTATAGTTATCTCTGATAAAAAGGCAGGATTGGATTTAAATTCAGCCAAGTCTTTTTGTTTCAGGTATTCAGAAACCTCTTTAACCATTTTATCTATTTGTTCAGCTAAATCTGATAAGCCACTCATTTGTTGCCACCACCATTATTGTTTTTTGTATTTAGCGGAATTATCCAAAAATCAATTGCCAAATTACCATTTTCACAGTATGCAATAAAGTCTAACAGCCCGAAATTGTGTTCACGTGCAATATTTCTAATGATGTTTAATAAGTTCTCTGTGAATGGTTCATTGACCTGATACCTAATCCTGTAGAAAATGCCATTTTCGTAAAGAATGCTTGAACCCTCAAAACTGACCTTGGCGTGTGGAAAGTATGCCTGTAACCGTGTAGCTATAAGTTCATACACATTCAAGAGTTTTCACCTTTTTGCTATATACAAGTCTCTTGTGTCATAACTGCCACATTCACAGCCATATTCGTATTTCAATGCATATCCGTGCTGATTGATTATTTCTTCAATTCTCTTTCTGCTTTTCCATGGAAACCTGTAAGCTCCTTTTGTCTTAAGGTGGATTACTTCACAGTCAGGACATTCTTCACTAAAGCCTAAATATGCCACTGTCTCAAATGCCTCAAAACGCCTCAGGCTTTTGATTATACTAGAAATATTTTCGTTTATTTTCACTTGGGGGTTCATGTTTTTCACCATTTATTCTAAGTCTAAATACGTTTTGCCTGTCTTTTCGCTAGTTCTCTGCACGATTTTAACTCTGACACTCTGGAAATTTGCACGGATATATTTGTCGATTAGCACCATCTTTTTTGTTATAACGTTACTTTTCCATCCAATCGTTACCAATTGGTCATCCAAGAATGCTTGGCACGAATTGTTAGACAGGTCAACTTTTGTAATAACAATTTCTCTGCCAACAAGTTCATTCATGTAGTAGTTCAAGCCTTTGGCTTTTTTCTGTGCCTCACGTGCAATATCCTTGAAGTTTACAACTGCAGGTGGTGCTTGGAATTCGCTAACTTTATCTATACTTGTTTCTGTCATATTTGGTCAATAATTATAGAAAAAGAGGGTTATTTAAGTGTATCGCTATTTTATTCCTCTGCGGGTTTTTGGTTTTCTGCCTCCGTGGTGGGTTCTGGGTTACCCTCCCCCTCTGTGTCCTCATTTGAATAAAGACCTTCAAGGAAAAGCATGCTAAACTTACAATTCCAACACCTCTTTGCACTCTCCAATTTCTCGTTTATCTCAGGTATTTCACTGAGTAATGCCAAGTTACTATCAAATGGTTTCCAATCACTGCAGGCTGTGGTCAGGTATTCCTCTACATCCAAGACCTTATTTCTCAACATGCATTTAGCGTATATTTTCATGCACCAACACCTCTGTTATTCGGATTAACATACTCAACACTATAATTTACGTCTGTAAATTGCTGACGCTTTTCTTCAACTAGTTCACGACAGTCAGCATCAAATATGTTTTCTAGCTCTTCAATGTCTTTAAGCCCTCTCTCAACTGCCAAGTCAATCATATCAATCTGTGTCTCAATGTATGACAGAAAACGCTTAAGGTAGTTTCTAGTTTCACGGTTTTGCTCTTTCTCAATCCGCTTATTCAATACTTTTGTCAGGCTTAACAGATGGTTACTATAACGCCTCAATGCACTAATATGTGCCTTTCTCTTATTCAAAACTCTCAGCCGTTCAAAACAGTCTTTCTCTTTATCTATATTTTGTTCAGGCATATTGGTCAAATATATAGACTAAAAAAGCATATTTAAAACTATTGGTTTACTGTTACCATCATTATCGTATTGACGCTTATCACTTGTAAGGCTTAACACTTTTTCTTGTTCAATCCAATACACGTTATTATTGTCTAAGCCTACACGGTTACTTTCTCTGTAACCTATAACTCTCTCAACATGATATTGATTGACTAAATCCTTAGCGAATTTTTTCGGCACACCTTTCACCTTGATAGTGTTATCCAACTTATATATTTTAGGTGCCACGTATATGCCTTCCTTTCCGAATTTCTCAACTTTCAATAAGCCAAGAGTTGATGTCTTTATGGTTTCCTCTATCTTGATATTGCCACTCTGCACGGTTACATTTGTATCTTTATAACTGTCAGGTTCAAGGTAAAGGCTGAGATATTTCTTGTAATCAAAATCTGAAAGTATATGAATACTGTCTGTATCACAATATAACAGTTTATCCTTTGGCACCAAGTTCATTAGTTTCCATAAGTATGCACGTGCCTGTGATGTTATAAAAGCTGAAATTGCAGTGAAGCGTCCATAGTCAGTTTCCTTAGCTATTGTTTCAACAAGAATACCATCAATGACCTTATACTTTTTGCCTGACGGCAGGACAAAAAGCGTGGTGTGGTCAATCTTTAGGTCAGCCACCATCTTTTGCACTTTCTTTTTCTCTCCGAACTTGCCATAAAGACTGTTAAGCAATAGCTTATAAAATGTGTTATTGACTTTATCACCACGCTCTTTTGCTTTTTGCCTCTCAGCATAATAGTGTTCAACATAATCCTTGAAAATTTTGGCACCTTTATACACCACTGCCAACTCAACTTTTCTGATGTATGGCAGATTGATTTTCAGTTCAGGTGTAGCTAATGTTGTGATAAACTTTCCTACAGGAAAAATCAGTTTCTTGGTGATTGGATGCTTATATGGTGCAGGTGGAATATACATATCTACAGGAATATCAAGCCACACACGTGCAATAACAGGCACATCTTTCTCAACTAATTTTTTCAGCTTTTCGATAGGCATGTCTCTGACCTTTGCGATTGGTCTTATTGGCACAATTAAATCACGCATTGAATAAGGATACATACTATTTACATCCAAGACTACAACATCCTTGAATTTACCACGCCTGAAAACTTCAACTCTGCCACCATAATATGCCTCTGTCTCTAATTTTTGCACCTCTTTATCCTCTGGTGGTCTCAGCTTGATGCCTTTGGGCTTGAATTTCCGTAAAAACACACGATAGGCAAAACTTGGTGATGTTAATGCGAATTCACCTAACTCTCTTTTCATGAACTCAAATAACGTCAGCACGAATTTTGCCAATATCTCAACATCCCTCATACTATAGACTTTCCACTTTTCAATATCCTCATTGAAGTCGGGCATGCTGAGTTTTTCAAGACCAAGCATTTTGCCAATGTCAGCAATACTTTCCTTGATGTAGTTCATACTGTCAATAAAAGTGATGCTGTTACTTTTGTAAGTCCACCTGATTATAACTCTGCCTATTTCATAACTCTCAAAGACGGGGCTGAAACCTGCATCAATAAGCATCTGTCGATTGACGCCTGCCCTGTAGTCATATAGTAAATTATGTGCAAAGACCACCACACGCTTTTGCTTGATAATAAACCGTGTAAATGAATTCTTATCGTTAAACCATCCTGCAGACTTAAGCCTATATGTGTCGTTTTGACGTTCAAAAAGCATGTATGAGATAAACATCAATTCGTGTCTTGTGGCTTTTAAGCCATTTGGCAGTGTTCTTGTTTCCACGGGCTTGGTTTCTGTGTCAAAAAACAATATTTTCTTTGGAAAAGCCTTTCTAAAGCCTGCCTTCAATGGCTTATTTCTTTCTACAGGTTCAGCTTCAAGCTTGGTTTTTACACTAAAAGCTACTGCCTCAGCCTTACTCCAAGACACTCTTTTTAAGGTAACATTTATTACTCCCATTCATCCTCACTTGGTTCAATTTCTTCAATGTTACTCTCCAATGCACCTTCCCAATCATACCAATATTCTTGTGGCAACTCAGTGATTTTTTCATGAGGCACGTTTACTATATAAGCGTCAACTACATCCATGCCAAGGAAATACAATTCGATAGGTTCATAAGTTTCCATGATATATGCCTCTGCCTCTTGATAAGCCTGCCAAGCATCAACTTGTGTTGTAGTTAACTCTACATCAGCATAATCCCATACAATACCCTGACCTTTTTCGTAATATGCAATTAAAAAGTGAAAAATGAGGTGGTAAACCACGACACCTGCCTCAGGATGTTCTTGTTGATATTGCAGTTCTTTATCAGACAGAATACTAGCTACATCTTCTAACAACACAGAACCAAGTGCAGGCACGTCAATGTGTGTCATGCCTTAACCACCAAGGATAATATCTGAAAATGGTGGTTTAAATAGATTACCTTTATATACCTCTTTGAAGCACTATATATTTGGTGTAGAAAACGGGCTGAACTGATAGAAACTGCAGGCACGTCAATGTGTGGATATATAAGAATGATGTATTAAAGCCCGTTCTCATTTTTTCCTGTTATATATAAATGACGATAGAATATATAAACATCCATGTTTTACAATAATCTTGGTGAAAACATGGTTGACGCAAATACATTGGCACGGCAAATGAAAGAGCGTTATAAAAACGGAGTTCAGAATGCTGTGTCTCGTTATGCTGACGGAGTAAAGAATGTTGACGTAAATCCTGCACAAAAGGCAATAGAAAATATTGACGTGTGGTTTGCTAGACTACAAGAGGCTTACAGAAACAAAACCATGGCTTCAAAACTCTCTAGGGTTACACTAGAGGACTGGAAAAATGCCACTGCAACATATGGTGTTCAGGCATATCAGACTGCAGTAAACGATAAGGCACCTACCAAATACGAGAAAAAGGCAGATGCATTGGCAAAGGTAGCAGTTGACATATCTAACCAAGCCAGTCAGATAAAGAAAGTTGACAAAGCTTCTGCACTCAAGCGTGTCGAAATTGCCTATGACAATTGGAAAAAGGTCAAAGGCACTATATAAAACATGGTCTTTTTTTATGATTAGGTAAGAGGTGGTATGAATGGCAGATGTAATAAGATACAAATATGTAAGTAGCGGTTCAAGTGTAACAATTCCAGCCCGTGTCGGTTATCGGCACAGAATTTTAGAATTGTATATTGACAGCCCTGCCTCTAACTCTTACTTTGATGTTTACGTGGGTTCACGTATTGTTGGCAGGTTTCCGATAAAATGGGGAGACAGCACATTTGTGGCACCAAATAGCGGTTCAAAAGACAATATTAGTCTATTTGGTTTTATCAGGAATTTATTTGGCAGTGATTACTATATTGAAGGTGATGCTAGTGAAGACATTACGTTTAACTTTTCAGCATCACAGACAGGCATACATATCTATTATCAAGAGGACACAGAGGCTGTGGATAAGACTAAGCCACTCCGTTCATTAAGCCCAAGTAGGGTTTTATTTCATATTCTTACACACAGCTCTTCAATCAATGCTTCAAAGAACTACAGCCTTGATACACCAGTCATTCCTACTGGTTTCCTCAGTATTGCAGATGGTTCTGTGTTTCCAAGTAACACCCAATGGATAATAAAAGCCTTAGCTTTTGCTTCTGCACAGTCAGGTTCAACAACACCAACTTACCTGCACATATGGAAAGACAACTTTGAGTTTTTCACACCTTTTGACCATTCAGGTGTAAGCGTAAAATACGGTCAGAATTTCTTAGTTTTTGATATTACGAGAGGCGATTACTTTGATATTCCTGACGTGGTGTTTCAGTCAGGTAATAAATTGTCTGTAAACTTTGATGCATCATATGACGGCACGAATAGTATTTCGGCACAGACACTTGCCTTGATAATTATAGGTGAACAAAAACCGCTTACTTAGAGGTGATTGAGATATGACAATAAAGGTATATAGAAAAACATATTCGGTTTCAGCATCAAGCACTTGGACAAGGCAGACTGATGCCTTATCGACACCTACAGGTTATAACAGAACACTCAGAGAACTAAGATTATATTTCTCAGCTACCTCTGGTGTGGCAGTCAGAGTTTATGTTGAGACAGAATTAATAGCTGAAATAACTGCAGAGGTATGGAATAAATACATGGTGCCATATTACTTTGATGTTCAAGTGCCTGCAGGAAAGAGCATTTACTTTGAGACATCCAACTCCAATAGCTCTAGTGCCACTGTTATAGCTGAGTGTGTAGTTGAAGAGACTACAGCATAAACTTAAAATATACTTTTTTTTTATTTTTATAGGTGATAAATATGAGTAAAGAGAATGTAGAAAATATATATAGAAAAAGGTATGACACCAAGCAAAAAGGTTTTGCCGAGAATAGCGATATTCTAGATACACGCTTCAAAATCAAACTTGATACAAAAGAACTAATATCAAAATATAGGCTGAATAATACCGTTATACCTGTTTTGTCAATACCTCTGGCTTATGATAGTTCACGTGGTGTGTTTACACTTATTGATACACCAACTTTAATAACTAGTAGATTACAGGCATATTACTATTCAACATCACCAAACGATACTACACCTGACTATTATAACCTTAGAATTGATACTGCACACAGGCTTTTTGTAAAAGAGGATGTATTAGAAAATGCATTGGCTTCAATAGGCACTGACAAATTGCGTGTGTCTATAGTGGATGCACTGCCTAGAAGCCCTGTAACACTTTATGATACAAGTAATAACGAATTGTCCTCATATCTTAAAAACCTTGATACAGCATTAAGCACGTTCAAAAACTTACTGTCTCCATTACTAAAAGCTAGTGTATTTAATACATCAGTAACCGCAAATACCAACATTCTTTCAAGTAGCTTATCACCTACATATTCACCAACAACATTTAGGATATATGCAACATTCAACACGGCAGGCACTTTAAACGTGGTCAGAACAAAAGGCTCAACAAGTGTAACAGAGCAACTCAATAACGGTATTTCACTAAACGCAAATGCTGTGTATATTTTCGATATACTAGTTGAAAGTGGAGAAACAATAAATCTGCAGTATTCAGCAAATGCCACAGCCTTGGTCTTGAAAATAATTGAAATTCCAAATGTAACAGCATAGAGGTGAAACAATAAAATGCCAATACGCAGACCACAAGGTATAATAACAGGTCCCTTCACAGCCCAAGCCCTATACATTTACACACAAGGTACATACACTATTAAGTTAACATCAGGCAGACTATATGCACTATTATATGGTGGTGGAGGTGGTGGTGGTGGAGGCAGTAGCTCTTATGATGGTGGTGGTGGTGGCAGTGGAGCGGTTCTTTTCGGATATGTTGACATTTCTTCACCAACTAGTGCAACTTTAACGGTAGGTGCAGGTGGCAGTGGTGGTTCAGGTGGCAACGGAAATAATGGTGTAGCTACAACATTAACATTATCAGGCACAACAATAGCATCAGCAGGTGGTGGAAAAGGTGGCACATCAGGTTCAACAGGTGCAGGCACAGGTGGCAGTGGTGGCACAACATCCACAGCATCACCTTTTGTAACCATTTATTCTGCAAATGGCAACTCTGGTGGCAGTGGTGATGGAACTTTTGGTGGTAATGGTGCCACTGCACCAAGCTATACAATATCTATCAGTAGATTTTTGAAAAATGCATTATTTAGTTATTCAGACACTATAACAGGTGGCAGTGGTGGTTCACATCCATCTTCTTCACCTGGAAGTGGCAGTGCAGGAAGTCAGCCAGGTGGTGGTGGCGGAGGAGGTTCTAATCAAGGTGGCAGTGGTGGAAAAGGTGGTGATGGGTTAGCTGTATTAATATTCTTACCTGCCTAAACGGATAGTATATAGATAAGCATAACGTATATATTTCTCTTTCTTTTATATACTGATTGGTGAAAACTGTGATACAGCCCACAGGTGTAGCTATAACGGCACTACAAGAGGAATTTGCTAATCCTCAATGGTTATACTTTATAGTGGTATTATTTGGCATCATTTTGATTTTATGGGCAATAATGGAATTGGTTTCAAGCCTAATATTTAGAAAGACAATAAGCGATACAATTCAAGCCACACTAACCAATGTTTCTACTTCAATCAATGTCAATACGCAGTATTTAACGGATAGTCTAATCAAGTTGGCACAGCTTGGTCATGCCGAGAGATTAGAGCATATCAGAATGTCTCAGATGTTCATAAACGAAGCATTTACCACGGCAAAGACCTCAATTGTATTAGATGAATTGAAGGACATGGTCAAAGAACTAGAAACAGGTGGTGGTGGTAAATGAGTGAAAAGCTTCAACTAATCAAGGAATTATGGAATATGGCAAATAACATGATAACTCCACCTGCTAAGCCAGAGGAAACTCCTGAGGAAAAACGTATAAAAACATCAATCCAAGCCTTGAAAGATGTAACCGATATTGCTATGAAGATTGAACAAGTTGATGCAACAATTAAAGTCACCACCTCAGCTATTTCTAACATTGAAAAGGAAATAAAGAAACAGAGAACACTCTCAATGTTGGCAATAATGGTTTCAGCCGTGGCAGTATTATTGGTTATATTGCTTAAATAGAAACATTAGTTAAAATATATAAGCTACTTTTTTTCTATAAATAGTTGGTGGTAGTATGTCAGAGATTGGCACACTACTAACAGGGTTAATGTTCATAAAACTGACTTTGATTGACGCTTTAGAAGCAAAAAGAGCATTAGAGGCATACACCCCAAAGGTTCAGAAAGTAAGCGTGACGCCTGACCGTTTTGCACGATTGATTACTCTTAATGATATATCTTATAACGGCACATTTTGGAAACTAAATATAACAGTATCAGCTAAGAGCAATTATGATATGGCTAATGACAGCTTTAACATACTTACACCTGTAGTTTCAGCTATTGTTAACATAACACCTAAACAGTGGCTTAATCCTGTAGATGCAACATTAGAAGTGGTAATAACTAATATGGGTTCAGAGATAAGCATAGGCACACTAAAGGCAAGTGAAACCAAGACTTTTGACGTGGCAGTTTACGATATTTATCCTGTCATAGATTTTGACCTGAGACCACTCATAACTTTCCACGATAACATGTTAGGTGTTGATACAAAATGGACAGGTTCATACAAGTGTAGCATGCAAATACCATCTGACAATTATGTAGAGGCAAAAAAGGCATATCTTATGAATACCTTGAATGACATGCTTGGTCAGTTGGCTGACATTGAGAACAAAATGGATAGTGATTGGCAGAAAATCGAAAAAAGCTTGAATGATTGGCTTGGTGATAGTATGCCTGACAAATTGATTTTGGCAACACTAAATCCTGCCTTAGAGGATTATAAGAAACTTGTAGCTACTGCACAAGAGCTAAGCGAGAAAATCGTGCAGTTTGCTAAAGCTAATGACTTACAAGTTTCACTTAGTGCATATAAGGAAATATATAAGCCACCAGAACAATTGCCAAGCCTGCCACCAAGAGATAAGCTTAAAGCTAGATTACAGCAACTTGAAGCTGACATAACAAGATATGTCAACATTTTAGCCAATGATGTTGACCAAGTAAATCAGGAAATAATAATCACTCAGAAAGAAATTGAACAATTACGTAATGATGTAGTAGCTAAGCTAAGCCAACTTGGTGTAGCTTATGCAAAAGCAACAACACAGGCAGATAAACAAAACATTCTTAATCAGAAAGATGCAATAATAAATGACTATTTCACCAAGAAAGACCTAATTATTGCTAACCATAAGCAAAAGATTGACCAACTCTTAAACAAGTGTGATGCTGATAAGAGTGAATTGGATAAAATCGTGGCAAAATATAATTATTTGACAGGTAACAGTTTAATAAGTGGTGATGCCAATGAGTAATGTAAGCCCTCTTGATTTATATCAACAAGTACTAAACCAATATAACCAAGTCAAAAATACATACACAGATTTACAGGATAACCAAGCTGACAGGTCAGGCTTGGAAAACGCATTCAAGACACAAGGACAGGATACACAGCCAACTATACCTACAACATCACAGGTATTAAACACAATAGTGGAAAATGACACAAATACTAGAATTGTAAACCAAGCTAATGTTACACAGCAACTTATGGATGCATTTAACAGCACAGCCCAAGCTAGTGCAAATAAAACCAAAGAGTTGGTTACCACCGCAAAGTCAACAATTGTTAAAGCCACCACAGTAGCAAAAACACCTAAGACTATACCAAGCGATATATACCAATTGGTTTACGAATTAACAGGCATGACAGTTGACACGCTAGAGGCTTGGATGGAAAATGCAGAGTTCAATGAAATAAATAGTCATTTGCCAACTATAGTTAGCTTATTAGATAAACTTATAAATATGTTAGCAAATTATCAAAATGGTGGTGAAAATGACACAACAAGTTGAATTCGTTGAAGTAACGATAACATCATTTGACAGTCTTGGCAGAGGTGTTGGTCATTTGGCAGACGGTACAATTGTCGTGGTCAATGGTGCAAAGGTAGGTGAAACCGTAAAGGCAAAGGTCAAATTCAAAACCATTATCCAAGGACGCAAAATAATAGTGGCAGATAAGGTGTAAACCTATGGATTACAGAGAAAAAGGAAATTGTGATTTTTCCACACGCAATATATTGATAATCATGTCATTTGCTGTAGCGATAGTGATGTATCTAGTTTTTGCAGTCTATGTAATCATTACCTTGGCACAAATTCCATATAAAACGGTTGACGTTTACACAGCTTATATAGGCTTAGGGCTTTTATTCCTATACCTATTGTGTTCAATTCATGCCTATATAGAAAACCATATATGCAACAATAAAAAGAGACACCACCATGAAAAACGATATAGAAACCATAATCAATAAATATTACCGAAAACCACGTAAATATGAGTTTATATTTCGTAATGACGGCACAATAAAGTATAGACTTACAAG
>JAEMQD010000129.1 GCA_022759035.1 Thiotrichales bacterium
GGCCTTTGCAGCATGTTCGAACCAAATCAAGTAGTCTCTAAAATTCTGTTTGATTGTGAACCAGTTCACCATTTAGATTGATATAAATTAGATAGTAGGGATGCAATCTATTTTGCTGATTGATGTCGGCATCAAGATTTAGGCTTCTCAAAGTGAATATCACACCTGGTTGTAATCCCAACTCGGTTTTAGAAGGAACGACCGCGTGCATACCATTGGGCATATTGCCTAAATCACCATAGGTTTTAATGTAATTGAGCAAATCCATGCGGAACTCGTTTAGTCCTAAATCGGTGATGGAAATGCCTGTTCTGACATCCTCAAGCTCGATCACTTCATCCTGTAAGCGACGCAACTGCTCTTTACGATAAGCAACATCGTTTGACTGACTACTCAACACATTATCATCACCGGTTGCAGCAACATCGACAATTGTCATGCGGCTTTCAACGCGCTCTTTGAGATTGATGTATTCGTCTAGCGAAATATCTGGCCAATAATTGACAAGCTGAATCGTTTGATTGATAGAGCCAATTCGATCGATGCGACCAAAGCGTTGAATAATGCGAACAGGGTTCCAATGGATGTCGAAATTAATGAGATAGTCACCATCTTGTAGGTTTTGACCTTCCGAGATACAGTCTGTGCCAATCAGTAAGTCGATATCATGTGGCTCTTTGGGTAACACCTTGTCCTTATCTTTTGACTTGGGTGAAAACAAGGTCAGAATCTCTTGAAAGTCATAGCCCTTTTTAATGGTTGTTTTTGGCGTACTTTTACCCGTAACCTTGCCTGAGTGAATATCCAGAGATAACAAAGAGGGTGCTAGGTGCTCATACAGGTAATCAGCCGTATCAGCAAATGCCGTAAAGACTATGACTTTGCGATTGCCAGGATTTATTGGGTTGTTGACCTTGTTCAAAATGTGAGCTTTGATATGTTGAAGCTTGAGATCATCTTCAGGCGTGATCTTGTTCATATCGTGAATTAAAGCTTCAATGAGTTGCTTATCTGCCATTAAGTCGTGCTTCCAAGAAAGCACATCCATATCGGCTAGATTAATTTTGATCTTGCCACCGATGGTATTGTCATCTGAAAATGTTGCAAAGTCGTCGTCATCTGCTTCGATGCTTTCTAAGGAGCTCGTCCAATCGTCAACCCCCATGACATTGCCATTGCGCTCAAACTCCTCTATTTTGTCTAAGGTCGCATCAATCGTGTTTTGTAAGTTCTGTAGTGTCAAACGGAAGGCATAAACCGAACTCTCCAGTCGTTTGAGTAGGTTTGTCGTCATTAATGCCT
This sequence comes from Thiotrichales bacterium, assembly GCA_022759035.1. GTDB lineage: Bacteria > Pseudomonadota > Gammaproteobacteria > Thiomicrospirales > Thiomicrospiraceae. The sequence continues at coordinate 1,303 of JAEMQD010000129.1, forward strand.
GTAAACTTTTTTCACGATCCTGTTGTCTTAGCTTACCTTTACCACCTTCAACCTCGGTATCGTACATTTCTTCGTACTTTTGCAAACGACTGGGCAAAATGTAGCTGATCGGAGCATATACAGACAACTGCAATAGTGACAGCTGCTGGAAAATATCATTGAAGCCCATTACATCTGGACGCTTGGTTAGCGCACAATGGAAAGACAACGGCTTTCTTCTATCGGGAAAACGACCAATATCTGTGGTGTCATAAAAAGTCTGAATATGCTTGCGTGAACGGGCAATGGTTACCGCGTCGAGCACTTCAAAAAAATCAAAGTCTAAGGCATCTAAAATAGCTTTCGCTGTGCGCTGTTCAGCAGGAAGTTTTGACCATAGGTTAAAAGCTGCTTGCGCCTTGCGGAAAATATCCTCAATACTGCTTTCTGTCTTTAGAAGCTTGGTTAGATTAGTGGAGTCACCTTCATAAGCAAGTGCTAACTGATTGCGAAGATCCGTAAATCGGTTATTCACTGGGGTAGCAGACAACATGAGCACCTTTGTTTTTACGCCCTGTCTGATAACCTTGTTGAGTAATTTCTGATAGCGTGTCTCTCGATCCTTGAGCGCATCGTTATTACGGAAATTGTGTGATTCATCAATCACCACCAAGTCGTAATTAGCCCAGTTCACGCGATTAAGAGGCATACCAAAAGATTCACCGCTGGTTCGGCTTAAATCGGTATGACACAGAACGTCGAAGCTGAATCTGTCTTTAATGAAAGGGTTGGTAGTAAGGTTTTGATTGTAATTGCGCCAGTTATCGGCAAGCTTTTTGGGACATAACACCAAAACTGATTTGTTACGCAGCTCGTAATATTTGATAACAGCCAATGCAGTAAAGGTTTTACCCAAGCCAACACTATCTGCCAAGATGCAACCATTATAGGTTTCAAGTTTGTTAATGATGCCTGTTGCTGCGTCTTTTTGATAATTGAAGAGTTTGTTCCAAATCAGCGTATCCAAATAACCTGTGCGGTCATTCGGTAGTACATCCTCATCCATTTCATCTAAGAAGTCTTTGAAGATGTTATAGAGCATGAAAAAGTAAATACGCTCAGGAGCATTCTCTTGGTAGACGGAATCAATCTGCTGACAAATCTGTTCTGTTACATCTTCTAGTTTAGATTGGTCGTGCCAAAGCTGGTCAAACAAGCTGAGATACGTATTGGTAAATGGCGTTTCGGTGAATTTATTAACGATGTTTGAAATTGCATTACCCTGTTGGTAGCCTAAATCAACCGCGGTAAAGCCCTGAATGGGCATATAAACGGTATCTTGACTGTTGTTTTGTACGGCTGCAAAAGGTTGCATAGGCGCTTGTGTCTTATTCGATTTGAATGTTGCTTTCTTACGAATCCATTGGGCGCACTCTTTCGCAATAGCTTTTTGAGTTAACTTATTTCGCAATTGAATTTCAAATGCTGTTCCGTTAATTGAATGTTCTGCTAGATTGGTTTGCAGGACAAACTGGCGACGCTCTTTTTTGACTTTATCGGTTACTTCACTCGGCATGAAGGTCGGAGAAGTGAAGATGAATTGAAGTTCATCAATTGAAGACAACTCTTTTTTCAACGCTTCAAAAGCGAAAATAGAGAAATAAGAGGCTGCTATCTTCAGTCGGTTGTTAGGTTGAATCGTTAGTTGCATGTCATCGCCTAATAGACGATTAATGTTGTCAATAATTTCCATACATCGCTCGTAAATAGACTTGCGTTAAGCGTTCAAAATGATCACCTTTTTCACGTTTGTTTTGAGCAAGGTTACGGAAGGTGTCGAGTAGGGTTTGTAGAGCGGTCATTTCAGAGTCTTTGATCGTTACTTTAATCCAACCGATTCTATCAGTATTGTGCATTCATGTGTAGAGATCGATATTGTTAGCATTAGCATAGGCATGAATTGCTCGCTTGTGTTCATCCCATCCAGCATTGTTTATTGAGACGAGCCCGGCAAAGGCAACAACAAAAGCGATGAATGTTAGCGTGTTTTTAACAGCCATGATGATTAAGCCTTAATCGTGGAAGATTTAACTTGGTTGCCAAAATTGGGCAACATAGCGTGAAAGAGTAACTGTCCGAATAAGGCGATCATGGTCAGTACAATCAGAATGCCAGCACTAACATGGTCATCAGTGCGAAGTACGGATAATAATGACAGACAGATCACCAAACCATAGAGTAAGTAATAGGCAGGATCGGATAGTTCATTATCCAAGTTAAGCGATTGAATGACCTTATTGCGTTCAAGACCCAATGCTGCTCCGATGCCGATCGAGATAAGCGCAACGATCAAGGCTGCCATGATCAAAAAATTAAAGTCTGGATTGGAGATGACTCTGGTTTGGGGATGTTGCTGAGCCTTCTTATCCAACTCCTGTTGTAATGCAGTAAAGGCCTTATGGTCACAACTGACTTCGGGCGTATAGGGGATGTCGGAGTGACCATTGATAGATTGATAATGAACTTTACCTACCACACAGGATAGATGACTAATGCCGTCATGAGGTATGAAATAGTGCTCTGCTAGTTCTTTAATAACGATGAGTGATCGTTCGGCTTGGGTCGTTTGAGCACCAGTAACCTGAATGGTTTTGAAATGATCCACGGACAATGAAAGCGCTAACAACACAAACGCCAGTGCTGCCAAAAGCTGTGAACCCCAAAGCATGATTTTTTGTTCGTATGATGTGTTAACTGTCATGATTTATCTAGCTCCTTATCGAGAATATGGTCATGTGTTGTTTTGCGGGCTCTAACGTCAAACACTACCATTAAAAAAGATACGATGACGAGAACGAATAGCAGAATGGTTTCTAGGTCAGTGTTTAGCAAGTCTTCGTGCCACAACAATAACAAGATCGCAGGCGAGACGATGAGCAGCCTAAATCTCAACTGGTTTTTGCTCATAACATGGTTCCTGATTCAATTAGACTGAGCACTTCTTGGGCGCTAATAATGCGTGCCGTCATTGTTTTATGCCGAATGCCAACCAGTTTTCCGTCAACTTCTATTGGCGAAATGAGGGTATCAATTTTGTCGTTGAGCGCATTAATAGCTTCTGAAAACTCGCCGATAGTCGCAAAGGATTTATTACTGATAAGATGATAAATAATGCCTCGATCCAGTCCTACGGCACGCTCTAAATGATACATGCCTTTAATGTCTTTAAATTCCGTTAAAGCTTGACCATTAAACGTGTATGTACTGCCCGAAAAAGTTGTGGCTGATATAGGCTTTCCAGCAGCATCACAGGTTAGTGATTTAATCTTTGTCGATCTGACTTCCGTTCGCATATTCTCGTCATAACCAATAATGCAACATATCGATTCTTGCCAGTTGTCTGCATCAAACCGAATAAAGGCATAATCATGAACATGACGGGCGCTGGCTGGTAAAAAATCAAACATATATTTACTGCTTTTCGCTATCAATGGATTGTTTGTTTCTGAGCGATCTTTCAACCAATAAGGCTAAGCCAACAAAAGTAATACTGATTAACATAATAGCTGTTCCTTGATCTAACCCTAACGTCTCTAACAACCACATTAGACCGAATACAACCAACAATATGATTGCGAACCTGATAATTCTTGCCATGTTATCTATCCTTTTTCAGTGGTTGTCATTAGCGATTGGTCTTGTGTCAGCGGTGACAGTAACCATCATGTTTTGATACTGCTCATGCGAAAATGAAATGACGTCATACTTTTGCTTAAGCAAAAAAGTTTCATTGTTGATCTGATCCCTAACAGCCTTAGCAATAACGCTTAGGGTCTCGATTGGTTGCCAATCTTCTGGTTGTGCATCCACATTGACATCTTCCCATCTGGACTGAAATGTCGTCCCGTCTTGTCCGATCTTGATACCAATCCTGTACCTTAATGTTCGTGGCTTTTGTTTGTTGTTTTCCATCTTTGAGTTTTCCTTCGCTTGGATCGTTTAGGCGCGAGGTTGTTACTGGCACAAAGTAATTGATCTATCAGTGTTGTATTTCACACTAACACCGCTGGTAAATTGCAAATAAACAACCTTGTCGTGACACACTTCTGCTGGACCACCAGAAACCTTTGCAAATAATCGATCTATGTAACCACACCCTGATAACATTGAAGATGCCACAAGGACGGTGATGATTTTTATCATGCGTTTCTTCCTTACTTTCTTTGAGCTACCAGTTGATCAACCTCATTCATGTATCTAACGGTTGCAGTTCTAAACCCACGCCAGAGCAAAATGGCAGGCGCAAAGAAGATAACAGGTGTTTCTTTGGCGACTTGCCACATGCTGACAATCACTCGATTGGTAACAGGCTGAACTGAATGATTAATACGATCATCAACCCATGCGACAAACCTACGCCACAACCAAGCTGAGGCACTGAAAACCAACCACTGATATAATCCAATGGCGGACAATCCCAGAGCCAACAAAAAACCTTCTTTAATCGTTTCAATCATGCTTCTGATTTCCTTCCTGTTTACCTGTAATTGGGAGTATAACGAGTAGCGTGAAAAGCAATATGCCGATCATTAAAGCGATCTCACGTAACACATTGCCCGCTTCATTGACAGACTCAGTTTCATCTTCGCTACATCTGATTGTCGGAGTGTACTTAAATGCCGTATCGGTAAGCTTTCCTGTTGGTACAACATAGTAGAGCTAGTTGGCGGCACATCGGAATTGAGAAATACCTTCTTTGCTGGTTATGCCTTTTTCTTTAGCGAACTCGCTCCATTTAACTTCTCTGTAGGAGTCGATTGCAAGAACCGATATAAAGGCAGTCGCAAAGACGGCGGTTGCGGTTAAGAAACGCTTGTACGCAGTGTCATTTATTTCCATCATGCTAATCCTGAAGGTAAGTCTTAAATGTGCGGCTGCTCATTTTTTGGCTCATATACTGTCTTCCGTTTTTTGTTCTTGTTCATGACGCATTTCGATCAAATCCAAAAAGTTTCCAGCAACGAGGGCCGCTAAAATAATGACGCCGGTGATGCCTAGCAATATCATGATGAAGCTCTCTTTTCTGCTGCTTTTTGCACTTGAAATGCCTTGAGCTCAGGGTCGATTTTCAAGCGAATGAGAGATAAAACCAGACCGACTATCAAGAACACGCCAGAAAGTTGCAACAGCCAATATGATGGTTTGAAATCGGTGGCGGTAGCATAATACTCAGCATCACAAGCAACCATTGGATGTAGCAAAGCATAGTAACTGCCTAATAGCGAGGCGCTTGTTGAGTAATGAACTTGGTTATTGATGCATTTAAAATCAGCTGAAATATCCTTAGCCAGCCCAAGCTGTTTGGCATAAGCCAAGATAGCGGCCTGTTTGGACTCCCTCGCTTGCTCTGTGGTAATTCCGGTCTGAACTAGCCCCGTCAGTAACGTAATGACAAACAAGACCAGCGTGAACTTGGCAAACCCTGAGATATTGGGGCAGCAATGGCGCTTAGTGATTGATTCAGTCATGGTGTATGCCTCGTGATCGATACATGGAAGAACTTCTATGGTGATCACTTTAATGGGCGATAGTCTCAAATCGTGACACTAAGGAAAGAGTATTTTTTTAGTGGTGTGGATTTTGTTGTTTTGAAGTCCACAATACATAATATGCTATGCAGTAATGAGTGGGATATTATTGAGCCTAAAAAGAGACCAAGCCATATTGTTCTTGTGTGATAATAAAAAAGTTTATGCAAATTATGCTTTAGATTTTGATTGTTCAGGGGCGACCAAGTAACATAAGGCGCATATCCTTTTGATTACTGGTTAAAAGTTCATTGCTAAATATAATTATATGTTATGCGATTGAGTTCCAATGCTACGTTTACAACATACACCAAAAATCCCCCTCAACAACCTCATCCTCAAAAAACACGCCGTCTAGGGTCCTGGCCCTAGATAACGCAGTATATAGCTGACCATGATTCTTTGGTCTAAACTTATACCAATGCCCATGCTTAGAAAGATGCTGACGATCAATCACAACAGCCTCAAATGTTTGCCCCTGGGCCTTATGCACTGTTATGGCATAAGCAAGCCGAAGTGGAAATTGCGCCCAACTTAATTCGTTACCCTTGTTATCTGTGGTTTGAAACCCCACCTTGTTCACTTCAAATTCAACGCCATTAATCAGCACAAAAATAGCCGCTCTTGGTCCATCATCGCTTAATGGTTCATCAATGATCTTAGTCACATAACCAACCGAGCCATTACTATAGTCACTCCCATTGTTTTTGAGCATCATCACTTTCGCACCTACAAAAACCTTCAATTCGACTTCATATTGGTAATGCTTGATATGTTTTGCGATTTCATCTTTTTTAAACGGATATTGTCGATAGTTCGCCGAAAATCTAACCATTTTGGCTGGGTCAATTCCGCCCAGACATTGATCGTTGATGTACTTAAGTCGCTTATTGGTATAAACAATTCGTACAGCCTCGTTAGGATAAGGTTGCTTTACGCGCGTATTCAATAAGTCAACGTCATCTGGTGTGACTTTACCAACCCTTGCTCTAGAGAGTAGGTCTAGAAAACGATCATCACCGGCTTGACGGAACACTTTTGTTAAATGAACGGTTGTAATGTTTAAATCTTGCCAGTCTTGGGAATTGCAGATTAAGTGCTCTAAAGTAGCTGTTTCTTTTCCCCCTATCACTGGTGGTAATTGATAAAAATCACCAACAAGCAAAAACTGTTTACCGCCGAAGGGTGGCGCCATTAAATTGGGATCGTAGTAGGCATAAGTTTGTAAAAAGTATTCTTGTAGGCGCTCGTTCATGCAAGCAAATAATTCAGGTGTGATCAGCGAAACCTCATCGATAATAATCAAATCAGTCGCCATGATTTGATCCTTATTACGATGTGTCGTACCAAAATCAATGCCCATTTTGAAGAAGGAATGGATGGTTTGTCCGCCAATATTAGACGCAGCTATCCCAGTTGGAGCCAATAAAGCAATTTCACCCTTAAACGTCTGTCTGATCTTATGAATGACCTGTGATTTTCCCGTGCCAGCTTGACCCGTTAAAAAGACATTATGACCACTATTGATGAGATTAATCGCTTCTTGCTGTTGTTGTGATAGTTCGATTGTCATAAGCTTGGGTTAGGCGTTGAAATGGCGTATGTTAACATGCTCATAGATTTCATGATTATTCTTTAGCGCTTAACAAGTGCATTAGCCTATTAGGCGACAATTAGTCAGCATTTTTTGTTAGTAGCTTTGGACGACTCAACCCACCATCAACTATACTGCTCACGACCAACATTGAGACTTCATCATGGACAAAATTGATCGCATTTACCGTTTACATCAGTACTTTAAGCAACGCCGCACCCCGGTAGATGTTCAAGCCCTCATTGATGAGTTTGAATGTGATCGCTCAACCATCATGCGCGACATAAACTGGCTTAAAAACTTTATGGGCGCACCCTTAGCAAACAAACGAGGCGAAGGCTATTATTATGACCGACAACAAGACAGTTTTGAATTGCCTGGCCTATGGCTGACTGCCAATGAGTTGCAATCGCTGGTTGCTTTTAATCATCTGATGCAAAAGCTACAACCAGGCATTTTAAGTGATTTGTTAGAGCCTTTTAAAACTCGCATGGATGAAATCCTCTCGCTAAGGGAGTTATCGGGTGCTCAAACGATCACTGATCGCGTCAAAATATTGCCTCAAAACTCGCGTGACGTTGAATCAGGCATCTATCACTCAGTTGTTGAAGCACTGACTAGCCATCATCAGATGATGACAACCTATCACGCACGAAATGGCTCTGAACCGCAAACAAGATTACTTTCTCCCTTACAATTAATCCACTATCGTGATAACTGGTATTTGGATGCGTGGTGTCATGAAAGAGAGGGATTGCGTACCTTTAGCCTTGATCGCTTTATCAGCATTCAGTTGCTTAAAACGCCCGCCATAGAAGTTGATACTGACCAACTTAGACAATACTATGCCACTGCTTACGGAATCTTTGCCGGTGCTGCTTCTGAAACAGCCGTACTAAAATTTAACACCTATGCTGCACAGTGGGTGGCCGATGAAAGTTGGCATCCAGAACAAGTTGGGCGATGGACAGATGATGGATATTACGAGCTGACCATTCCTTACCATGAATCCCCTGAGTTGATCGGGGAAATATTGCGCTGGATACCCCACGTAAAGGTAGTGTCACCATCTTCTCTGAAGGATAAAGTGCGTCAGCGTGTTGCTGATTATCTTGCTAGCGAATAATTGTTAATGAATTAACCTTCAAAGTCGCAGCTTTTGCGACTTTTATCATATATGCTTCAAACAAAAAGCAGCCTGCTAATCGCGTGCTTATTTTCTAACTAAGTTTAACGTGATGAAATATTTGCTATTACCCGATTTAGGTCAAATAAATCACTTTGAGCGCCTTCAGGAGACTATTCTGATTGCATCATTTGTGAATACTGATTTGTCAGAGCATAGTGACTTTTCGTTGAAACGGTTAAAGAAAGTGCTTTCGTATTGGATAGGCCAAGAGTGGTTGTTTGAGCACCAATCCAAAGAGTTTTTAATTCTTAATTGTGAGCAAGATACAGCCATAGGCGTTACTTCATATCAGAATGGCTTATTTGGCAAATAAGGATCAGGCATCTCAGATGAATCACCAGTTAGAGCGACTCTTATTCATACAAGGTAATCGATGCTTTCTCTGTCATCAATTGCTTAATGAAACCAATGCAAGCGTTGAGCATTTAAGAGCGAAAGCGAATGGTGGTGATGGTGCTGATGAAAACTGTATTGCGATCTGTAAGAAAATGAATCAATGGCTGGGTGCTATGCCGCTTAAAGATAAGCTTCGATCTCTCTTTGCTCATCAGGGCGCTTTGGCATGCCCAGATAGTCCGCAACAAGCTTGTT
>JAEMQD010000045.1 GCA_022759035.1 Thiotrichales bacterium
ACATTTTATCTACCTTACCCGATGCTGTAAGCGGTAACTCACTAACAAAAAAATAAGCTATTGGTCTTTGGTAAGACTGCAGTTCGCAGTTAGCAATTTTACGTAATTTAAGTTCATCTTTTTCAGAGCCCACACAAATCGCCAACACCACTTCACCTAATAACTTGTCTTCAACACCAATAACACAAACTTGTTGGATTAAGGCTGAGGCCATCAGACACTTTTCAATTTCTGCTGGATAAATGTTAATACCGCCTGAAATAATGACATCTTTTTTTCTAGAAACGTAAGTTAAGAAACCATCCTTGTCTAAATAACCTAAATCACCAGTTAAAAAATACCCCTCTTCAAAAGAGGATTCAGTGAGTTCTGGTAATTTATAGTATTCCGTAAATCTTAGTGAACTTAAAACGGCAATTTCACCCACCAAACATGTTTTCACTTCACATCGATTTTCATCTAAAATCTTGATTCTCACACCCTCAATGGGTTTACCCACTGTCATATATTTGTTAGGAAAATCTTCAGGAGATAAATTCGTGGCACTCGCAACCTCGCTAGCACCATAAATTTCATGAAATTCGCAACCAATCACCTCCTGCATTTGCTTCTTAAAATTCACATCAATTGGCGCCGATGATGTCACTAAACAACGTAAGGAAGATAATTTTTCGACGTTTTCAGCCCATAATGACTCCAAAGCATACAAATGACTGGCTACGGGAATAGTAAAAGTCACTAAATGACTGCTAACGAGATTAATCCAAGCTGTGGGGTTAAAGTGTTTAAGATAAACCAGCGTTGCGCCGGCAACCAAAGGAACAAAACTTAGACGCTGCCCTAAAGAATGAAAAAAAGGTGAGGCATTTAATACAACATCATTGGCTGAAATATTATAGAGCTGAATACTTTGATATGCTCTAGCCAACTTGGCTTGTTGACTAATCACAATCGGTTTAGGATTACCTGTTGAACCTGACGACATACTGATAATAAAGCTATTCGTTGCAACGTTTTGAATTTTATAATCATTATCAATATTTAACATCAATTCTTGTATTGAAATACATGGTGTTTGCGATGATATGAGACTACAAACATTATTGCTGTCTGTTACCAGTAAATTTGCATTGGTCGCATTTACTGCTTCTAAAATTTTAGTTTTAGGACTCTGGAAGTTTAACGGAATAAGCGTTCCATTTAATTTAGCCAAAGCAAGTGCAATCAGTAAGGTGTTATTTGGTTGGTCACAAACAGCAACAACCCTTAATTTATCTGAAATAGGTTCAAATTTTGTACACAAACCCATTACCATTTTATTCACATATTGAATTAAATCATGATAAGTCCAAACGTTTTCATCTGAAATAAGCGCAATTTTATTGGGTGAATTAACGGAGTGACCGTGAATAACATCGTACAAAGGAGTGTGAGACATAACTTATTTGCTCGTAAGCTTTGTCGAAATCAGGGCGCTTAGTTGTTTAATAACCTGCATTTCAGTATTGGCGATTTCTGCAACATCAAACTTAAACCCATAAAACTTTTCAATTTGCATGATCAACCCCAACACTGAAAAAGAATCTAGTAAACCGCTTGATACAAAATTTGTATTAGGGGTGATGGGTTGATCCATCGTCGACAAATCTGAAATCCATTCGATCAATTGACGCTCTACGCTGTGTTGATTATGTTCACTCATTCAATTACATCCCATGTTAAACGATCACCTAATGACAAGTCTTTTCGTGCAACTTTTCCCAACACTTCGGGTTTATATTTCGTGTGTAAACCATAGCCAGGTCTGACTGACTTAATATTTGCATCACTGAATTTTTCACCCTTTTTAATATCTGCACAGACATACAATGAACGTGTGCCTTTCCTGTTTTTGTAACTTTCAGGTGGTAGTTGATAATTTACCTTACCCAATGCCTTGAAGGCTTCTTTCGTGGCCACAACCATAGACTTAAATTCAGCAATCGTTAAAGAAAAAAAACTATCTACAGAAGTAGACTCATTATCTAACTTAATATGCTTTTCAATCACGCTTGCTCCTAAACCTGTAGCTACGATAGGAACACTAATACCTAATGTGTGATCAGAAAGTCCCGCATGACATTCAAAAGTCTCAGATAAATGAGGAATGGTCCTTAGATCAACTTGATCGAATGGAGTTGGATAGGCTGTTGTACATTTAAGAATAACGATGTCATCACAACCATTGTCTCGCAGAGTGCGAACCGCTAGATCTAGATCACCAATAGACGCTAAACCCGTTGAAATAATGACTGGTTTTTTGGTTTTCGCTACCTTAATCAACAAGCCAATATCAAAAACTTCTGGAGAAGCGATTTTATAGGCTGGAACGTCAAACTTTTCTAACTCATCAACAGAAGTTTCATCAAAAACAGAGCCAAAAAGATTCACATTCAAACGCTTGGCTTCATCAAATAATATGGGCAGCCAATCCCAAGGTGTATAAGCATACTCGTAAAGCTCGTAAAGAGTTCCATAGGATTCCCACTTATTACCTTGACCTTTCGGAATTTGAAAATCTTGTTTGTTAGAGTTAAGTGTAATCGTATCTGGACGGTAAACCTGTAGCTTGATAGCATCAGCACCCGCCTCGGCAGCAGCACGTATCAATTCGATGGCTTTGTTAATATCACCTGCATGATTGCCTGACAATTCAGCAATCACAAAGGGCGATTGATTTTGACCAATAAATTTTTCACCAATTTTGATGTCTTTTAGCGGATTCACTGGATGACCTCTTTAAGAACTAAACGGACTGTTCGTTGCTATTTAATCGACACCAAGCACGCTGTTGATGTGACTGACTTGCAGTTTGTAACAATTCTAAACCCTCGTGGGCATGCTCCCACCCAAAAACCGTTTCATCGAATTTAAAGTCGCTTGAATTAAGCTTAAATTTAGCTAAATTGTCTGCAATATCGCTATATAAATTGGCAAAAGCTTCAACAAAACCAGTTGGATGACCTGGCTTAAATCTTTCCACGATTTTGTCCTGATGAATCGCTGTGCCACGATTGTACTGCGTAACCACAGATGACTCATTTGCAATAATCAATTGATCGGGATGCTCTTGAAACCATTCTGCACTACCCAATTCGCCATATACCCGAACTTTCAAGCCATTTTTATGACCATAAGCAGCCTTACTTACCCAGTAGCTAGCCCGCATGTCGTTAGTATAATTAACAAGTAAATGGGCGTCATCCACAATGCCTTTGTAGGATGAAAAATTGTTAAACTCGGCTAGTACAGAAACTGGGTAATTTTCAGTGATGAAGTAAACCAAATGGTGCAGATGAACTGCCAAATCTAATAAGATCGTCGGAATTGCGCCATCTTGTAAGCGCCACTCTTGTGGTTTTCCTTTTGATGCTTTATTAATGAAAGCATCCGACTGCATTTCAACTTGAACTAGATGAATTTTTCCTAAATCACCTTGAGCGATTCTGGCTTTGAGTTCTCTAACCATTGAATAACCACTATAGTTAAACGTAACAGCTAAGAAGCCATTTGTGTGAGTTAAAACCTCGTGAATTTTCATAGAGTCGGGTACAGAAGCCGTTAATGCCTTTTCGCAGATAACTGGAACCCCTCTTTCTAGAAGGTAACAGACTTGTTCTACATGTTGAGGTGTTGGGGTCAAAACAACTATCGCATCAAGATGTTGTAGCTCCTGATCAACATATTGTTGCCAGCTTGCATATTGTTCAAATTCAGGAATATGCCAAGACTCTGCTGTCTGTCTATTAATGTCACTATGACGACTAAAAAATCCTGAAACCACTTGCCATTTATTATCTAACTGGCTCGCCACATAATGAGCATAACCTACGGCTGAGTTAACACCACCACCAATAAAACCCAATCGTAATGGTTTTGGCAAGGGCTGCTTTATGCTAATACTCATGCCAAACTCCTTAAACATCTACTTATAAACATAATAAAATTCTGAGGCATTCGCCTTGGGAAACAATTGTTTCACCTGTGAATAGTATCGACTGCTTTGCTCGATTTCTTTAAAACCAAAATAATCATTCAGGCGTTTTACGGCTTTATTATCACGGTGAATGACTGCCAACCAAGTCACACCAGGATATTGTTGCTCGGTTGTTTTCAGTTGCCAGTCTAATGCATAGAGTGCTTCAGTAATGTTAACGGTTTGCTGACAAACAAACCAGCCACCAATTAAAAAGCTTTCATCACCAATGCTTTTTAACTCGTGCCAAATGTAAAGTTTCGTCGTGTCTTCATCGATTTGAAGTTTATAAGAGGAGCGTTGAGTCGTGAACCACCATCTAAAATGCTCAAGTGGAGTAATGCATTGGTTGGTAATCATGTTTTGCCGATTGGCATTAAGATTACGACTTGTTAAGTAGTGCACAATATCTTGATCGTCCACAGGAATCATTTGCCATCCGTTAACTCTTTCAACTTCGAGCAATGATTTTACTTGAGGAGTCAAAATTGACTGATTAAGTAAAAAATCAGCTACTCGAACACTACCCTTAGCGTCTAATGCTATCTTTGCTTTGTCAAAAAGACGATAAACGCGCTGATAATATAGGACACACAATTGAAAAAACTCTGCCATGATAGGGAGGTCTGTTAGGCTGAGTTGATTGAGGTGAAAGTAATGACCAATATCAGCCAGTTCTTGTAAATCATTCAGTTGATTTTCAGCCAAGGAAAAAGTTATGGCTGGTATCTTAAGAGCTCTCAGTTGGTAAAGAGTGCTTCCTGCAGCACCAATATAAAAATCGGTTTCCCTTAAATGAGGGACTAATGATGGAACATTTTCCAGTGGTGTAATACAAAACTTGCTGACCGATTGCTTATTGAGTTGTTTAATGGTTGATAACAATTCAGATGTCTGGGTTAAAAATGGACCAATGACCAAATTAATGTTTAAAAAAACATTACCTGACACATGTTTTTCCACCAAAGCTTTAAGCAATGCAATCAAAAAAATTCCATTTCCGCCACCACCTAAACTGATTAAAACATTCAATCTCTCTATTATAGTAAGATTGGTTTTTGGCGAATTATGTAAATTGTTAAGATCAACAGGAAGGAGCACATAATCAACTCCCAGTAACTTGTTGCATGCAACTGATACAAGAGAATCGTATGCAGTTTGAGTAGCTTTTCCGCGCCAACGGTAATCTAGCAACGCATCTGCGCTATGCTCACGCAACAAATCATCGATAGCACAAAGGTTTGTGCCTAAACTTTTTTTTACCGCCAATTCCCATGTTTGATCGAGTTCATAGTGATCCACTACAACCCACTGGATGGCGCTATTTATCTTTTTACAGGCTTCAACGAACAATTGAGCATCTAAAGATGAGTCAATCTCAGTTTTTTTGTCAGTATAGATACTCTTCACATCTAAAGAATCTATAAATGGAAGATGCTTCTGATCCAACTCATCAATATAAAACACAACTTTATGCCCACGCTGAATTAGCTCTTCAGCTAGCCAAACGCAGCGTGTCAAGTGACCAAGTCCGCTGTGTCTGTTTGTGGCAACTCGAAATATGAACATACTATTTCATCCGCTTAAACAACATCAACTCTGAATGAAAGCCATCGACTGTTTTGAAGCCAAAGGGAATGACATTTTTTTCAATCAATTCATAATCAGGCAACATGCGCGCATAATCTTCTGAAAAAATGGGTTTATCAACTCCAACTCGATGCTGAGAACGGAGTTGTTTACCCTCTCGCATATTTCTTAGTAACACCCAATCTGCCTGCAGGCGTGTGACGTGATACAAGTAGTTTTGTACTATATCAGGTTCCATTTCTTGAAAGGAAATGAAGTTAACGAATAGATCAATTTTTCCTGTTAATTTTTCAATCATCCAAGATGGTAAAACAGTTACAGGTTTTAACTGATCAAGCTCTGTGAAACCCTCGGCATTAATCTCTTGATAACTACTGACCTTATCTTCCCCAACAATTTGAGTTAAATAGTGAGTAGAACAACACAGCGTTGGTGGTATATCAATATCGATATACTGTGCTTCTGGCAAGACCTTATGCAAGATTTCACCTAAAGTACCAAATCCACCACCAATCTCCATGACGCGTTTACATGTGGTTAAATCGAAGTGTTTTTTTAAAAAAGACAATCCAAGCAAATAATTTAAGGCTGATCGACTGTAAAACTTGCCTTCGATACTGAAATGTTCGATCGGATCGCCGATATGGCTTTCACTAAAGCTGAGAAGATTGGGCTGTTGCTCAACAGCATATTCCGAAGCAGCTAGAGTGCGATAATCTGCCAAGGCTGCACTGTACCCTGTAACTAACTGATTTAGATAATCACTCTGCTTTTGTGACAATTGTTCCGCAGCTAGCCAATCCTTTAAAGATCGTACAGCCGTTTCTGATAACGCATTACCAGGAAAGCCATAAGTAGGGACAAAATAAGATAATGAACTACTCAAACGACGAAAGTTTTCTATGCCATTTTTCGCTAAATCCTCTACCATATCTTTGGAAGCTTCTTGCCAAAACACACCAGGCTGATAAAGCGGGGACTGCAAGGATAACAATTCCATCATGGACTCACAATTTACATTCGCTTGGTTTGATGTCATGACTTCATCCTGTTTATTATACTTGTTTAGCAAAGCAACTTACGTGCCAACACTTTCCACCTCAAAACCAACCAATCCTTTCGCTTCCTTGCTAAACTCGACACCCATTAAGTGAATCGGTTGTTGATGGGCTTGGTATTTCTCGGCGTAGTTACGCGCTTTAAGTTGCACCATCGCCTTGCCTTCGGGCGCGGTTTCAACGACTTTAAATTCGATGATATAAATATGGTTGTTAAACAATACCGTCATGTCTATGCGACCACGGTTGGTCACATCTTCTAAACGTATGTCTAACCCAATGCTGGCAAAGTAGCTGTAAAACACACTGGCATAGTAGCCTTCAAATTGAGCAATCGGATTGTTGCGGTACCAATCGTTGGGGATGTTGGCATAAAAGGCGGTGAAAAGCTGTTCTAACCCCTTAAAGTCATTTATCATCAATAACTCATATAAACGAGAACCCTGTTGCACGGCAACACTAGCGGTATTTGTGTAACGGCGCAACACCACTTCGTTAAGGCTAGATTCTACTTCTCGGTTAGGATAACCCATGATATAGCGTTGTTGAACACCCATACGCTGAACTGCACGAATGGTAAGATAGCCCGCTTGAAACATCAGCGCTTCGGTAGCAATGTCATCGACATCAAAACTGGATAATAAGGCTTCGCTGGTCAGATATTGAGAGAAATCAGGCATAAAACTGTGACGTTGTGATAATAAATCGACCAAAAAAGTCGGTGTACCCGTCTCGAACCAGTAGTTTCTAAATTCACGCTCTTTAAACAACAACAACAAGTCAAATGGGTTATAAACCGAAGTACCTGTCCAGTTATAGCCATTGTACCAACGACGAATCTCATCTCTGTCTAAGCCCGCTAACTCAGGTGCAAAAACACTATCCACGTCTTCATCGGTATAACCACAAATAGCTGAGTATTCTGAAGAAACCGTTATATCCCGCATGTGGTTTAGCCCAGAGAATAAGCTCACTTTACTGAACTTACTTACCCCTGTCAGCATGGCGAATTGAATATGGGCATCGTTGTCTTTAATCACCGAATAAAAATTACGCAAGCCTTCGCGCATTTCGCGAGCAAGATCTGGTTTGGTGATGTTGTCTAAAATGGGCTTGTCGTATTCGTCGATTAAAATAACAACTTTTTTGCCTGTTTGTTGATGTGCCTTTTGGATCAAATCGGCAAAGCAATTGCTAATGTGATCTTTAACATCTAAATCACACTCAATCGTTAAGCGTTGTTGATTCTGTTGTAATAGAAAACGAATATGGATATCTAAATCTTGTCTGTCCCTAACCTGCCCTGCTCCAAAACTAAAGCGCAGCACAGGTGCTGTTTTGCTCCAATCCCAATGGTTTTCCGCATACAAACCATTAAAAAGCGCTTTATTGCCTTCAAAGAGTTCGGCAATGGTATCTAGCATTAACGACTTACCAAATCGACGCGGACGCGAGAGGAAGTAATACTTACCATTATCGAGCATGTTGAGAATCAGTGGCGTTTTATCGACATAGTAGTAAGTACCTTCTCGTATTTCCGAGAAGGTCTGAATACCAATAGGGAGTTTTTTTCGGGTCATCTCACATTCCTTAATCATGAGTGCATTATAACCCGTCAAGCATCTGTTTTTCCGACAGTAAACCGTAAAAGAGTTCGGCTAATTGCCAGTCCTCTAAGGTGTCAATATCATGAGCCAAATATCTCGGTAAGACAAAAGGAATAGAAGCTTCAGAATGCATGGGAATGCTTTTTTTATAAATTTCTGGGTTCATAAAATAGAACTGTCCGGCATCAAAAAAAGTTTTTTCTAAGTCTTGAGTACGTGTCCCACGATATTCGGGATACATACTGGTGAGCCTACCCGATGGTAATTGTTTTAATGCCCTTTGAGGAGCTGAAGGATATTCGCACACGGACAGACAGTAATCTGCACCAGAAACTCGCCACTGTGAATAGGCTTGCTTCAATAGATGGCTAGATGTAAAAGGCGTACAAGGGTAAATACAACTACACATATCTACCCGAACACCTTGTTGTTCATACCAATTGATAGCGTGAATAATAACGGGTGCCGTTGCGGTATCATCTTGTGCTAACTCAGTCGGGCGCATAAAAGGCACCTGTGCGCCATAGCTTCGCGCGACTTCTGCAATTTCCTCATCTTCGGTACTCACTACCACCGCATCGAATAAACCACACTGCAAAGCCGCTTCAATTGGGTATGCTAACATGGGTTTTCCAAAAAAGGGCTTGATATTTTTTCTTGGAATACGCTTACTGCCGCCACGAGCGGGAATGACACATAACTTCATCTGAACCTCCGGCTTCTTTTTTTGAACCTAAGAGGAATATCGGCAATAAAAATGCGCGCTTGATGGGCTTCATGCGAAGAATAGTAACTCACCAACAAACTCCCTTCATGTTCTATCATGCCAGCATAACTGGTATCTCCACCAGATGGCAGTGTTAGCCACGGCTTGAACTTGGCTGTTTTCACATCCAGCTTTTGAACAAGAGTGCGAGCTGTACCATGACGATAATTGATTCTTCTAAAAGCTGCAATCCATTCACCGTTAGACAAACGCAATAATTTTGGCCCACCTAAAGCGACATTTGTTTTACGCCAATGCCAATCTAGGTAAGGCGGTTGGGCTGTACCTAACAAAGCAGCAGCGCCTTGAATAGCATCACGACGCGTTAAACAATAGGCAGTGCCATTAACATCGAAAGCAAGTGATGACTCATTGGTAAAAATAGTGTTTTGTGGAAAAAAGGGAGCTACATGAATGCGCCAGCGCAAGCCATCGTCCGATTGATATAAGCATCCTTGCCTATCTTTTCCGGCATAACCGACGCTGTAAGCCTTATTGTCATGCCAAGTCGGCGCCCAACGCCATGTTGCTTTACCCATACCATCAATAACAGGTTCTTGCCAGACTTGAGTGTCGGCGACCGATAAAAAGCCCAAAGAATAGAGCTTTTCTCGACCATTGAGAGGGGTTGACCAACGCATACCCGCTGTTAATAACAATCGACCATCGGGACGAATCGAAAACTTAGGATCGCGTAAATCGCCACCCTGCCAACTTAATACCGTTTGAGTTTGCCAGTCATTTCCATCCAGTGATGTCATGACACGGATTGCTCCATCCATTGACATGTGCGTTGAACCTTCACGGAACGCACACCACCAGAGTTGTTCAAAATAAATTAAATCGGTAAAAGCACTATGCTGTTCGGATTGCCAAACACAGGTGACTTTCATGCTAATCACTCAAAATAGTGGCTAAACAGTTAATTACTTTAGATTGATCCTCGTTCGATAATCCAGAGTACATCGGAATTGAAATCGCACGCTGATAATAGGTTTCAGCATTTGGGCAATAGCCTTTTTCAAAACCTAGCTGGCGATAATAAGGTTGC
>JAEMQD010000141.1 GCA_022759035.1 Thiotrichales bacterium
GTCGCTAGGTTGCGCAGCGTGCCCATGCTTAACTTGTCGTTAATCTTGCCAAAGACGGTGCCATTTTTGTAGCGATCTGATTGCTTAACCAGTTGCTCCAGTGATGCTCTGTTTTTGTCTTGTTCGCTGGTGAGTTTTTGCATGGCACCGCTAAGATCATTGCTGTTAATACCAGCGCCTTTTAATTTGTCTTTGTGCTCATCTAGGGTTCTGTTTGCTTGCTCTAGTTTGTGTCGTAACTGGGTAACTTTGGCTTGTTGCTGTTCGTATTCTGTGGCATCGCGCGCGCCTAGTTCACCCGTTTTGCTTTTCGCTTTACGCTCATCGAGCTTGGTGATTTTTTCTTGTGCTTTTGCCATGTCAAGGGCGATAGCGTTTGCTGTCTTTTGAACTTGCGCTTCTATTTTCTGATAGTCGGATATCATTTTTTGAGCGCTGGCATTATCGCCCATTGCGCGTTTTGTTTGGTTAATTTGCTTGTTAAGTGCGCCTTGCTTTTCTATAATCGCATTAATCGGTGATGACGCTTTGTCCACCATGCCAAGTACGACTTCTAAGGTTAAAGATGCCATGTTCATACTCCTACGCTATGCGTTTTATGCTGCCTTACTCTTGTTAGTGTTTGGTATTTTCACCATAGATAATAGCGGTTTTTGGTTTTTAGTTATCTGTACTATCGTTTGGCTGGTTATCGATAAAGCAAACAAAGCAATGAATCGCTCATAGTAAAAAGGGGCTTGCGCCCCTACTCTTCTTGTGTTGCTTGGTTTCGCCTTCCTGCTTCCTCGCGCCACATCATCAGTTCTGGCAGGGTCATGGCATATAGTTCGCTGGGTTGCCAGTGAAAAATAACTGCAATGTCTGCCATTGCTGACTCTACTCGGCTTGGGAGCTGTCCACGAAAAAACTCAGCGTTTCCGTAAATAATTTGGTTAGGTCTGCTGTTGAAAGGTTTTCCATATCTCGCGCACTTAGGTTGCTAATGCGTGGCAGTAAGGTTGCCATGGCGGTTACATCTAGCTGAATAATATCTGCCATTTTTAATCCACGCAATTCACCTGCTTTTGGTTCACGAATTTCGACAATGGTAACATTGTCGAGTGGTCGGTTAAGCTCTATAGTTTTCACTTCAGTCATCGTTTTTCTCCAGCTTTGCTTTAAGTTGTTCAATGCGTCTTTTAACGCCAATATTGGGTTCTAACAGCGTCGCTTTTTCATAGGCTAACAAGGCTTTTTGCGGATCGGTTTCGAACAAGGTGTGCCCGTAAACTTTGTAAATTCGCGCCTTCATTTCTGGTGTTGCTGTCATGTTTCCTTCGACTAAGTCGTTAATGGCTTGTTCTATTGGCGCAACATCAATTGGTTTGTCTGTTTTGGCAATCTCTGTGTAGTAGGCTTCCATTTCTGTTAGGTAGAGTGTTTGCCAGTCGCGGTTGTAATTTACGGGCGTGGTTAGTCCACGCTGAATGCCTTCGTACATTTCTGGCTGAACAGCGGCAAATCCTTCAACATCAAGTCGCCAAATTAACCAGTAGGCTAATACATCTTGACGACCCCAGTCTTCGCAACTGTTCATAATATGCTGAGCTAGCTCTTTGTATTGGGTGATTAGCTGCTTTTTGTAAGGTGTGCGCTCTTCGTTTCCTGCAAGGCTTTTTAACATACCAAGAACCGACGGCAAGTTTTCTTTAAGCTGCGAGAACTTGTCTTCGCCGTAAATTTTGCTTGTCGTTTCGGGCGTTGCTGATTCTGGCGCAACCGTAACTGCGCCTGTGTATTGTTGTTTATGTCTTAATGCTGGGCTCATGGTTAATCCTTTAAAGCTGGTTAAGTTTGGTGCCAAAAAATTCAACTTCTAAAGTGCCGTCTTTAGTGTTAAGTTCTAGCGCGTCAGCATTGCCAACAAAGGCATTTTCTAGCGAATACTTTTGACCGTTATTGGTCATTAGCACCACGGTTTGGCCAGCAAAGTTAAGCAAGGCTTGCTTATCGGTTTCGGTGCTGTCTGCCAGCGTACATTTAATGTAAGGCGCACTTGTGATATGTTCTGTGTAGCCAAGCACCCCTTCGTCGCCCATAACGGCTTCTCGTTTTTTGCCACCAAAGCCAAGTTTTGCGCCTTCTTTTGTTGGCAGGCGGCCAAGGCTGCCTGCGTCGATGGTGCTTGATGAAGTGATAATTGCCATTGTTTGTTACCTCTTATTTGCGGAATTGGATTTTGCCAGCGTAAATAATCAGGCCATTCACAAACTGTGGTGAATCCTGCACATTAATACGGCTTGGGTTGGTTGCGTCTAGCTCTACAAACATGGTTTTTGCGTAGCCTTCGAAGTCTTGAACAATGGCACGATATTCCAGCTCAGTGTAAAGCGAGAGCAATTCGGCTTTGATAATTGCAGGTGTAACCACCGCTTGCCCTGGTGCAAAGCGTGTGCCGTCTTTAGCCAGTTTATGGCGTGGAAATTTGCTCAAAATGCGGGCGCGTTGTTTTTGACGGAAGAACATCGCTGTTGCTGGCGTGGTTACGTCTAGGTAAGAATCGTCTGCAACGCCACCACCGTTAATTTTGTAGGTGGTGATTGGGCGCTCTACCATAACCTGTTTGGCGTCATTAACGCGATAGGTCGAAATGCCAGAGTAAAGCAATAGGTTGCGCTCTTGTAAAATCCACTCGCTTGAGGCCTTGCTGTACACGCCATTTAATACCAGTGTTTGCAATGGACGCGCTGGGTCGTTGGCAAGCTGTGGTGCAATTTGCCCAGCATAAGCCGCTGCAAGTTCTGGTTCTGAATAATCAACGCCTGCGGCATCGCCTAGGCTGTTCACGCCCATGACACAAACGAACGGGCTGTTGAAGCCTTCGCCATAAGTGGTTAGACCTGTGTGCGTTGCTTGTTTAGCAATAAAGCCAATGCCAGGGATTTGTTGCAAGGCATGGTAACGTGCTTGTAAAAAGTCTGCTAAAGCGCGCACATTAGTTTCGTCGTTGAATGCCGAAATAATGTAGTGAAACTGATCGTCTCCTGTCGCTGCCAAAGCTAAATCGACACTATTGGTAGCATCGACTGCAACCGCATAAATAGGCAAGGCAATGCTTTGCTTGTATGCCATTTGTACCATTTTATGAATCTGCGAACCTTGGCCAAAACGATCGGCTGCCGCTGTATCTGTAGCAACAGAAACCACGGTGTTGGCTGCCGTATCGCCACCTGATTTGGTGCCGATGATTAAAATCTTTTGCAGGTCTTCTGCTTTGTTGGCAAGGCTGTTATCAATTTCGATATAAACGCCCGGAACGCGAATGTTCGCTGGGACTTCTGCAAAGCTTACACCGCTCATGCTGATTGCTCCTGTGTGGTTTTAGGTTTGGTTTCGATAACAACGCCATCGATGAGGCGACGTAACCAGTATTCAGAGCGTGGCTTATTCTCGCCAGTTTCTGCTAATGGTTGGCGCGTTTCTGGGTCTAGCACCTGCTGACCTTTAACGGGCTTGATGTAAATGGTTTTCATGCTAGGCTTTCCCCCATGTGTGAAAGTATTTCGTTCTCAAGCTTTCTAATTAGCTCATCATTCCAACCAAGAAATGGGCGCTCTGGCATTTTGTAATAGCCAGTTTGCTTATGCCCTCCCTGCCATTTATTAGTTTTTTTATTAAAAAATCCATGCATACGGTAGCTGAACTCGACCATTTGGCCTTCGTTATGCACCATGCCAATCTTGCCAAGCAAACCTTCAAGCCCCACTCTAAAACCGTCTTGTTCTGGATAGGCTTTTAGCTGTTTGGATATGCCAGAGAACATAATCCGAGCGCGCTTATTAGCTGAAACCATTTGAGCTGTGTTTGAATCTCTGAGCTTTCGCCATTTATTGGACCGAGTTGTTCTTGGCAAATAAGCCTTATCTGTCAAAACGTCGCGTTGGTCACGAATCTGTTCCCTAAAATATTGGCGTGCCATATTGGCAAGCTTTCTATTTAATACCATCTTTTCTTTAGCTGGCATGGCTAGGGTTTTAAGTGTGGCAACAAGTTGCTCTGGCGTTCTTAATTTCATACCGTGCCAATCGGGTCTTGGGTGTTGTTATCGACAATTAGCAGATAATCAAGGTCTAGCCAATCGGATGCTGGCACAAAGCTCGACTCTAGCGTGTAGCGTAAGCCGTCTTCTAAAAGCCATTCTCCGTCGTTTTTTTGGCGCAAGACATAGTCTTCAGACATTTTGATTTTTAGTGCGACGTCTGAATTTCCGTTGCTGGTTGGCTCAATGAGTAGTTCTGGTTGTGCTACTTTGTCGCTCATGTGTTGGCTAATCCAATTGGAAAGCCATAACAAGAACTGTTCTGCTGGCATACTGCAATCACTAATAAACACGTTAATGGTGTAGTTGACCGTATAGCCCTTGTCTAACCAGTTAGGCAATAGCGACATGCTGACTTCATCTGCCCATGTCTCGAATTTATCGCCTAGCAAGCCAGAAGCAGCAAGATCTTTAGTTAATGTATGCATTGCTTTCATATTAGCGCCACCGTAATGCCAACTTCGTTCATCAATTTTCCAATCAATTCACGATAGTTGGCGTCTAAATAATTCCGTTTGTCTTCTAGCGCTTGTTGTCGATCTGCTGCGTTTTTACTGGCATCGGTCGCAATGCGTTTGGCTAAAAGGTCTGATGCTGTTTTGGTAAACACGGCTTCGCGGTAAATGATTTGCCAAAAATCACCGCTTCCAAACTCTGCCAAGGAAAAGCTAACCAAATCTGGCTCTCTCTCATAGTAGTTTGACAGCTGCTTTTGAATGTCTCGACTTACCAGCGTCATGGTTACGAGCGCACTGGCTTGGGGAATGTCTTCTAAAAACGAATAGGACTTTTGAAAGTCGGCAAGCGATAGCGTTGGATACTGCCCATTGCCAGGCACTATGTCATCGTATTGCTCTGTTTTTTCTCCAACGAACTTTGCCATAATTCATCCTTTAAAAAGGCGAACGCTTTTTCTAAACTTAAAACGAGCGATTATGCGCTGCTTAAGTTAGATAGGCGTCGCCTTGCGGGGTTGCTCTGTTATACCCAATCGCCGCCGACGTCTAACAATTTAATGTTAGCTGACTCTGCTAATGCCACCTTAGATAGGTCTTCGATGACATAATCGATGTTTTCAGATTGGTAGCTTTCAACCTGATCACGGCGCGGGTTGTCTAAAATTTGACGACGGATGCTGTCGGCCTGAATGTACATGCTTAGGTTGCTAAAACTGGTGATTAAAATGCCACGCGCTGGGAAGTGAGGCACTTTGTAAGTTGGCAATCCGCCAAAGGTGCCAATCACTTGTTGGTCTTCAATGCGGGATTTTTCAGTTGGCTTATTAGCATTTTCGTGGTAAAAACGCGCTTTGGTGTAAGACAATAATTGATTGCCCACAATCGCTACCAAGTCTGTCGCTTCTGCATGCGCTGGGTCTAGCAACAAAAGCATGTCGTTCACAGCCTCGTCTAGGTTGGCATAGTCTCCGCCTTGACCAATACGAATTTGACCTGCCGTTGCACCTTGGGTAAGGTATTGAGCTGGAACGCGCGTTTTAATTTTATGTAACCAGCCAGATGCCAAGTCTTCGCCTTTAGGGTTAGCGACTGGATCGCTCACTGTAGCGGCCCCCATGCCATTCCAGCCAATTAAGATTTTGTTTAATGCAATTTGCTTGTCTGTTTGAGAGCGGATTTTGTCACCAAATCCAGGTTGCTGCGCCCATGCGTCTAAGGCTTCGTATTTAATTGCTGTGTCGAACTCGACTTTTTTACAGTCGTATTGATTAATGCCCATGCTGTGCACAGAGCGTGGCGTGCGATCTGCCGCATTGGTGTCTGTGCGACGTGCAATTAAGCCAGTTACGTCTAGGCCAATGGCATCACCAGACATATTAACAACAGGCATGATGTTGACGCGCGATAAGAATGCGCTGGATTCTTTTTGGCGCTCGATGACAGTTTGAGCGCGCGCAGGGCTAACACTGAACTTTACAGAAGCATCGCTAATACCGTGCTCTTTAGCGGTGTTGCTAAGTAAAGCGTTAAATTTTAGGCGGGTAGATTCTTTCATGGGTTTTATTCCTGTAATTAAAGTGAGCCGATATCTTCGGATTCGCTCAGACCTGTAGCTTCAGAGCGCTTGCCGTTGTTTAATGCTGTGTTTTCAAAAGCTGTTTTTAAGTCGTTTAACTCTTGGCGAGTTTGTTCAAGCTCTGCTTTGATCGCTTCATATTTGTCGCCTTGGTCTTGCTCATCTGGTGCTTTTTGTTGCACGACGGCTTGTGTGTTGGCTTGCTGTTTTGCAGAAACTTCATTAAGTAATTCTGCGGTTTGTTTCATGAGCGCATTCATTTGCGCCATGGCTTCTAGGGTGTCTTTGTCCATTTTCACGGGTTCCTTTTTAAAGAATGACAAGATGCTGTTTTCGGGTTTGAGAGATATAGACAGCACTTCTGCGCTCGAAATCACTTCTGCGCTAGGCGCTGAGGCACTGAGTTTTAACTCGGTTGTGCCAAGGCTTGCAGGGTTGTCGGTTAGCGCAAGCCCTGTCAGATAAGCTTTTCCGGTGCCTGCAAAATTGGTCATAAATTCAACCGATGTATGCAGCTTTTGGCCTGATTGCAGTAAGCTGATGAAGTAGTCGTTTGGTTCAAGTATGGCAAACATTTTCTTTTTGCCATCAATTACTTCCGATTTAATCGACTCAACGCTGCCCAGCTTCCAGCCATAAGCATTGTGATCGATATTAATACGTGCGCTATAAGTGTCTTTGTTGTATGTTTCGACCATTTCATCAATGGTTTGCTCTGATACGTTGCGACCATCAATCGTTGCGCCTGCACTCAGCACACAAACCCAGTCTGTTTTAATTAATGCCACTTTCGTTACCCTTGCGGTTGTTCGTTAATGACAGTATGAAACAGAGCGCACAAGCAGGAAACTTAAAGCATTTCTATAATCGCGTTTTAGAAACAAGCTACTTAGCCTGCGCGCGCGTAAGCACGGACAATAGATGACATGAGTGAATCTACCTTATACACACCAGAACAAACCAAGGCCTTAGGGCTTTATCTGCGACAACAACTGCCGACCGAAATTGCGCCGCAACTTGGCGTAACCGAGCGAACGGTTCAGCTATGGGTGCAGAAGTTTGAATGGAAGAAGCTAAGGGATGATGCTCCTGTTGAATTGACGCTAAGACAGCGCATTAACTTTTTACTTTGGCTTGACCCTAAGACAGACCACCAGCTAAGCGAACTTGGCTTGCTGATGAAACAGCACCTTGGTGATGTGAAAAAGATTACTGGCAACGCTAAAGACGGCTCGCGTCGTGGCGCGGTTAAAAATGTCGTGAAAAACAATATCGAAAAGCTAGACACAGCAGCGCTTGATGAATTTGAGAAGCAGACATTTTTCCATTATCAGATTGAGGTACTGAAAGAAGGCAAAAACCCAGCCATTAACTGGATGCGCTTTTACCTTAAAAGTCGCCAAATTGGCTTTACCTATCTGTTTGCTTGGGAAGCGTTTCGCAATGCAATTGAAACTGGCGACAATCAGATTTTCATTTCTGCCAGTAAGCGACAGGCAGAGATTTTTAAGAACTATATTAAGCAGTATGCGCTGGACATTGGTGGAATAGACCTTAAAGGCAAGGACGAAATTCAGCTGAGCAATGGCGCAACGCTGTACTTTTTAAGCACCAATAGCCGAACCGCCCAGGGCTTTCACGGGCATTTGTACATTGACGAAGTCTTTTGGATTCCCAAGTTTGAGCAACTAGACAACCTTGCTGGCGGTATGGCGATGCACAGCAAGTGGCGCACCACTTACTTCTCTACCCCTTCGACCATGGCCCACGAAGCCTATGGCAAATGGGCTGGCGACAAACAGCATGGCATTGATATTAGCCACGAAGCCTTAAAGCATGGCTCTTTAGGCTCTGATGGTGTGTGGCGTAAGATCATTACGGTGATCGATGCCATCGAGGGCGGTGCTAATTTCTTCGATATGGATAAGCTGAAGCGCAAATACCCAGACGAAGACGTGTTTAACAACCTGCTGATGTGTATTTTCCTAGATGACAGCAAGTCTAGCTTTCCGCTTTCATGGCTTATGGGCTGTAAGGTTGACGCTAATGATTGGAAAGATGTGCGCATTCATTTGTCTCGACCTGTTGGCAACCTGCCTGTGTGGATTGGTTACGACCCAAGCGGTGATGGTGAAGGCGATAGCGGCTCTGTGGTGGTGGCATTACCACCTAAACGCGCTAATGGTGCCTTTAGGTTGGTGGAAAAGATTCGCATGAACGGACTTTCTTACAGCGCACAAGCGCAAACCATCGCTCAGCTATGCGACAAGTACAACGTGCAAGAAATTGCGATTGATACCAGCGGCATTGGTGACCCAGTTGCTGAAATGGTCGAGGTTTTCTTCCCGCGCGTAACGCGCATTATTTACAGCATTAACACCAAAAACAATATGGTGCTTAAGGCGCGTGAAGTGATTAGAACGGGTCGATTGCAATTTGATGGCGGCTGGGATGATTTAGCACATGCGTTTTTGATGATTAAACGCACCACTACCAAAAGCGGACAGGTCAGCTACGTTTCTAGCAGAACCAAAGCTGGCGGCCATGCCGACCTTGCTTGGGCAACAATTAACCTACTGAGCTTGGAAGGAATCATTATTGAAGACCATGAGCCAACTATCGTATTTTCATAACTTATAACTCACAGGCGGTCGCTATGTATATTAGTTTCGGTGAACCAGAAAGCATTTTAAAGAGCAACCTATTCGACTATGCCGAATGCAGTTTGTTTGACGGGCTTTACCTGCCCCCTATTCCGCTTTCAGGGCTGATGAAATCGTTTAGAAGCAATGCCATTCATGGCTCTGCTATTTATGCCAAGCGCAATATGGTTAGCCTGTCTAGCGAATTGACGGGGTTGCTGAGTCGAGAAGACTATAACAAGTTCTTAATGGATCGTTTTATTTTTGGTAACGGCTATTTGTTGGCCGTTAAAAATGCCTTGGGGCGCGTTATTCGCTATGAGCACCTGCCTGCCATGTATATGTATCGTGGAGAAAAGCCTGGCACTTATAGCTGGAAAATGCTTAAAGAGCGTATTGATTACGCACATGGCAGTGTTTTTCATGCCAAAGAATACGACCCGTCTCAAGAAATTTATGGCGTGCCTGAGTATTTTGGTGTGCTTTCTAGCGTGTTACTAAATGAAGATGCTACCCTATTTCGCAGACGCTACTACAAGAACGGCATGCACGCTGGCTTTTTGCTGTACATGAACAACCCGAACATGACTGATAGGCAAGAGCGCGACATTATCGAGAAAATTAACAGCGGTAAAGGCATTGGCAACTTTAAAAACCTGTTTATTAATGGCAAGGGAAAAGATAAGGAAAAGCCAGAACTGATTCCAGTTGGTGAAATTTCTGCCAAAGATGAGTTTTTGAACATGAAAAAGGTCACTCGTGACGATATTCTGTCTGCGCATCGGGTGCCAATTTCACTAATGAGTGTGGTGATTGAAGGAATAAACGCTGGCGGTGACTTGAATAAGGTGGATTGGGTATTTTACAAGAACGAGATAGTCCCGATTGTACAGTCGCTAGAAGCGTTAAATGAACATGCTGGCACTAAAGTAGTTTCGATTAAACCATACGATGGCGGTGCGCCATTGCTTGCGCCTTAGTGCAGGTAACACCAACAGCCCCGCTTGGGGGCTACTGGTTGAACTGTCAAGTAATCCTTGACGGTTGGTTAGG
>JAEMQD010000073.1 GCA_022759035.1 Thiotrichales bacterium
AAAGACAGAAAATCGCCATCATAACGCCTCACTCAACCGGACAAGTTAATTGTCGCCTAACAGCATTTAAAGCCACAAGAAAAATTGTATCGAGAAGCTGACAGTGCTGGGCTAGTAATTGAGGTTAGATGTCGGGTCTCTATAACATAACCTGTTCGATTTTGTTGCTATTGCCTTAAAAGCACAGAGTACTCTACATTATCTTGATTATTTTACAGACAATGTCGTTTGCTTGCTTTAAAATGGGTTGACGGGCTTTTGTATATGCCCATTGCTAAAAATAGAGGGATTAGATGAACTTAACCTTGCGTCAGCATCTTACCGAGCTGTTTGTCGATATCGGACGCGGTTACGGTTGGGTGTCTTTAATGCCATCGTGGAAAGCGGGTGCGTTGTTTTTGCTGATGACGCTGGTTAATCCGTATCTGGGATTGTTTGGGTTAATTGGAGCGTTAGTCGCTTGGTATGCGAGCATTTTAGCTGGCGCAGAAGCATCTGAGCGTCCTGTTGCTGTATTTAATGGTTTGCTGGCCGGGTTATTTGTAGCTCATGTCTGGGCTTTTGGTGTGAGTAGCTTGGTGTTGCTGATTATTGGCAGTGCCTTTGCTGGCTGGTTTGCACTGGTTTTGGGGCGTGTGAGTTCTGCTTTAATCGGTTTGCCTATTTTAAGTCTTCCGTTTGCATTGATTGCGATGATGATTGTTGCCATGGCTGGCAGCTTGTCGGGATTAACTGCCAATGCTTATTTTGCTCCAACCGATTTATTTGGCAATCAAATTGATTTATTTTTGCGCGCTTTGAGCAATTTATTTTTTATGTCAGACCCGTTTGCGGGGCTGTTTATGCTTGTCGTGCTGTTTGTTTTTTCTCGTTATTATGTGTTGTTAGCGCTGTTAGGTTATATCGGTGCATGGCTATTGTTTTGTGTAATAGGCGCAACGCCAGAAGCGTTGGCGCAAAGTGCGTGGGATAGTAACGCTATTTTAGCGGCCTTGCTGGTGGGTGGATTAATGGCGAGACCTTCTGGGTTAACGGCATTATTGGCTATCTTTGCGGCAGTGCTGGCTGCATGGTTGGCATTGGCTTTAGGGCGGGTATTGACGTTTGTACAATTAGTTCCTTTTTCGATTCCGTTTGTGCTGGCTGCTTGGTTAGTGCTTTATGCGGTAGTGCGTAATATGCGCATTGCACATTACTTTAATGTGCATGCAGCTGATTTTCCTGAAGTATCTTTTGAACGGGCACGCATGAGTCGCGCGCGTGTCGGTGAGTCGGGTAGCACGTCTTTGCTTGCGCCATTTGCCGATTTTTGGACGGTTTCTCAGGGGTTTTCTGGTCAGCATACGCACAAAGGGGCATGGCGCTATGCACTCGATTTTGTGGTGCTCAAAGAAGGTAAAAGTTTTGCCAACAAAGGGAATCAGTTAAGCGATTTTTATTGTTATGCGCAACCTGTTTTGTCGCCCGCTTTTGGTCAGGTGTGGTTTGTCGTGAATGATGTGCCCGATAATATACCGGGTACGATAAACGCTGCGGCGAATTGGGGTAATTATGTGCTGATTCGTTTGTACAACGGCCAGTTTGTGTTGCTGGCGCATTTGCAACAATGGACAGTTGCAACCTATGCGGGTGCGTGGGTTCAACCTGGTGATTTGTTAGGTTATTGTGGTAATTCTGGGCGTTCGCCACAGCCGCATATCCATTTGCATGTTCAGGTTGGCGACCGCGTCGGTGCGCCAACCTTGCCGTTTCATCTCTCTAATGTATTGATTCGTGACAGGGATGCTGTGCCACATTATGCGCTGTCGGTTGTGCCGACTGAGTCGGCAACACTGTGTCGTGCCGCTGCGGGCGAAGTGCGACCGTTTTATCTGTTTGCGGGTCGTGGTTTGCGTTATGAGGTGTTGCGCAACGATCAGTCGTTGGAATGGGCGATTTGGTGCGAGGTAGATCTATTCGGACGTTTGATGTTGGTCTCAAGTTTGGGCGCGCGCTGTTTTGCCGAATCGACTTGGGCTGTTTTTTCGTGTTACGAGCGTAGTGGTGCTACTGATCCTTACTTCGATTTATGGTTACTGGCAAATGGCTATACGCCAACCTCTTTTCAGGTCGAGCGCTGGCAAGACGATGCAATGCCTGCTAAATTGTTACCACAGACAATCGCGAAAGTGTTATCGGTACTCGTTTGGCCTTGGGCAAGTTTTTTGTCGAGCGACTATCAACGTCAGTGGGATGATGTCGAACAAGGTTGGCGGCAAGTTGCAGCGCATCGTCAGACTGTTTCGGGTTTGTGTGTGCAAACCGAATCATTGATTCAGCCGCAACTCGGGTGTACACTAATCACAGCAAGCGTCGGCGTAGATGCCTATCACTTAGTCGCAACACGTGCTTTTCAAACCGCAGATATAGGCGTTCCAGCGTGGGAATCGACACTTAATTTATCTACTTCATTAGGAAGAAACACATGAAAAAGAACCTAACTTTATCGAGTCTATTTTCGACAGGTTTAATAGCGCTTGCGCTTTCGCCGGCTGTTTATGCCGATGCATGGTCAGTTAGTGCCACGCCTAGCATCACGCAGGGTGCTTACGGTAATTCGACAACACGTAACAGCTTATCGGATATTGGGGTGACGGTCAGTGCCGACTATTTAGAGCAGGGCGGCATGACTGCTGGTTACAGCAATACGATTGTGAATCGCAAAAACGGATTAAACAGCATTGATCAAAACAACATGCTGTTGTCGGGACGGATGAACTTTTTTACTGATGCTTTACCTGGTAAAGTTACCGCGCGCTTAGATGGTTATCAAGTTCAAAATAATCAGACGGATGATACGAGTAAGGCTGATGTGATTGCGCCGCAGTTTAGCTGGTTATCACGCGATAACAAACTGTATTTAGATGTGGGCTATGCCAATTCTCGCTACCGCAATGGGTTAAATATTACACAGTATTCTCCGACCATTGGTTTTGGCTTGAATGATGGTTATGACTGGCTGCAGTTGCGCAGTTATCAAATTAGTGGCATCAATCCAGCTAGTACAGCAGGTAAGTCCAGTACCGCCAGTTTTGATGCCAAGTGGACGCATTTCTTTACACCTGCTTCGGTGTTGATGCCAGCATCGTTAACCTTGAGTGCGGTGACGGGTGAAAAAATTTATGCTGTCGATATGGATGCTCAGTCGGTTGCTAATTTAGCCGACCTCAGTACGGGTTCAGCTACAGCTGCACTGGCTTGGAATGTGAGCAAGAAAACGAAGGTATTGTTAATGGCGGGGCAGACTCAGTTTCGTGAGACAAACCCCTCTAAAGATTACAATTTGGCATTTGGTTATCTCAGTTTGTCGACTGCTTGGTAAAGTTGGCGTGATATACAAAGGAGTCATTTAATGAATAGAATTAAACACGTTTTTTTATCGCGTTCAGTGGCGTTGCTACTAACGTTGTCGCCACTCATGGTACAAGCTGAGGATAATAGTGCTTGGTCGAACTCTTATCAACTTGAGGCTGCGGGTCAGTACGACCAAGCGATAACGGCTTTGGATAGTATTAAACTGAATGGGGCTGATGCTGAGTTAAGAAATTTGCGTCGTGGTTGGCTGTACTATTTGCTGGGCAGTTACAACGAATCGATTCGAGAGTATCGCTATGCCAATGAGCGTAATGCGAAATCGGTCGATGCACGCTTAGGCATTGTTTTGCCATTGTTGGCGCAACAGCGTTGGCGCGAGGCAGAAATGTATGCCAATTTAGCATTGGAGTTATCTCCTAATAATTACACAGCTTTATTACGTGCAACCTTGGCGCAGGAGGGACTTGGTGATTGGGAGAAAATGGAAAAGTCAGCCGAACAAATGACCGTAACTTATCCCACAGACGTCAGTGCATTCGTCTATTTAGCGCGTGCAAAAGCTCGGCTGAATAAAAAGTCAGAGGCACTTGCTGCCTATCGTGCGGTGCTGGTGCGCTTCCCAGGGCACTTAGAAGCGACAGCTTATCTTGAAAAACCTTAGTGTGGTGTTGCCATGAGCTACTTCGATTTAGCGGCTGAACGACTGGCAGCATGGCAGACATTGCAGCGATCTGTGCAGCAAACCCCTTTGTCTGTGAGCGATTTTGCTGGTGAATTGCAACGCTTGTGGCAAATTGATCGGTTTTGGGCTTATCCAGGACGGGAGGTATTATTTCGGTTAACTTATTATTTTGAGCAGTCACAATGGGCACTGATAACGCAACTGGTCAACAATTGTGTTGACCAGTTAAGCACGTCTAGCTACCGTCAGCAAAAGTTTAGTCCTTTTTCAACGAATTTAGAACTATTAGACCGTCCTATTCTGCATGATGATCAGCAACTGGAATCGTCGTTAATCGTAGCACGTAAACCTTATTTTGAAGTATTGATTATTCATCCAGCGCCAGAAGCCTACGAGCCTCTCTATCGCGAGCATCTGGCACTGTTTAAATCCGATCATGATGAGTTTATTTACGATATTGTCTTGGTCAATTCTGCGCAAGATGCGCTGACGGCTGTGTTGGCAAATAGTGATATTCAGGCTTGTGTTTATTTAAATCATATTCTGCCTGCAACAAGCGATTCAGTGCCGCTTTTTATAGCTTATACCGCTTCATTGATATCCACGACACCACCGCTTAGTGTCGAGGACAGTGTTGAGGTAAATTTGTGTCGTACAGTGCAACACCTTCGTCCCGAGTTGGATCACTATTTGATTAGCGAGCAAGCGGCAAGTGAGTTGCCGCTTGCATTACGGCATCTTTTCAATCGTGTACTCTTTCATGCGAATCCTTTTCAAGATTTGCACTCAGCTATTTTAAATGGCTTGCGCAACCGATTTTCAACGCCATTTTTTGATGCTTTGCGAGGCTATAGCCGTCAACCCAAAGGATCATTTCACGCATTACCCTTGTCGCGAGGTGCTTCGGTTAAAGGGTCGCCTTGGATTCATGATATGGTTGATTTTTATGGCAGTAATATTTTTTTAGCGGAAACCTCGTCTACGCAGGGTGGTATGGATTCTTTGCTCGATCCTACGGGAGCGATTAAGCAATCACACCTTAAAGCGGCAGAAAGCTTTGGTTCAGACAGTAGTTATTTTGTCACCAACGGTACGTCGACAGCGAATAAGATTGTCATGCAAGCTAATTTGCAGCCTGGTGATATTGTGCTGATATCGGCTGATTGTCATAAGTCGATTCCTTACGCAGTGATGCTGACGGGTGCTTATCCCATTTTTCTGGAAACTTATCCGTTAGCTGAATACGATTTGTATGGTGGTGTTGATGTAGCACAAATTAAGGCCATTATGCTCGATTTAAAGCGACAAAATCGTTTGCATCTTCTCAAGCAAATAACCTTAACCAATTCGACTTTCGATGGGCTTATTTACCAGTGTGAAGCCTTCATGATGGAAATTTTAGCCATCAAGCCCGATATTGTTTTTCATTGGGATGAGGCATGGTTTGCTTTTGCGCACTTTCATCCCTTGTATCACAGTCGCACTGCAATGAGTGCGGTTAATAAAATTCGTCAGCGTTTGCGTAGTTCCGAGTATCAGACATTTTATGCACAATGGTTTGCTGCATTTGAGGCAAATCATGATGAACATAAATGGCAACAGGTACTTTATCCTGATCCCAATGCTGTTGTATTGCGTGTCTATGCTACCCAATCGACACACAAAACCTTAACCTCATTTCGTCAAGGATCAATGATTCATGTTGCTGATGATAGATTCAATCTTTCGTATTTTATCGAAGCCTTTCGTATTTATACCAGCACCTCACCGAATTATCAGATTATTGCTTCTTTAGATATTGCACGTCGGCAAGCTGCATTAGAAGGCTTTCATTTGGTCCGAAAAACCATTTTGTTGTCATTGCAATTGCGTCAGCGTATTCAAACATCGTCCTTGTTACAGCCGTAT
This sequence comes from Thiotrichales bacterium, assembly GCA_022759035.1. Lineage (GTDB taxonomy): Bacteria > Pseudomonadota > Gammaproteobacteria > Thiomicrospirales > Thiomicrospiraceae. Next base: position 5,945 of record JAEMQD010000073.1, read on the forward strand.
TTTAAGGTATTGAGTGATGATGAAATGATTCCGTCATCCTTCCGCAAGTCTCGTGTCGGTCAGTCGGTGTCGGGATTGTCGGCATTAAGTAGCGATTGGGGACAGTCTGATTTTGTGGTCGATCCAACCCGCGTGACCTTGGACATTCGTGGTAGCGGCATTGATGGTAGCAGTTTTCGTCAGTTATTGATGACGCGTTATGACATTCAGGTTAATAAAACATCACGACACACGGTATTGTTTCTCATTAATATTGGTGCAACCCAAGCGACAGTAGACTACCTCATTCATGTTTTAGAAGATATGGCAGCGCACTTTCAAATAGAGCTGCATTCATCACGCTTTCTGCTGAGCGAATTAACACCTATTTTGCCCAGCAAGCGTCGTTATCATCCTGCTTTTCTGCCTTTTTCAGGCGGTGCTTACGATGCGTTGGATATGCGTCGTGCGTATTATCAGGGTCAAAATGCCGCTGATACACAATACGTGCCATTATCTTCCCAAACACTTGAAGCGATTAAAGCAGACAGTGTTTATGTGTCTGCTTGTTTTGTGACACCTTATCCTCCTGGGTATCCTGTTCTCGTACCTGGGCAAATTATTACAGTCGACATTATTGTTTTTTTTCAGCATATTAAAGTTAAAGAAATTCATGGTTATTGTTTTGAACGCGGCTTTAGCGTGTTTAGCGATGACTGTTTAACGAGACTAACCACTCCTGTCAGCAATTTTAAACCCAGTTAGGATGATCTATCGATGCAAAAAAAAACCTTAACAAGCTTGGCTGATATTAAAGCTTTCTTTGCCAATCAGGATACGGCTTATTATTTTGTCAGTGCGACCAATTTTAATATGATGTCAATGCACGAGTGGGTAAGTAATTGGACAAATATCAATCTGATTAATTGTTTTGATGGACAGCATCCTAATGTACTTTGGGTGGCAGATAATCATAAACAACAGTTTGAAAGCATTGAAGATATTAGCGCTTATTTGTTAAACGATCCTGGCGTGCAAACACATATTCGGCAAGCCAATGCGCGGCAGCAAACGAACAGTCGAGCGATATTTTTATTTTTTGATGAGCAAATTGAAGCGCTGTGTCAGTCGTTAAATTTGGATATTTTGCTACCAAAAAATAGTTTGGTGCGAGAAATTGATAGCAAAATTGTTACGACACAAATCGGTAACGAAGCAGGCGTACACAGTGTGCCCAACGTGTTGGCAAAGGTGAGTTCTTACGCTCAACTGCAACAGTTAGCACAAACATCGGGGCTAGGATCGCGCTTGGTCGTGCAAACAGCATACGGAGATTCGGGCAAAACAACCTTCTTTATCGCAAATGAAGCCGACTATGATGCTGTTGCAAGCAAAATAGAATGTGAAGAAGTGGTAAAAGTGATGCGTTGGGTCAACTGTACAAGTACAGCGATTGAAGCTTGTGCAACCCGTTGGGGAACCTTTGTCGGACCACTATTAACTGAATTAATTGGTATTGAAAGTTTAACTCCTTACAATGGCGGTTGGTGTGGCAATGAGTTGTATGCCGATTCTTTTTCTGCCGATATTCGCCAACAAGTGTTGCAAAAAACCCAGGCAATGGGTGATGCCTTGTACCGACGGGGTTATCGCGGCTATTTCGAGTTGGACTATCTGATTGATTTAGATACAAACGCTGTCTATTTGGGCGAACTCAATGCACGTATTACTGGCATTAGCGCCATGACCAATATGTCCGACTTTAGCCAGCAGACCATTCCGCTATTTCTATTTCATTTATTAGAATATGAGCCAACGATTGAATTAATGCTGAGCGCTAATGCGTTTAACCAGTCTATGTTGACTCAGGGGGCAGCGGGTATTGCCGCACAGGTTATTTTTAAATATACCGACGAGCGTCTTAAAATTATCACGCAAGCACCTGTGTCTGGGGTGTATGAGATGACCGATGATGGTCGGTTAATTTTGAAACAACCGGGGTATCGCCGTCGCGATGCCTTGGCAGATAATCAGGCGTATATTTTGCGCATTATGGGTGTGGGTGAGTATGCCTATCAGGGGGGGGACTTAGCCATTATGTTTTTGAATCGAATCATTCGTCAGCCAAGCGGTCAGCTTAATGAGGTGGGTGATGCTTGGGTTAAGGCGTTGCACGATTGTTTTTCGTTTCGTCAGCTTAATCAAGAAGAGCGTTCGATGGTCGAGTTGGCACATAATCCTGCTCATGTTAAAAGCGGTCATCGATAATCATGTCAACCCAGTACAAGCGATTTCAAGCCATTGAGGAACCCTTGCCGGCCGAACAGTGGTTGGCATATTACCATGCCAGCATGCCCGCTTATCGACGTTGGTTTGCCAGTGAAGGTACAAGTAAACGTCCTGATTTGACATCTTGTCGTGCAGCATTGCAAACCTATATGCCCGAGTTAGTGCCATTCTGGGAAAACTTACTCATCTTGACGCAAGCGAACGATGATGACGCACGGCTGCTCAGTTTTTATTGTCCAGCGCCGCATTTGTCGGGGTGTTCGCAAGCAGTTTGGTCACGTTATACGCCCATATTAATTCGTAATTACGACTATGCACCCGAATATTGCGAAGGTCGGATTATGAAGACGCGCTGGCATCAGCAATCAGTGATTGCTACTACCGATTGTTTATGGGGTGTTTTAGATGGCATGAATGAGAGTGGATTGTCTGTGTCGTTTACCTTTGGTGGTAGCGAGCTGGTGACAGATGGTTTTAGTATCGCCATTATTTTGCGTTATATTTTGGAGTTTTGCACAAGTGTCGATGATGCTGTTCGTGTTTTATGTCGTGTGCCAGCACAAATGGCGTACAACGTGACCGTGTTAGACGCAACAGGAAAGTTTCGAACGATTGAGCTCACGCCGTTTTCTGCACCCAAAATCACGTATAAACCGATGGCAGTCAATCATCAAGGCGATTTTGAGCTGAGTAATTATGCCGTTTTTTCACGTTCTTACGAGCGTCAGCAGTTTATTGTTGGTAAGTTGTACGATCCCTTAACGAATATTGAGTCTTTTACCAATGCTTTTGGATATAGCCCATTATTTTCGACTAACTATACACAGGGCTTCGGTACCTTGTATACGGTGATTTATAACCCTTACTTACGTGCGATGGAGTATCGTTGGTCGAATCAGCAACGCATGTATCAGTCGTTCGCTTTTTTTGAGTCTTACGAAATTTGGGTAGAACTGCCATCGTAAAGCAACCACCGCGATCATCCTTATCAATTTTGGTAATGCCAATAATAAATTAAAACAATTAGGCAATTCTAACTTGATTAAATACACCTATTGTGTAAAGAATAAGCTATTTTATAAGCAGTAAGGAAGCGATCATGAAAGC
>JAEMQD010000110.1:0-2495 GCA_022759035.1 Thiotrichales bacterium
ATGACCACCGCCAACACTGTTTTGATGCACATGTCCGTGAATGTTCTTTTTGCCATTAAGCTCATCCATGATCGGCAAGTGTTCTTCACTAAAACACACATCTCCCAAGTGGTACACGGTATCTTCTGCTGTAACCACCGCATTCCATTTTTCGATCATGACCTGGTGCATCTCGTCCAAGTTTTTGAACGGACGTTGACCATATTCAATAATCTTTGCGTGCCCAAAATGTGTATCGGATACAAAAAAGTTCTTACTCACAGTCTATCCCCGCTGGATTATGTTTGCGACTTGCAATAGTCCACAACACAGAAAATAACTCTAATGAGCGTATATAAGTAAACTTAATATAATCTTTCAGTTCACGTCTTGAGACTTTGTTTTCACTAAACATTCTGTCATCGAAAACTCTAACCTTACCTTTGCGATCAGTAATGGCAATAAATAATGCACTTGACCCACTTGAAACTTGTAGTCTTGCAACTCGATTGATTCGCAAAATATCGCCAATTTTTAACTTATCATCCTCCACAAGACTATGGATTGCCCAAAAAATTTGTTTGTCGTTTTGGCTAAAGTTGTATTTATTAAACACTGCTTTGGGAAATTCACTAACTGGCACTGTCGCTAAATAGGTGAACATCTTACGCTGCTCAAGGTTACTCATATTAAACAAAGGACGCTCTGGTGTGTGCATTCTCTCTGAATCACCCCAAGGCGACTTTACCTTTACAGGTGTTGGATCGTATGGCACGTAATCACGATCATGGTGGAACATTTTCTCCATTGTCTTAAAATAACGTTCATGATCTTCATACAATTTAAGAAACGAATTAGCACTTAACTTATCAACATACTCGTCTTCCAACTTCACAAGATGGACATTATCATCAAGATCAAGAAGCACAAATATCAACATGCCAGGGCTGTATTTGTTGGGCGTGTAAATTATTGTGTCAATCAGTTTCTTAAGTTTTACTCTTTCAGGTTTCATCGCACTGGCTATCCAAGAAAGACAAGCCATGTTATAGGTATCTAGTTGGTGTTCCTGTTTAATCTCATGTAAACGAAAGTGATAGTCGTCAACGGGTACTCGCATAACCTCATACAAACTATCGTAAATCTCTGTTAGTTTTTCACCAAGCGCAATCAGTTGTTTTGGTTTATAACTGCCACCTTCATTTTTATAAAAGGAAAAGCCGGGACGTGACATATTGATAATGCAACTTCCAATTTCCTGCGCAGCCTCTAAATCGGTTGGTTGAATGTTCGGGTCTCTATTTTCTCTAGCCTTCATCTTTGCAGTAAATGCTTCATCACTAATCTGGTTTTCTAAACGCAAAAAGTGATCTCGTATTTCCAGCATTTCAAATTCTTCGATGAGGCTTGTATCTTCTGTCGGGCTAAAGCGCAGGTCTTCTATCTCTGTTTGCTCTAACCCCATTGACTTACGCAAATCTTCACTAAAAAACTGCAACTGCCTAAGTCCTCTCTTTTTAGCCAAGTCATAATCAGATGAAATATCTAAAAAGCCACTATTGTATAAGCGGTTCTGACGTGAACACATCTGCTTATTAGCATAGTCTTTATCACGCGCCATGCGTCTTGTAAGTGTTTTGGTTTCATACCAAAAGGCTTCTGAGATGTAGGTTGGTTGGTGAAAGCCTATCGAGTAAACATTAATGAGCGTTTGCGAATTAAGCGGCACATAGTTACGAACTTCTGCATCCAGCGTGTCGGTTTTAATTAGTTCACCATTGACGGTTTTTACTGCGGCCAACTCGAACCAAAAGAAGTTGCTCAATTTTACGTGTAGTTCCATGCCATTAAGGAGTGTGTAAACAACACAATGTTCTTTATTCAACATGGGTTCGACATCAAAGGTAAGGGGTTTACCTTCTTCTTCCAAACCTTCCAAAAGCAGTAGCAGTTCACGACTGAAGTCACTCGAATTCATTTCAAACATATTAATCTCTCACCATTTGTTTAATCGATTCATCATTAACTTCAACTCGCTGAATTTGAATACTAAATATCCATAAAATCGAACACCCCTGCGCTAGGACTGCGTGTCGTAGATGCGTGTTTTAAGATGAATCAAGCCATTCAGCGATGCGCTTGTTTCGGCAATTTTGTTCGTCAACTCACGATGACTTAATTCTGTTACGCAACCATAATCAGAAGTAAGGGCTAGCTTGCTCGCATCGTCCAAATCAATTGCCCAGGCATAATTGTCCATTTCCCAACCGTTGAATAGCACATCGGTTATGCTATGAATGGCTACAACAGTCAGCACATTCATTTGGGCAAAGCGTAAGGTTTTCTCAATAACTCTCGTAGCCGTATCCTTACTGTACGCCGAATGCAACGACTGGTTAGCCCATGATTCGAGGTAATCAGATAACGCGCTGCTGTTACCAGTTTCAAATATTGCATAGGCTGACGCAATCACAGCACGATCAATAACCAACTCTCTTAATTCTATTTCCATTGTT
>JAEMQD010000110.1:2595-9118 GCA_022759035.1 Thiotrichales bacterium
GTCAGTCGATGTCGCCAGTACCAACGTCTGGTGCAGTGACACATATTCAGCTTTTAGTGCCATGATTTCCGTTAGACATTGTGTTTTACGCTTATGTTTTTCGCTGATCGCCAAGACTTGTTCTGGTGTTGGCATGACAACGGGAATACGTTTGACATCGTCTAGGCGTAACAACGGGATGCTACTGCCCGAGTTTTTACTCTGGATATACTGTTGAACGGCAGGTGAGTTTAAGTAGTAGTACAGATACTCACTACTCAGCACCGAGGCATCTTTCACACGCATCACCGTCATTTGCAAACTCGGCAACCAACAATCGGGTATGCCTTCTGGCATCAATACGATTCGACCCAGAGACCCTTTAACAGAAATCAACACATCAGAAGCCGATACCGTAAAACCATTCTTTAACAAACTCGCTTCGCGCTCACTCACGTAACTCACTTTTTTTGGGTTGGATATCTGACCAAAATCATCGATATCGCCCACCGATATTTCGTAAAATGCCTCGACGTTTTCATCCGACATTTCGGTGTTACGGCGTTGGTAAGCACGCGTCTTCATGAATTCAACCAACTCACCTAGCTCACGAACAACACCCTTGTTGTTATGGGTCAGGGCTAATAAAGCATCCCCCATGATGTAACTCGAAACCGATAAATTAAAGTCAGGCTGTGCCAACAGTTGACTAAATGGGATACGCAATGTGCCTTCAAACTGATTGCTTAGGATGCTATCCAACCACAAACTCATATCAGATGCGGTTTCGGTTTGCAGGGTTTTATAACTGCTTAAATCACACATCAGCACCGAATCGGCTAAGGACTGGCTATCAATAACCATCATTTGCATTTGTAGGTTGCTGTACATTAGCGACTTGGACGGCAGCGCGATTAGTGTTTGTATGGGGGTTTGTTTGCGTTGGTTGAACGCCATATAGCGTTCTTCTGCAACCTTACCCTGACGCACGAAAAAGCTTTGTGAGTGATAAGAAACGATCACACGAAACTTTTTCATGAGCTGAACATAGGTTAAGGGCGAATCGAAGGTTTTATTACCCATAACTGGACTGAGCAACAGTCCATCAGCAGGCGCCAATTCATTCACATCTCGATGAGCTGAATCCACAAGCTGAACGCTGAACGCTGAGTTAAAGACAAGGCTCAACCACTGCACCCAAACATATTGCGCATGATTAGCGGCATAAAAGCGCACATCAAAGCCTTTCATACAAGCCAACAAGGCAGGCACCAATGCATAGTCGGCATAAGCCGCGACCATACACTGGTTACCATCTTGACCCACGCAACCGTTCAATTGTTTAGCGAGCGCCTCCGCCATCCAGACACTGAGCGCCAATGTCGGAATACTGCCCAACCTGCCCTGCGACACATGAAATACCTGTGCGATCAGAAAATTCACATCGTCATTACGCGCATCAATCACTGCATTGCCCAATCGCTCGGCATCATCCTGCGTTAGTTCGGGTAGGGTTAGGCCATAAAAGCTGGCAACAGCAAGCAAACTGTCATGCGCATTAGTCGTTAACGCGACTTGATGTTCTGACTGCAACAGCTTGGCAACTTGCCAAAAAATAGACCAAGGACTGTAACCCTGCTGCACATCGAGCACTGCAATGTAGTCCTGTACGGCTTGAATATTTATCTGCTGATTCATGGGTAATGCCTCTTTTCGTTTTGCTTGATGACATCTTAGCACAGAAAAACATTATGTCAACTACTATCATAGTATTTAATACTATTGACAAACTAAAAACCTGTGATAGGATAAAGCCATGACTCAGACAAGCTCGTTTGCTGTCATTACAGGAGAATGCAATATGACTCATTCAATAGACACAGTAGAACCGACATTTTTAAAATCTTGGGGTGCGATTGTCATTAGATATAAGTTCAAAACACAAAGTCACATCGGTATGTTTGTGCTTGGTAAAAATAATTACGTCGAAGATCAAGCGATCATCACCAATAGAATCATCAGTTATAAAAAACTTGTACACCCGACCATAAATGCAGTCGTCACCACCGATACCGACAAGCATTTCCGGCTGCTGGACACACAGGTGAAAGGTTTTAACGACTTCAACCCTCAACTCATTGCAAGACTCGAAATCGAAACAGGTTTCCCGCTTTCTGACCTCATCCTTAAAGTTGAGATAGACAACGCAGACCTAAACGCCGCGTACAACTTTGACGGTGGCTTAACGATGATCGAAAGCAAAGAAAAACAATACGCGCTTCAATTCATCCCTTCAGACCTAATGGAGAAATTTCTGACGTCATCTACTAGTCTTCAGTGGCTACCCGCACAGTTGATTAAGCTTTGCAGAGACGAAGATGACGCACCGAATTTTGAACCCGATGCAGAAACATGGGCAGCACTCGCACAAAGAAGAAAGCGCCTTAATGAGCGACAAGGGACACCAGAAACCAAAAAACTGTCTGTGCTCATGGAACCTAATGCTAATACTGATGCGCCAGATGAAGATGACATCCTGCCCGATGCATTAATCGAAGCAGATCATCCTTTCATTCAAGTCAACCAACAGATTTTTCGTATTTTTTCAGATAGACGTCTTAATCAGAACTTGAAAAAACCCCCTGCTGGTAGCCGAATTAATGAAGATAATTTCAGCGAGATTATGTCCATCATTAAGAAACGGGGTACGAAGCGCGACATGCTTCAACTCAAAGCCGATCAGCAGACTGCGCTCAGTGAAGCGCTCGATGTGCTGACCAGCGAAATGCCCAACTTCGCGCAGGTGGTTGAGCACGTTAAAAACAACCTATTGTTTGCTTGTCATGGTGATCGCAATGTGTATTTCCCACCCATTCTGTTAGCTGGACCACCAGGCATTGGTAAAACGTTGTTTGCCAGTAAATTAGCTAAGGTATTACGCCTGCCTTATCACTATCTGGCAATGGAAAATCAAATTGGCAACGGCACACTGGTCGGAACCCAAGCCATGTACACCAATTCAAAATCAGGATTACTCTACAACCTATTGGTTCAAGGAGAGATCGCCAATCCGCTGATTCTACTAGACGAGATTGAAAAAGCAGGTACTGATAGTAAGCATGGTGGTTCGGTTGTCAACCAATTGCTTGCTCTGCTCGAAAAACATTCGGCACAACACTTCGAAGATCAGTCTGTCGAAGGCTTGGCATTCGATGCGAGCTGGGTTAACTGGGTGCTAACCGTCAACGACTTGAGACTATTGCCTGCACCTGTGATTAGTCGCAGTACCTTGTTCGATATCCAACCACCGAGTGAAGAGCAGTTGCCGCATATTATCGAAAGTATATATCAGCAATTGCTCGATGAGCGCTGTGTGGCGGCAGAAAAACGCCTACCCATTTCAGACACTGCCAAGCGTGGTTTAGCACGCCTTGTCGGCAGTGGCGAAAAAGGCTTACGCGACTTACGGTCTGTGTTACAAAACGCCTTTATTAAGGCAATACAAAGCGGTCAAACAGAGATTAGCAAAGCACAGCTCGGCATCGTGGAAAAACCCATCGAACGGCTCAAGATTGGCTTCTTATAAGACAGCAGCCATAAAAACCAAGGCGACACTATTCGCCTTGGTGGCTTTGTGCTAGATTACGACAAACACGATACCGCCATGCCCAACAAGGGCTGGATGGTTTTGTCCATTTAATAATGAAAGGGATGATATGAGCTTACTAATTGGCAATGTAATAACGAACGATGAATTAACTCAAACATTTGGTTGTAGCACACAAGGTGGTATGCGACGTTCTAATAAAACCAACACATTAGTGTTAGTTTCAAATCATGTAAAGTCGATCTATCATGATCGTTGGGTTGATAATGTTTTACATTACACGGGTATGGGTACAGAAGGTGATCAGTCGCTTTCTTTTTCGCAAAACAGGACGTTAGCAGAATCAAATTTTAATGGCGTCACTGTTCATTTGTTTGAAGTTTTTGAAGATCAGAAATATACCTATCAAGGCGTAGTAAAACTTGCAGGTACACCATACCAAGAGGAGCAGCTTGATAGTAATAACACAGCAAGAAAGGTGTTTGTTTTTCCGCTAGTCAAGCAAGATGGCAGCGCACCCATCCCAATTGATAGAGAGCATTTTGACGCAATATCCAAAAAGGTTGCAACAAAAGTTAGTAAGCTGTCAGATGAGGAAATTGCAGAGCGAGCACGTAATGCACATACTCGCGCAGGGCAACGACAAACGATTTCAACAAGCTATGAACGAAACCCTTTCGTCATGCGATATGCAAAAATCCGTGCTAAAGGGATTTGTCAACTATGCGACCAGCCCGCACCTTTTAGAACTAAAGATGGTGAGCCGTACTTAGAAACACATCATATTGAATGGTTGTCGAAAGGTGGTACAGATACAATCGAAAACACAGTTGCCTTGTGCCCAAATTGTCATCGAAAGATGCATATTGTCAATGATAAACAAGATAGATTGAAGTTAAAAGAAAAGCGCAAATCTAATGAATAATGATTTATTCAATAACGCGAAAAAAAATAACTCATTAGCATGGTGCGGAACAATCAATGATTTCCTTAGCTTAAGCTACACAACATATTCAATTTTAATGCATGATCAATATCGTAGATTTGAATGGACAGAGAATGAACCTTCACAAGGTCAAAAGAATGCTTGGATAACTCAGTATCATGCGTTACAGACAACTTTAAATTTATTGTCAGATTCAGCCAAAAATAGTTTGATTGTGTTTGAGTTTGGCTTGCCCGGTGAGGCAGGGAGACGTGCAGCAGATGTAAACATTGTAACTGATTCTGGACAACTATTTGTTATAGATTTTAAGCATAAAGAAGAACCAACTCAATCTGATATTGACAAGCTTAATTCAGATGCAAAGAGTTTAAAAAACTTCCACAGTGAATCCCACGACCTAAATATTATTCCAATGATATGTTTGACTATACAAAGTGGTATTGGCAAAGCATACTCTGTACTTGTTGATCGTGTTGATTCAAATGGTGTACTTAATATGCTATTAGAAAATATCAATAGTGCATCAAAACTACCATCTAAGTGGCAAAACAGCGCAACCACTCACTGGTTAAGTGGACGTTATGAAAGAAAGCCAAGTGTGTTGCGTGGAACTGTTGAATTATTTATCAAAAACAAAATTCCAAGTATTTGGGGAGACGATGGAAAGTCGATTATAAATTTGCGGAGTAAAATTGTTGAGCATTATCGTGATGCTCGTACGAATAAGAAGCAGAAATTGCTATTAGTTTCAGGGACACCAGGTTCAGGGAAAACCTTACTTGGCTTGTCAGTAGTCGCAGAGCTTGTTAATCAGCATAACATATCAAAACCTATTTACTTTTCAGGAAATGGCCCATTGATTGGAACTTTAAAATATGCAATAAAAAGTATTAAATCAACAGAAAATATTGATCCGTCTTCATTTATTCAATCTGCTCGATTCATAAAAAAAGAATTAAACGGAAGGAGAAATATAGAGAGTTTCGATTTCGTTGTATTTGATGAGTCACAAAGGGCATGGAAAAACAAAAAAAATGATGAGCTCTATTTTTTAATTTCATGGTTAAAGGGTCAAGATGATGGTGCTGTCTTAGTACTTTTAGTTGGGAATGGTCAATCTATTCATAAAGGCGAACTAACTTTTGAAGATTTTTTAACGGAATTATCCGGACATTTAGTCAAGAAGGAATTTAGTGACATTGAAGTAATTGGTTGTTCATCCATATTCAGAAAAATTAAAAACCTGAAAGACGATTCATCTTTTTATCTAAAAAACTCCATCAGGCAGGAGTTTGATGAGCAGTTTCATCAATGGGTTGAGCATGTTTTAGAGTGTAGGCCGGAAGATGCCGCAACGTTAAGCTCAACAATGAAATACCCTATTAGAATATACAATAACATTAAAAATTGCGAAGATGATATCTTCAATATCAAAAATAAATTTTATGAATCCGAAAATGCATTTAAATATGGATGGTATTCTTCAAGCAAGGGTGGACAATTTTCCAATAAGCAACAGTTGTTTGCTGAGTCAGGCAAAGAAGAAAATGTTTATGGATCTTGGTACGCTAATGAGTCAAGCAATGATAATTCCTGTTGTCAACTAAGAAGCTATTGCACTGAGTTCGGTGCACAGGGTTTAGAGCTAAGCTATGCATTAGTAAATTGGAACAAAGATTTTATATTTAGAAATGGTGATTGGTTTTATCCCGAAGCCTTCAAAAGAGAAAATAATGAATTTACAAAATCTGTCTATCGTGTATTACTCACAAGAGGTAGGTATGGGTTAATAATTAACTGTAATGATGCTGAAACTTATGAGTACTTGAAAAGATGTATTTCAATATAACTTGGATTTTTATAACTACATGCGCCTAGAGGCAGTGCTGAAATCGGTACAGTAAAGGATGAATCTGGGGTTGTGTAAGTTAAAGCAAAAAACCAAGGCGACACTATTCGCCTTGGTGGCTTTGTGCTAGATTACGACAAAC
>JAEMQD010000102.1:0-3868 GCA_022759035.1 Thiotrichales bacterium
AAATAGAATGGTAAGCGGCTCAATGGTAGGTAGTTTGTTGGCTATGACATATGATGCGTTGTTTACAGGAATAGGTTCAGAATGTATTAATTGTTTTTCATCGGTTTTATGACTAATGGTGCATGGTTTGTTCATCAGCACATAACCATGAGCATCTGAACAAATATGCCAAAAAGATTTGATAATCGGTTCAGGAGATACCGGCTCATCAATAACTTGGTTGCATCCTGACAGAGCACCAACGAATGAAATCAGTAATAAACGAGCAGCTACTTTCATGCACAAACCCCTGACTTCATAATGCGATACACCTTCCAAGCATATGTTTGCCGCTTAGACTCACTAGCTGCGTTATAGGCACCAATGGCACGCCATGAGTTCCCATGAGACTTTATCTTTTGCGCCAATACTTCCGCACCAATTTGGATGTTGGTACAAGGTTCCATCAATTGCTCAACACCAATACCGCGTTGCGCCAATCGTGGCAACTCGCCAGAGTTGATTTGCATTAAGCCATAATCTGTGCTGCCATTTTTATTAGCGCGATTAATTGCATTGGCATTAAATTTAGACTCAACACACCCAAAAGAGGTCAACAGTAGAGGTGATACGCCAACACGCTTAGCCGCTTGCTCGAAGCAAACAGGGTAGGGATTCGGGATTTGCTTAACGGCAGAGGCATTGACCGTATTGGTAGTCAATAATGCAATAGAAGCCAAAGTCGCCTGCAAGATGCTGGTTTTAGAATGTGAATTACTCATCTATTAATGCCTGTGTTTGATTGATGACAATCTTAAAAAGGTGTCAACAACTAATCACGCGACGAAGTGCAGTGAAAAAAATAATTTAGTGCGTTGTCGTTTGAACTCTAGAACCTGTTTTGCTATAATTATCGGTTAACCATCAAAAACATGTCATTTCGTCACTGCACGACCATTTCAATAAAGACTATAAAAAACAAAAAGATATAATGATTTCTTGGAAATGGGTAAGGGATTCTATCTTAAAGACTAATAAAGACCCTTTGCTGCTTAAAATCCGCATCAAAGGGTCAAAAGATAAAAGATAAGGGTTAAAACTCAAAGACTTACAAAGGATAAGGGGTAAAGAAGCGTAAAGATAAAGAATTAAAGACGTAGTTGCCCACAATGCAAACTTTACACCAATAAAATCAAACGATCAAGTGCTAAATTATTTTTTTCACTGCACTTCGTCGCACGACTTTTGAAAAGCACCTTGGCACACTGTCTCCTATTCTAAAAGGAGTCCTTTATGCCGATTTCAACTGACAATTTAGCCAAGCTAGATGCCTTGGGTCATCCATGGCTTAAAACCTTGGTTCATTTCTTGTCAGATGCGTATTGTGGCATTGACGAAGTGGCCGACACTGAACCAATCGATCAGCAGATCGATCAACTGATTGAACGATTGCAGCAAAATATCATCCCTGAATACGTCAGCATCCCAAGTTTAAGCAACCTCTTAGTAGAAAGTGACTTTCTGCACTGGCTTGCTGCAACAGACTACGCTCAGTGGAACCCATTGCGCCAATCATTTAACAATTATTGTTTGAAGCAATCCTTTGAGTGCTCGGACAGTGATAAGCAAATCGAAGGCGCGCTGAATGAAGACTCTCCAACGATTGCAGTGTTGCTCTACAACCGCAATCTTTTGCGTGTGGAAAGCATAGAAGTTGAACAGGTTAGAAGTTTTGCCACAACCTTGATTCATGTGTTTCTTGAAGCAAGTGATGATTATTAACTTGGATCAACTAACAAGCATTCTTGACTGGGCAACAAGCCAGCCTCTCAAAGCAAGCGCATTGGTAGCCAGCACTGCCATTACGCTTGCTAGTGCTTATTATTGGCACAAAGGTCGTCTTCAGTTGAAGCAACAATCTAACATTGACCAACAGCCAAACCCCTTGCCACAATCATTTAACATTAACTCGTTGGAGCAAAATGGCTACCTGCTTGCCACTCGGGGCAAGCTTTTGGCGCAACATTTAGGTGTTGAACCAAAAATAAAGCTAATTTTGGCGCAAAGCGGTCTCGACGTCGAAACTTGTCAGTGGCTATCAGAGACATTCTATGCGCTTGTCGAGATGGTACAGCTGCTACCAGCATCGCAATCGCATCATCATTCAGGACCAGGCGGATTAGCGCGTCACACGATCGAGGTCGCCAACATTGCCTGTCGCATTCGTCGTGGGCGACTATTGCCCAAAGGTGTATCACAAGAAGAGCGTACTGCTGAACAGCACCGTTGGACGGTAGCGATTATTCTCGCCGCCTGCTTACACGACGCGGGTAAAGTCATATCTGATACTCAGGTCGATGGACTTAGTCGGGACGGGAAGCAATTACGTTGGAATCCATCGGGTGGCAGTATGCTGGATATCGGCATTGATCGCTACCGAGTTACTTTTAAAGAGCATGATTATAGTGAACACACCCAGCTAGGTGCAGATTTAATGCCGATGCTATGCCCTAAGCCAATGATGAGCTGGCTTGGAGCAAATGCATCATTAATGACAGCTTTGCGTGCTTATTTAAGTGGTGCTCGCGATACGACGCTTGAGGTACAGTCAATTAGTGATATTGTCACCAAGGCCGACCAAGCCTCTGTAAAACTGGATATTGGTCAAGGAACCCAAGTTCGTTTTAATGTTGTTCGTACCAGGCCGTTGATTGAGATTCTAATGGAGTCATTAAATCACCTACTACTCAATGATGGATTTAAGATCAATCAATCAGGTGGTGCTGCCTTCGTGTATGAAAGCGATATTTTTATGGTGAGCAAAACAACAGCTGATCGCGTTAGAGACTGGATTACTGCCAACAGAAGCAGTTATTTAGTCAGCTTACCGACAGATAACGAGCGTTTATTTAGTACGTGGCAGGATTTTGGTCAGATCGTGCCGACACCCGACAATAAAG
Organism: Thiotrichales bacterium; assembly: GCA_022759035.1. GTDB lineage: Bacteria > Pseudomonadota > Gammaproteobacteria > Thiomicrospirales > Thiomicrospiraceae. Next base: position 2,940 of record JAEMQD010000102.1, read on the forward strand.
CGATCTGGACGTGCATTTTTGAAGGCATAAATAACAATGGCAAGTTTAAGTTTGAACTAACTGTGCTCAGATTTCCATTGCATTGTGTGTACGGAGAAAACCAAGCTGCTTATCCCAAGCAGTTTGCGGGTAGTATTACCATTAAAAACACATGGGATAAGGCGGCTAAGACAATAGCACCTACGCAGGCTCAAACACAGTCCACTCAACCAGATCAACCAGAAAATGTTGAGACAAAAGTTAAACCCTCAGCTAAAGTTGATTCAAATCAGTTTTTGCCATCAGAGGCAGTAATAGTTGAGACAATCATTGATGATGTTGGTGATTCGCTCAGCACCGTATCAAGTGACAATACCACCGATAAGCGCGATAAAGCACCCAAACCAAAAGTTAAGAATCAAATGGATTCATTTCCAAGGCCTAATCCAAGTGCCTTCAAGCTATCACCGAAATCAAATAAATCAAATCAACATAAACAAGCGATATTGCCTGTCACATCGAGTCAGACAGCGACGATGGTCGATCATGTCACAGCGCAAACCGCTCAGCCAGTAACAACGTCGCAGATGCATGCCGATGTGCCTGCTGTTCCTCAAGCATCAACTCAGACCCTAACGGGCGGCAAGTCGATGACCACTGCTGCGCCTGAATCTAAGGTCGATGCTAAAGCAACACCTGATGAAGATGATCCTTTTGCTGACTTCTCTCAATCGGAACAATCTGTCATTAATGAGCAAGTTGCATTTTTGCCCGAGGATGAAGATGTTCGCACGACCATCAATGACGTTTTAACAAAGCAGGAGCCAGTATCAGGTGCACCTATTAAGCTGCCGTCACTTAATTTATTGAGTGGACATGATAATGAACCAGAGCCATTAACGATGCAGTTTATTTATTGGCTGCAAACCTCTCTTGCTAATGGATCCCTT
>JAEMQD010000102.1:3968-8471 GCA_022759035.1 Thiotrichales bacterium
ATTAACGATGCAGTTTATTTATTGGCTGCAAACCTCTCTTGCTAATGGATCCCTTACTTATAACGTGCCCGGAGCACGAGTGCATTTTTTAAAAGAAGGGCTTGGATTGGTATCGCCTGCTATTTTTAATCTGTTCAGTGATTTTGCAGGCTTGAATGACTGGCGGCCAGTACAAGCCAGCTTGCTGCGAAGTAATTTAGTTGTGCGCAAGCCAAGCGGAGACAAGCTGTTTCATTTTGCGATCAAGTCAAATAATGATGACACAAATCGAAAATCGGTACTCCAAGTCGTCGTACTTGCTAATCCACAAAAATATGTCCAAGAAGTGCCCGAACCCAACGTGTTTATGGTGCAAGTTGGTGAGTTGAAGTTGAAATAAACCACGTGAGAAGTATTAAATGAGCCAAGTCGAAAACTTACTGCGACCACTGTATGAGTTATATGGCGGAGCTATATATGCCTCCGCTGCAGGTATAACACTATCACCACTAGGGGCGGTTATTATTAGTAATCCGTCTTGGAACATTCCGATTGCTTCTTTGACTGCGCTGTGGGGCGCAAAGCGCCTGAAAGAAGGTTGGCGTTTACACCAGTATCAAAGAGGCTTAAGTCACATGCCCAAATTCGAAATGGGTAGTCGCGACCTTAAATGGTCGCATGAAAAGTTATATCTTGGCATGGGCTTTCGTTGGGATCAACGTCATAAACAACGTATTGAACAGTTGCGAATCCCTAAAAATAGACGGTATGTTGTTCCTGGTCGATTGTATAACTTTGTGCGCGATTTAGAGATGCGCAGCTACAAGAATAGATCAATTGAATCTATTCGACTCACGATTAAGCGCCTTACTACAAAAGATGAATGGTGGAACCCAGTGGCACCTTTACCACCAATAGGTGGAAACAGCGCTATTCATGCTGTTGGCCTTTGGGAAGGCGAACGACCAGTCTGGGAGGCATTGTCTGAGCGAGTAGGACATAAATTAGTATTGGGTACCACTCGCGTCGGTAAGACACGTTTAGCTGAGCTAATGATTGCTCAGGATATTCGTCGAGGTGATGTGGTTATCGTTTTTGATCCGAAGGGCGATGCCAGCTTATTAAAGCGGATGTACCTTGAGGCTAAGCTTGCTGGTCGATTAGATGACTTCATTATTTTCCATCTTGGTTTCCCTGAAATTTCTTGGCGCTATAACCCGATCGGAGACTTTGAAAAAGTAACCGAAGTAGCGGATCGCATTGCCGGCCAGCTACCAAGCGAGGGTAATAGTCGTGCATTTAGAGACTTTGTATGGCGATTTGTAAACGTAATTACTCGCGCACTTGTGGCGCTGGGTATTAAACCAGACTTCAAGAAGCTCTATCGCTATGCCTCAGACATTGATAGCCTGCTCATCGACTTTTTAGCGTTATTCTTCGATAAAATGATACCAGGATGGCAGGTGGAACTTGATTTGTTTGATTTTGATGTCAAAGAAATTCAAGACAAAGTCATGAAGCAACGCAATTTCGATGCGGTCAAAATGATAGAGTTTGCAAAGCGTAAAGAGCTGTTTGGTAAAGCAACGCAAGCCGATGTTGAATCATCAAGCCTTGAGCTGGCAGATATTGCAAGAGCGCTCATTGCAATTCTAGGTAATGAAAAGAGCTACTTCGATAAACTTGTCTCAAGTCTATATCCATTGCTTGAAAAGCTGACCACAGGTCAAGTTGGTGAGCTAATTTCTCCTGATTTAGAAGATATTGAGGATCAACGCCCTGTATTTGATTGGATGGAGGCGATTAGTCGTAAAGCTGTCGTATACGTTGGTCTGGATTCTCTTAGTATCCCAATGGTTGCTGCAACAGTCGGTGCATCGATGTTTGCAGATATTACCAGTAAAGCGGGGCGAATTTATAAACACGGAACAGGTTATGGTTTTGCCAACCCTAATCAAAAACGAAAAATTAGCGTACACGCTGACGAGTTTAACGAATTAATCGGTGATGAGTTCATCCCATTGCTCAACAAGGCTGGTGGCGCTGGCTTCCAAGTAACGGTTTACACCCAAACATGGTCAGATGTTGAGGCAAAAATCGGCTCTGCAGCCAAGGCAGAGCAGATAGGCGGCAACCTGAATACGCTTATTATGCTCAGGGTCAAGAATAAGGAAACGGCTGAAATTTTAACTAATCAGGTTGAGGAGGTACAAATTCCCACCGTTGTTGCCAGTTCTGGTGTTTCTGACAAGGATAGTATTGGTGGCGAAACAAGCTTTGTTTCTAAAAATGAAGATCGTATTCAAATGGAACGTTTGCCTGTGGTCTCACCGTCGGATATTGTCCAACTTCCTAAAGGGCAGGCCTTTGCACTACTTGAAGGTGGTCAGTTATGGAAAATCAGGCTTCCGCTACCCGATGAAAGTGACGACAAACTATTACCAGACTCACTATCTCAGTTAGTGCGAGACATGCGCATCAAGTACGAACACACTGAAACGCACTGGGATTCATCTATCAGCAAATTTAGGCACGACTGGCAGGATATGTGGAGCCTTCCTGGACGTGAAGGGATGGCAATTTAATGGCTGAAGACAACAGTTCACAACAAAAACACTACCTACTCGATAAACCATCGACTAATTTAGCCGCTAGCATCTTTGGGTTGGTATTGTTTGTTCTACTTACTAGCTCAATGATCATTTTTTTACGCATTGGCATTGATATTTATCGTGTTAGTAATGGGCAAGAAAGCATTCAAGGCTTAATGATGCTATCCCAGTCAATCGTAAACGAATCACCGTCAGGCTATTTATCGCTGAAAATAGCCGACTTTCTTGATTGGGTATTGTTTCAAGATCCTGGAATTTATCAAGCGCTCACGCAAGCAACAGATCCAGCTCACCCTAACTGGACTGAGCGTTTTGTTAAAACGTTCAATTGGCAATTTATTGTAGCAATACAATCGGTTCACATCGTCGGTATTCGCATTGGTTCAATCATCTCATTGTTGCCCTTAGTTGGAATGGTATATGTATTGGCGTTTGTTGATGGCATGGTTGAACGTGGCATTAGAACAGACAGCGCCGGGCGAGAATCGACATCAATTTATCTGCATGCAAAGACACTGCACTGGGGAGGAATGATGATCCTTATAACAATATACTGCCTGTGGTTTGATGTCGTCGCTAATGCTCAAGCGTTTGTTGCTGTTTGGTTGACCTTCGTTTGGTTCAGTGTCCGTTTACAGTGGAAGTTTTATAAGAAGTATTGGTAGCCTTGCTCGCAGTTGTTATTTGTGATTAATTGGCATTTTTTTTGCTATTTTTAGGTTGTATTGTTAAATTAAATACCAAGGACAACAACCCTTCAATGAACCCATTAGAGTTATATCTGCTATCACTAAATAGTGAAAACTCACGACGACAGACCAAATCCGTATGCAAAGCCATATTTGGTTTCAGCGATGAAAAAAGTGCGAAAAAATTTAATTGGAAGCAACTAACACATCACTTTATCATTAAAAAAATGGGTGAACTAGAAGCCAAAGGTCTGACTTATCGTACTATTAACGCTTACCTCTCTATCTTGAAAGGCATTGCTCGGCAATGCTGGAACTTGGGTAAAATAACATCTGTTGCTTTCATGCATATTGACCATATTCCTAACAGAAAAGGCTTTAGAGAGGTAGCGGGTAGAAAATTAGAACATGCGGAAGTTGAAGCTTTATTCTCAGTCTGTGCAAACGATAGAAACAAGACAAGAGGCGCAAGAAGTGCAGCAATGCTTGCGCTGGGTATTTTCATGGGATTAAGACGTGAAGAAATTGCAAAGCTAAAACGTGATGATCTTGATTTTGACTCGGGAACTTGTAAAGTAACAGGTAAAGGTAATAAACAAGTAAGGATTCCTATTGCTAGTCTTGCTGTTCCATATCTAGAAGCGTGGTTTAATCAATGCCGCGAGCAAGGTGTTTACGGACGTTATGTGTTTGGGTCAATACACTCATCTGGGAAAATATTTCACTTATCTGGCATCAGGGGTGAGGCAGTCAGGTACAGTTATAAACGGGTTGTGAGTCAGTCCAATATTAAAAACAAAACGACCCCGCATGACATGCGCAGGACTTTAATAACAAATTTATTAGATCAGAACATTAGTCCAAGGGTGGTTCAAGCGATTGCCAGACATAGTAAAGTAGATACGACTTTAGGTTATGATCGAGGTGATATGAGCGCTTCAATGCAGCAAGCGATTAATGTTATGTCGAATGTTTATCGTTTGTAAGCTAACGCGCTTTCTTCAAGATGTACAGGAAAGATCACGTTAATCAAAGAAGGCATTAATCCAGAATTGATTAAACGGGGTATTCGGATTTTAGTACTGCTACATAATACCGCAAAACAAGGAGTTGGTATTAGCTGCTATAAATTAAGCTTCTAATGCTGAAAGTCTGTTTTTAGCGCTTTGGGTATTTGCAACAAACTCGTTCTAAAGGTGCTTCGTTATGGCATGGTTTTGGAA
>JAEMQD010000072.1 GCA_022759035.1 Thiotrichales bacterium
TCTGCACCTTCTTAGTATTGTTTAGATATTATAAGTTACGTATTGCGTATTTTGCAACTGTCTCCGCGAGAAACTCATTTCCTGTTTCGTTAAGGATTTCAACGAGATCGGCAAGAGTTGCATCACCTCTATTCACACTAATGCGAACATCACCCACGATATCTGTTTCAGCACCTGCAATAATAATTTCAAACCCCCGTCTAATAGTTTCGGATGGGAGTATTGCCTTATTCTTGATTATTCGTCGAATTTCGCGTGCATTGTTTCGTGGATCAAAATCAGCAAAAATGATATCGAACATTGTGCAGTAAGTATTATTCATGTTTATACCCTCTTATCCAATCTCTATACATAATAGATCCTCTCAGTCTATCCTTAACTTCAGAATCTCTAATCATCTCTGCAACAGAGATTGCCCCGTACCGACAAACAGCATCATTTAAATCTTTACAATCATTACTCCATTCAGGAAGACTTATAGACCAACCATACTTGTAGAATTGTTCAATGAATTTGTTACCTTTCTTATCTGGCAACATGATAACATGTTTGCCGCGCAAGAAGTACGCTTGTTTCGGTGTTATATGTGAACCAAGTGTTGCAACTGTATTTGGAAAGCATTTGGCATCTAAAGCACCCTCGACAACAATAACTGGATCTTGAATCCTACTCTCCGGAATGTATAATACATCAGTATTATTGTAAAACAGCTTAATGTATTTGCCTTCAAGCGTTACTACTTGGACACCTATAAGCTTATCATAAAACATCATCGGAATTGCAGCCAACCCTCTAAACTGGCCGGTAGTGAATATTATGATGTCATCATAGGGTATGTGCCTAGATTTGAAATACTCTTCATAAAAGAAACGGTTAGGGTGACTTGTTTCCACTAAAAGATCAAAATGTTCGTCCAGTTGAATATCTTGATAAGAATGTTTCTTATATAGATTATCGTCCAGACTTTCCATCTGCTTCTGAAGTGACGTTTTAATCATCTTTAACTCTATAGGGATATCGACGCCTATAGATTCCATCAGTCTTCTAAACTTTCTGGAGATGGGCTTACCTAATTCATATACAGTTGAAGCATCACATGAACCTTTAAAACAGTTGTAGATGATTGCTTCATCTTCGAACTTAAATCCGCCAGTCTTCCTATCGGCTTTTTTGCAAATAGGACAATTGACCGCATAGAATCCCGTCGCTTCAGAACGGCCAAGATTTGCTCTCATTCGAATTTGATCGATAAGGGCGTTAAATGGTGCTGATAATGATCGGGACTTTAAACTCATGCACAGGCTTCCGCAGACTCAGCCTCTAGCACAATAGCCATAGCTTCATCTGGTGTTAATGGATATTTTGATGCATTAATCATGCTATAGTTGGGGTCTAATGTTCCCAACTCGAATAACATCCAAAAGTTGCCTTCATCTTTCAGCCCGCAGTCCTCGAACCATTTATCTAATAAGATTTCTACCTCTGGTGAACTGCGGTATTCATTACTGTCGATAACTTCTAATTTTGTAACAGGGCATGGTTTCATATTGATTCCTTTTATAGTTTACAGATAATAAATGCGGCTTCTAAATTAATATCGGCGTCCTTAACTAACGCGCGGAATTGTTTAAGAATTCCACGTTGATTGAGTAAGAACGTCGGTGTTAGATAGAATCGACCGTGTTCATCTTTGGCAACAATACTCGTCGAATGTGCAACCTCGACTATAACAATCTCTCCCTTTAACTGGTTGAGCATTGCCCAGTCATCACAATCAACGACAACACGCTTAGTCGTGTCTGATCTTCCAGGGTCTATGGTAACCTCGACGCTGGGGAGCCCAGTCTCAGGGATCGGTCTTAACCCGGGATGTTGGGATACAAATGTTAGTTTTGTTTTTAAGTTCATGGTTAATATACATGATTAAATAATAACGATATTATACGACAAACCTCAGGAATTTGCAAGAGTGAGTGACACTAGGACACCTCTGCTAGATCAAATAAAAACGGACACTAATGAATTTATTGGTGTTGTTGATTATGTGACGTCAAAATACATCACATTCTTCGATGTAACCAGTAATAATGATCCGGAAATAACAAAGCTGCTTATTCTTTACAAGATGTACTATAGTCATCTGCGTTTTAGCGTGTTTAAGGCGATGTTCTTTCCACACTTCCCTATGGAAGCGCCCATTATGATCAATCGGAAGACTGTACAGGAAACCAGCAGAGGCTTATCTGCGGTGAGACCACTTATTAGGCGCAGGCCTATTAAAATCGAATACCAGAATCAAACTTTTTAATGGCAACGCAAACAATCATTAACGCATAACTTGTGGCGTGTGATTTCTTAAAGACCATGCCATCGGTGGATCGGAGATATAATTGTTTTCGCGTTGCGTGTTTATGTTTCAGGTATGTGTCTAGCAGATTGCGTTTGCCTGGCCTAATAAGTGCAACAACATCAGACAAATCCTCGATTGATTTCGGTTTAACCGCCTGGATTAGCTCAAAGTGATTTCCGATATGCGGCAATTGCAACACGTTTGATTCTTTGGCCAGAATGTTCCAATCGAATGTGTCGACTCTAGATAACACTTCATCCAGTTCAGCTTTTGAATTAAAGATATCATATGATGTATTGTGTAGTATATCTACTTTCTGAAATCCCACATTATTGCCATACTCATAATCGAACGCAGCCAGACCGGACATCAAATCAACAGGAACAGGTTCTAGATAGATACCCGATGGATGTGGCAGTATCTTCTGTTGTTCTTTGTTGTATATCATGGCTCGGGTACCAAACTTCGATCGATCTGTCGAAGTTTGTGTATCAATATCAATATCGAATATATTCATAGGCCAACAACCACCACAGCAAGATTTCGATCTAAACCATCTCGAACGAGTTCGTCTACCTGTATTTGTCGTTCAATGCCGTAGAAAAATGAGCTAATGTTTCTATGCAAATATTCAACTTCTAACCTACGTCGAACAGGTTCGTCTACCTGATTATATTGCGCAACATTGTGTAAAAATGTATCGCATGCTCTGTACAGTTCTTCAACTGTCCATTTAGTATCATTGGGGTTCTTAGGTGAATTATTGTCATCCATTATGTCCACGCCTCGTATCTATAGATCAACAACCACTAAAGCCATACCGTATTCCAGACCACCTCGAACAAGTTCATCTATTTGCTTCTGGCGTTCGACGCTGCGAGAAAACGCATTGCATGCTCTATGCAAGTATTCGATAGGCCACCCACTTGCATTATAGTTCTCGGGTGATTCGTTATCATTCTTTGCAGTATGTTCCATATCACATCTACTATAAATCGACGACGGCTGATGCGATGTTGCGATCTAAACCATCTCGAACAAGTTCGTCTATCTGTTTTTGTCGTTCAATACTGCGAGAAAACTCACCAGCAACCCTATATAGTTGTTCAATGTGGTTAAACCAGTTAGTATCCGCATGATTCTTGGACAATTTATCACTGCTTATTACACTGCATTCCATAACATATCTGCCATGTACTCGTTAATTAACGTTTGGATCCCATTATCGCGTATAGCGTTAAGATATTGTGTTGAACTTCTATTATACATAGAATTTGTGAATTTATCTCGTCCAAAACGACTAGGATTGAAAGATCGTAGCGCTGCGTTTGTTGTTTTACCGCAATAGATTTCATATTTGCCGTAATGCATTCTGGAATACGGTCTAATGCATTCAGATAGACCCGATTCATCGAACGTGTATATCGCGACACCCCATCCCCAAAAAACATACTGCACCGCTTTCACTTTCACACCATCGGTACTATGGTGATAGTCTCTAAGAGACCACTTAACTTGGCAGATCTCAGGACTCATAAATTCACCAATACCTTAATAAATTCACATTTCATTTCAAAGGCCGAGTAAAGACTCATATAAGTCTAATTGTTTTTCTATTTCATATTGATCTGTTAATCCGGCCAGCATCTCACTTAAATGTTGAAAATGTTGGTCGTTTGTGAAGTATGCCTCATTCTCAAGCCTAATTAGAAGTTTATCAAAACCAGACAATCGATCCATAGCTAATGGCAAGGATTCGCGGGACACGGCATCACCCCAGAGCGTTATATTATGTGATGTGTACTTGCCGTTACCCAGATGTTGTAATCTCTTGGTAATTGGTCTAGACTTCAAGTTCATCTAACAAAATCTCCAATCTAATTGCATAGTCTGCAGGCAATCGTTCAACAATATCATCCAGTGGGAAATCTTTCTGGTTTATAATGAATTTTAACCCGATCTCTGCGCGTTCTAGACTCCTAATGAAGAAATGTATATCTGCGATGAGATCGTCTCTATAACGCGCGTAAAATTGCGCAGAATTAATCATAATATCAGAGTTCTGTCTGCAAAACAATCTAAACTCTCGAAGATTTTCCTCGTTGCAAAGATACTTAACAACGGCATTATATCCTCGGATCTGTTTAATATCCATCATCCATCTGGCATACTCCTCAAGCATTGGCCCGAGTTTATGGATATTACCGAATAGCACAGCTTTAAGCGTTCCCCGGTAATGTGATGAGCGTCTGAAAATCGGAACAGATGCTCTGGAATTTGGATGTAATTCTGCAATAATAGCCTGGTATAACTTATAGGCTTTAACCTCATTATGTGTACCTTGAAACATATCAACGAAATTATAGCAATCTTTCTCATTGATATGTGTTTCTATAGTTGCGCGGCGCTTAGCAGTTTTGCCACAAACTTTGCATTCAAACGTCCCATCACTATGTTCAACCAAGGCATCATCGTAAAGGCGATCGATATCATTAATTGCAATCTCGGCTAATCTACTCACGAATCAGAAACCCCCAATTCTTCGTTCGTAAAGATAAACCATTCAGAAAAATTCAGCATAACATAATCATGCATCGACTGTTTCATGTCCTCTGGAATAATGTACGGAATATCACAATGTTTATTGAAGTGTTCGATTCCTTGCGAAATTCCATCTTCGACACATCGTTCAACAAGTCTATACGTAATAGGTTTCATCAAGCACCTCAATACCAACCATAAAGCTTAAGATAATCTTGGACAGGATCGCAAATCTCCCAATCGCCCTCCTGCTTGTGAATTTGCGACATCTTAGCATTCCACCATATCATTTCAATCACATTGGCCGATAACTTATCACCAGATTCGCGCCCATTAAAATTATATTCAAAAATTGCATTAAAGATCGATCTGTATGTTGGAAACTCTTTAGACCTTCCATCTAGCAGAATTTGGTCACGAACTAGTTTAAAGCATTCAAAAAAGCTTCTAGTCTCAGCCACGCCCGGGATTGAACTAATGTATCTTGCGTTGCCGCTGTTTAAATCATATTCTATCATTTTATATGCTTCCAATACCAGTAAACAGATTAATCAATGCCATTAATTCACCGTACGTCAACTTGAATTGTTGTTCGCCTGCAGATTTACTACTAACTGTGATATCGTATCCTTCACCATTATACCACTGTGTCATCTGTATGAAATCTTCGTCTGTTGCGAACGGGCAGAACCTATCTAAGCTAATTTGTGCAGCCTTTAATGGAATCGGTTTTGGTGTAACATCTCGGGGCATATTTGCCTTAGATGCGTTCTGCTGGACAGTTGTCGGCTCTTCGCGCGCTTTCCGTAGATCTGTTGGGATTTGATCTATTTTTGGTTTCCACAAGTCTGTTGGGATTTGATCCATTTTTGGTTTCCACAAGTCTGTTGGGATCTGGCCTAAGTAAGGATCATCAACTATCGACATACAATTCCTCCAATTCTTTCAAATCTGCATCACTTAGTAATGGTATTATATCTTTGGCATGTTCTAGTCCGCAATTATAATAACTCGCAACTCTGGAAGCAACTACACTTTTCTCTCCAACGGTGCCGGCTTTCACGAATTTATACCGCGCATTGTCGATATTACAATTAGCTGCGATAAAAAGTTTAAGTAAAAATCTGTGATGTTTGCTCAGCGAAAAAACAAACGGGTTAACAAAGCTATTTGTTACGATGATGTGAGTGTCTGGGTTAGATTGGGCGCCATTCATCCACATCAACAAGACAAACGGCGATAGCTTCTTAGCTTCTTCTTCGTTGAGTGAATCTACAAACCCAAAATCACCCCGATTAACAGCGTTAAAGAATGCGAAAATATCATTAGCCATCGATATCACCACCATTGAAAACTATATCTGCGACTCTAGCAGCATCATATCCGTTTTCAAGCTCTATTAAAATCCATGCAATCTCTTCAACACTGGGTTGAATAATGCCGTACTTCCGCTCAGCGTATCCAATAACCTCTTCGATGCGTTCATCTCTAGTCATTTGAATTACTCCTTGCCAACAACAAACACTTCGTAGATGAATGCATCTAGATTTAATCGCTGGTTGGCAACTCGTCCTGCTCGGTCGAGATACGTACTCATCGCAATAACTGCATAAGCGGGGTCATCAAAGTTGTGCAAATTGTTATACATAATCTCAAAGACCTGCTCGCAGTTCGTGTTATCCACCAATGCATGTAAAGCTAATAAAGCATCAATCGATTCGGATGCTTTGCCGCTGGTCCATATTTGTTCTAATTCATCTAAGCCGGTTGATGAGTTTGTGGTCGATAGTTTGTGAAGCGTTTTATTCTCGTCAGTATGTTGATCAATTGAATTTAAAATTTTGCGGACGTCTGGTTGGTATGCGTCGATATGCGATAATAAATCTTCATCATCGTTGACTGTTAACCCTTCGGACTCGACAACTCCCACAATATAATTCAGTAGTGCAAATTGATCCATTGCGTCAATCGTAAACACCTGAAAACGGCTTAGAATGGCCGGAATTAACTTGTTCACATAGTTACATGTTGCAATCCAACGAACACGATCTGAACTATCTTCAATGATGGCTCGAAGCGATTGTTGGTGTATTTGGGAAATGCGGTCGAACTCCTCAAGCTGGATGATCTTAAACTTGCTAAATGATGCTTTTGCAATGAACGGTTCAATCATGTTACGGATCTGGTCCATTGAAAGCATGGATGCATTAATTGTTAGTACGTCCATGGGATCAACATTCATCTCGTTAACCAGAATTCGAGATAGCGTTGTTTTACCAGTCCCCGCAGACCCTTCTAATAGAATATTTGGGATTTCAGATGTTTTAATCCACTTCTGGATCTGGGTTTTTAGTGTTGGGTTTTGGAAAATATATCCATCGATGGTGTTAGGTCGGTAGGCTTCAGCCAATAAACGTTTCATACGCACTCCTTTTTGATTTATATCTTATTGTATTCGAAATTGAGATTAATCTCAAGCTTTTGTTTTTTGTGAGGCTGCTTGATTGAATTTAACAGGATCATGCTCGAAGAATACATGCGTTCCGATGACTGTACGACTTGCAGGTTTCATTAATCCAATCCACCATGCACCAATCTTGCGATGGTCTCCCTTTTTAGCTCGTTCATAGTATTCTTTCTCAGCTTTAAGAGTGCAGTAATGATCGAACTCTTTATACTTGGGGTTGATCTTCTTGTCACTAAAGACTTGCTTGGCAGCTAAGTATGAGTAATAGAATGCCTCATTATCCTTAGTTGTATTTTTAATCACACGAATTGAATCTTGGTTAGGATCGCAATACCACGAAAAATGGCACATATTGGCTTCGATCGTGCCATATTGGTTATATTTCGCGTTCGTGACAGCGTCACATACTGATGAGTTGCCCCAAATTTTACTACGCTTCAAAACAACGTGCGCAATTGCAACTTTACCTTCAAATGGTTCAGATGCAGCTTCGAAGAAATTATTTGCAGATGCACATCCAATATCCGAATTCATATTAACTTCGGTTTGATTAGTCTCATAATATACTCGAACCTTCGTCTTGATATCGGCAGGATGTGGTGTAGTTTGTGATGTAGTTTGCGGTGGTATTTGTATAGTTTGAGAAATAGCTGCAGGTGCGTAATCACCTGGTGTTGGGTGACATGTGCTTAACGATACAACCATACCAGCCATAATAGCTAGCGGAATAATTGCTTTATGTTTGATGTTTTGTTTCATTGTTGAGATCCTTTCTAGTTTTCGTTACTACAGGTATATT
>JAEMQD010000148.1 GCA_022759035.1 Thiotrichales bacterium
ATAATTGTTCCGGATCCTTCGGTGCTGCTTTGGCCTCTATGACGTGCAAATTGGCGCGATGCATAAAAACAAAATCAAGCTCACGTTTTTGCGCCTTTATTTTGACATTTTTTAAAATATCATTATTACTAAACAACTCGCTAGAAATAAGCCAATGCTCACTGAGCGTCTCTAACCACAACCCTGCCAACCAATCTTTCCAATGCTTATCCTCTTTTGTCGGTGCATTAGCTGGCACGACTAGTCCTGCATCAGTTATTAGCAACGCACCCCTGCAAAATTGGACTAACTGATCACACCATGCTGTCAACACAGGCATCTCAACCCGCTCAAAGTGTGACCAAGGAATCAAGCAGCTTGCTTGATCATATCGCTCATCCCTCCTTCCCTTTGTCCAAATCAGGTTAAGTTGCTCAGATAAAGCGATATGCGGATTGTTGTCCCTAGGTTGAGAGTAAAATTGCCAAATATGGTTCGATAAATGAATAGCCTCGGGTGTGCGATGTTCGTCAATATCATGTCCTGTTTCAACATTAGTATAGGTTTTGAGTGCATCTAAAGGACTGATACTAGGCAAGCCCAGTTCTGCCAAGATGGTTTCATCGCCTGTCCAACGTTGCAACATGGGATCATTAAACGACTTATAGTGAATTTCTTTCCATTCGATTTTTGACGCTAACGCCATCGGCATGATTTTCGTACCGCCAGTGATGTTAAGTATCCAGTCATGATCAGTATGTTGCTGGTAAATGGGCATGAAATAAGCATCAATCCATGCTTGCATTTCAGACATCGACTCACCAGAAAGCCCATTACTAGGTAACAACTCGACATCTATTGCTGCGTGCAAGTTAACTAAGACCTGTTTTAAACGCTCGGCAGCATGTTGAAAAGCCTCGCCTTTAGTCGCAAGCAACAGCACCCGTTGTGGAGGAATGGGTTGGGCTAAAATCCCGAGCAAGCTAGGTAGATTATGTCCAGAAACAATCACAACATAACTGATGGGCTTTCGCATTGCAGTCATAATTAACCTTGTACACTTAATGGAAATTGAAGGGCGTACATAATTGCAGTGCACGCACAATATGTTGCTGCGTGGTAGCCGTCTTATCTTCATGCCATGTCTGCAATTGCGTAAAGGGCGCATTAGGCAAGGCCGCTTGCAGCGTTTCTAAATAGTCTTTACTCAGTGCAATTTGGTTATCTAGCTTGATGCCCAATTTAAGAGTCATCATGCTAATGACGCTGCCAATCCAGTGCATGGTTGCCCCTTGTTCTTCACCGGTACAAATGTCGATTGCTTGAATCATATAATGTTGCGCTTTGCCTAAATCGCCTTGCATCGCTAATAACCAACCACGATAGGCACTTATCCATTGCCAAGGATGAGCATCGTCATACACTTGCCATGCTTGTTCTTGCGCCAAATAAGCATTTATCTCATCTTGCATGATTTGTGGGTAAGTCACCATTGCACGCAATAATAAATGATGATGAAATACTGCACTTTTATCCTCGTCATCACTGACCGCCAATAACTGTACAACTTGCTGTGAATTTTTCCCATAAGATTGTAATGCTTGCCATAATTGCGGTAATAACTGCTCTGCAGGAGTATGGTTATCCATCATCGCAATCAGTTTGTAGGTGTTGGTTTGAGCAATATCACGACTAACTGAAGCAACATCTGACATCTGCTCAAAATAATGAATCGCTTGATCATACTGCACAATCGCTTGTGCTGGATCATGCCTAAACGCACATAACTGCCCTAAGCTTGAGTGAAGCTTGGCGTGATTCAATAGGCCAACAACCGCAATATCTTCATTCAACCATTGTTGTAAGGCAGGTAATGCACTCTCAAATTCAAACGCATTGGTAGTGGCCGTAATGACACGTAAAATCGCTTGAGCGGACTCAACGGCAGATTCATTACGCAATTTATTCGCTAATGTAAACACCTTAACAAATTCCTGCGTTTCTACAGATCCCTGATGATTATTCTGCGCCAATTTTGCCGAGCGCCATTGTAATTCTGCCATGGATGAAAGGTGTTGATTGTCGGGCAAATAGGTTTGCAACCACGCTAGTGACTGTGCGAGGTCAGTATTCCGAAATGCTTTTGTACGCAGACGGTTGTTGATATGACTCATGTAGTCATGCCACAACTTTTTATCTTTCTGTACGTTTTGACCTATTTCTGCCATAAATCCATGCAATAAGCTACTGCTAGGCTCATTCACAACGATTGTACAAGCGTCATACCATTGCTCTGGTGATAAATGACGCTTAGCTGTTGCTGCTAAATATATACGCTCAACAGCTTGTTGGTTAGGACGTAACAAACAATGGTCTTCCCAGGCAGTTTTCTTCAATCTAGCTTTCGTGACAGGATGTTGGCTTCCCCATGTATGTGCAATGGTATCAACATAACCATTAAACGCAGAACCATTTTTCGCAATAAATCGTGCTTCAACTTGTGTTTGTGCGAACCTTTCTGAGTCAATACTTTTTAAGCGACTCATGACTTCTTCAGCAACAATGTCAATCGCATAGCTTTCGGTATGCCCACCATGTTGCTCAATCAAAAATCGTACATAAGTCGTGACGCCATTGTCCATGGGAAGCATGAGCATTACCCAATTAACCAGACGACTAATCGCATCAAACCATACTTGTTTGACTTCTAAGCCTGAGTCTTGAATCGTAAAACCAAACACACCCACTTCTGATTTAAGAATACTGGCAACAACGAGATCGTTGTTAGTATCAGTGGCAGTGGTGGCATGGTGTCCTGACAACGGAGGCAACATCTTTTCTGCATATTGTGGGATGGCTAATGCCACGACACGTCCAAGATTTTTGTTTTGATAAGCAAAAGAAACAGCATCTACCTCGACTTTACCAGTCTCATCAATTACAACCGTCCATTGTTGGCTTGGCTTTAGATGGCGTAAGCTATTCGGGTGATGATCTTTGAAGGTAATCGGTTGTAAGGCACTTGGCTGCTGTGCTTGTTTAGGCTGTTTTTTACTGGCATTATGTTTTTCTTTTTGTGCAATTTGAAATTGCGCGTATTTGTTAAGTTGTATTTTTGCATGCCGCTTAATAGAAGCAATATGAGCGAATGGTTGTTTTGACAACCATTTCATCACATCAACTGTATCGGCTGTGGGATCTTGCGCTAGCTGTTTTTTGAAACGATTGACCGCTTGATTGCCTAAAGCAATCGCAATCATGGCATGTTTTTGATTTTCTTCTGCTTGTGCAATCAGCTGTGGATTACGAGCATGACGATTGCGCACTTCCTGCATTAAACGATCAATCGTCATTTGGTCTTGCCAAGTGCTTTTAATGAACAATTCATGCAACAATTCTGCATCACTATAGTCCCGAATGCTTCTTGTTGTTGGTTTTTCTTGATTCGGTTTAGCGGTCGACTGTATGTTGTTTATAACAGGTTTAGGTGCTTCTGTCACAAGATCAGTGAGAGGTTTGCTCGGTTCGTCTGTTGGCTTGCTCGTGACTGCTTCTGCTTGTGGCGCATCAGTCATAGGCTGTTCTAGCGTTAGCTCACCCCAAGCATCCGAAGTATTCAAATCGCGCCAAATACCCGTTTCATCACCTTCATAACAAATACTTAACGCATCTGGAAATGCGCGCTGAGCCGCTACCCAATGCAATACTGGCGTTAAATAACTACCCAAAATTAAGTTTGGTGGTACTGTATCGACACTACGTAATAACAAAGCCATCATCTCGGGTAGGCATTGTGCAGACCTTATATCGGGTGCAATGGTTGGGCAATTATGTAACGATGCCGGCACTTTGATAAAAGGTGTTTGTGTAAGGCATAACATGGTTAAAGACGACATAAACGCTACCTTATTCGATGAGGGTGATTTGAGATGCCATCAGGCTTAATTGATAAGGGTTTTTGGTCTTAACCTGCATAGGCAAATAGGGTTTTGCGCCTTCTCTACCAAGCGTGTTAACAAAAACTTTCTTTAATTTACTGAGTCTTTGTCCAAAATAGTCTTTGTCAATACCGTATTTCAACGCTTTTTCAACAGTTTCATAATCACCCGAGTGAATGCCGACAACGCTGGCATAATGTTTCAGAAATAACTTAGTTACCTCACCAACTTCACCATTGTAATGGAAGCCCGTTGAATTTCCTTCGAGCGAATGATGAACAAACATTAGATAAAATGCGAACTCAATGGGTGCTAACTTTACAAGCTTACCAGAGACAAATACCGACCGCTCGTTCAGGTCAACCACCAAGGACAACTCCCCTGCAATAGCTTTCTGTGCATTGTCAATTAAATCGCTATAGGATACCTGCTCGCTAATTAACTGACGAGGTAATTCGTTGCGCAAACGCACAAACGGAATATAAGCCAATGACACCTGAGCTTCTTTTGTATCAAGTGGTTTGTTATCGCGAGTTGTAATAACCTTGCTATAAGGTGTAGGATAAAAAAACTCAGGATGCCCCTCATAATTTTCAGATACCAACACATGCGATAAGCGATCGTGCGCACGACCCAAAAGCGATAAAGCATAGCCGACATAATAACCCATGGTTTTACGGCCACCTGCAATAGAGACATGCAAAGCGCAGTCTTCACCACTGGTTTCATACTGATTAATGACTGCTTGCATGGTTTGGGTAATTAAATCAGCCAACAACATATTGTCATGCTCAGTGCGAATATCGCTTAAGGGTTTTTGTTGTTCGTCTTTAAGCACGTGAATACAGGATTCATCAAACTTTATTTCTGGTAGTTGATAATCTAAACGCAAACGCGCCAACCAGCCACTTTTATCATCAATGTCACCCAATAGCGTTAAACGCGCACGATCAAAACCTTCCTGTGTGGTAAAAACATGAATTTCTGTTGGTACAAAAGGCACTTCTTGAGTAGCAAGGGCGTAGATTGTTTCGGTAATGATTTGAGGCGACAAACCAGAGACGGCGATTAAAATGCGATGATTGTATTCGTGTGGCTGTTTATGAAACATAATTTCCCTTTGCATATCAAAATCAGGTTAAATCAGGCAGGTAGATTAACATTAGCGTGCAGCAAGGGCAATTGATTTATCATCATGTGTGCTACCCTGCCACACCTGCGCTTCGTGCAGAAACAAAAACAATTGCTCTCGGCTCAAGTTATCTTGTGCTAGGTTACCCAGAAAATCAGCAACTCGTGTTGCCACACGGCTACCATCGGTAGCTACTAGGCGTTCGCTTGCACCATCCGACATCAGTGCCAACCCCGTAACATCGCTGGCATCAACTGTGCCATACTGCACCGAGTCAAAAGTTAAGCTCGTATCGACAAACACAGTCTGATTAGCAAATTCTCCTTTATCGGCCTGCCCTAACGTGCGCATCGAGCCATCACGAGTTTGCAGCACCAGCTCACCATCACCAACCTTGAGCCAGAAAATGCGTGCTTGCCCAACTACTGCCAATAACAAGGTAGCACGAAAATCTCGATCACTGCGCAAATGAGTTTCACCAAGGTCTTTCATCTGGTGCACAGCATAGCGGTAAATCATATCAGCAAGATCTTTTTCAAAACTCATATTTGCTGGCGCATCTAGCCATCTCATTAATAAGCCTTCCATAGAAAACAGCAAGCGATTGAGTGATTGAACCATGGTTTGTGCGCCAATATGTGACTGTTTTGCACTACCAGCACCATCGCAAACAATCAATGTCGACCGAGGAGAAACCGCTGCACTGCTTGCATCTTGACATGGCATTGGTGGCAACATACGACGATGCGACAAACCGACCACCGACTCCGCAACCGCATGCCATTTCATTGATAAAGGTGACAAAGTCGGTACAGGTGTTGGTGCTGGAGTCGGCACAACAAGGGTCATATCCACAACCTCAAACACTTTTTTGCGCTTACGCTGTTTCTTATTCTGTGGCATAGTCAAAATGCTATTGCTTGTTGGTTTATTCATTGATACGAGTTCCTTATTGCTTATACACTGGTGCGACTTAATGATTGACCTTCAATAGATCTTTGACCTTTATAGGCATCGTCTTTGGGTTTGGCGGGTTTTATCTCTGTGTTATGCCATCCTTTGTTCAGTTCATTCAAATAAATACCCAAGGCTTTTTTCCAATCTCGAATACTTGGACGGTTTCTAACATCGGTTGAGCCTTCTCTAAAAACCTGAATAAACATACCTTTTAACAGACTAGGCATATGGCTCCAAATGTTATACCAAGCGCCTTTTGGAATACCGCGTCCGCCAATACCATATGCAAAGTTGCCTTGCTTCATATTGCTAACACGATCTTCGCCACCAATCACATCATAAGGATGACGACCCAACATAAGGCACTGAAATAGCACAATTGCAACAGAAAACAACTCGCTTTCTACCGTACGCATCACCTGCGAAAAGTCTTTTCCGTGATGCTCAATTGGTGTTAAATCTGGGCTACCAACAGGGCAAGGATAATGTTTAGCATCGACACTCACCTGATAACTATCGCAATCAATAAGCGAAACAGTGTGGTTGGTTTCATCGCATAGAAAGTTTTGAAGATTATAATCACCAACCATAACTCCCTTATAATGCAATTGCTCGATTGTGTCTAAATAGGACAACAAATATTGCACGATTGCGACGCGGTTCAGGTTAGGAAAGTGCTTTTGATAGGCGAGTGCGTGCGCTAAATAGCTCATCGGTACACCCTGCCCTTTTCTCATGGCATAACCAATCCAGCGCTGATTTTCGTCAAACACGCTTAACAGTGGCCAGCATAAGTTTAATTTGGCAAGCTTATCTTTTTTGGAGATCATGGCATCTATTTTACGCTGATACCTATCGCTCATTGCGGCAAGCTTGTCAGCATGGTACACCTTGACCAAAATGTCGCTACGGTCGGTTAAGGGGTACACACTGCCCTCACCTCCCTGTGCCAACATATCCGCCAATTGCTTCTTGTTGCCTAAACTATCCTTAACCATCGTAGTGCGCATGACATACCTCTCAACTTAGCCCCAAAAAAACAACACCAACAAAACATCACTCAACATATCAGTGTTCTATATCGAATCCCACCCCGAAGTTGTCGGCAGAGATATCGATTCGCTGGTCGAAGATGATGCCGATACACGGGACATACTTGCAGACAACCATTGGAAAAACTCCTTAAACTTAATCCCTGATAACGCCTTGGCGCCACGATTTGAAAACTGACCGAGGATATTCAAGTCTGCTCCGTCGACACCTACGGGAATCACGACCAGTTTTCGCTGCTCTGCAAGTGACTTGGTTTGATTAGCAGCCATTTGCCAGCTGTCCGTCGGTGAGCCATCGCTGATAATCACAATCCACGGCTGGTAATAAGGCACACCATTTCGTTTGTATTCAGCTTTGCGAGTTTCTAAAATACTCAACGCTTGGTTAACAGCTCCACCTAGTGGCGTTGTACCAGACGCAATAAACCGTGGCACATTGTCGAGCAAGCGTACAGGCGCAATAGGTAATGCTTGAGTTATCGTTCCACCCGCTGTCACAATCCCTACTTCTAACGAATATTGCGCCAGTTCATCTTGCTGTAACTCACTAACAAAGGCTTGCACCCCTTCGTTCAATGCGTGAATCGGTGCGCCGTCCATCGAGCCAGAGGTATCTAAGACCAACATGCAAGCACAGCGTGGCGTAGGGTTCATAATTAAATCTTCTTTTGCAGCTTCGCGCATTGTGGCTCCTTGTGGATTAGATTCATGCATTAAATTCGTGTTCATACGAGAAAACATAGTTGGCATACTCCAAAATGAAAAAATCAACAATTAAACCCTTTATAATGCAGCTACATGAACCTACTCCTTTTTGTGATGAGTCATAATGTGTGACCGTGACGTTAATCTGTTTCGATGAGGCTATATTAGTGAGCCCTTTTATTGCTGGCACAAATAAAAAGCTTTTCATCAGCTGTTTCATGCACAGAGCAAATAGTGGCGGAATATCAGAGAACAAATC
>JAEMQD010000015.1 GCA_022759035.1 Thiotrichales bacterium
CACCAATGGAATGAGGAAGTGTTATTTGAAACACAATTGCCTTATTTTGTTGGCACACAAGCGTTAAAACAATTTCAATTGTAAAAATACAGCCTACCGACTTCCTTCATCGTCAGCTAACAGCAACAATTGCTCTGGCTGACGAATAATGAGTCGGCGCAAATCTTTTTCGACAATTCCCTTCGTAATCAGCTGACTAATCGTACGAGAAACCGTCTCACGGCTCGTGCTTGCCATAATTGCCAACTCTTGCTGTCGCGGCATTTTTTCAATCGTCATCATACCTGCAACATTGGGTTGCATTAAACTCGCCAATACAGAAAAAACCCGAGATCCAGCATGCGACTGACTCAATACCGAACGAAAACTATTGGTATTACGAATAATGCCCGCAAACTCAATTAACAAACGATGCATCACAACTGGGTGATCATAAAAAAGCTTTAAGGCTAACGCCTTAGATAAGCAAGCAACACTCGAAGGCTGTGTGGCCACCACGCTACTCGATCGAGGCTGCCCATCAATAAGCGCAACATGTCCAAAAACAGAGCCGACCGTAATCAAACACAAACCAACATCTTTGCCATCATTACTGGTGTCAACAACCTGCAACTGGCCTGAATGCAAAAACATTAGTTCCTTAGCAGATTCACCTTTTTTAAGAACCACCTGCTTACGATCATAAACACGCATGTGCATGTTACTACTTAGCGCTGCCAAATAGGCCTCATCCACATCCTTTAGTAGTGGATAACCCTGCAAATCACTAACCGTTATAGCAGCCAAGCTTGACACAACTCACTGCCATGCAGCTTGGCTGATTTTTGCGATTGCCGTCGCATCTAGCTGACCAGAAATAGCATGTAACTGAACAAGACTATTCAACATCTCAACGGTCGAGCGCGATTGATCTCGACGATTTGAAAATAGCTTTTCTTTGGCACGCGACACCTCTGAAATATCACGCACCCCTAAACGATAGCCTTCTTCTGCCGATGCTAAATACGCCTCACCCGACGCAATCGCCTGCTTAAGGGCAACCAGCTTCTCACGAGAAGCGCGAATATTAGACAACTGCTCCTGCGCTTGTTGTGTTGCATCCATACTTGCATACTGTGCATCAAATTCGGCAGAACGCAACAAAGACCGACCTTCACGTACACGTGAACTATCGTAACCACCCTGATAAAGCGGTAACTTCATCTCTAAATAAATTGCTTTGTTATCGTTCTTTTGCGCAAAATAAGTCGCACCAGAGGCATCGGCATAGTAAGCACCCAGATTTACCGTTGGATAAAACCCTGAAGCGCGCACCTCAACCTCTTGCTGTGCAACTTCAACCGCTTTTTTCTGCAATTGCACATCTAAATTATTGTTCTGAGCCAACTCTAACCAAGACTTATCCTGAATAAATTCTGCTGTTAACCCTTCTGGCGAAAACTGTGGCCACGGCAAAACATCTGGTACACTTTGCCCAATCAATACTTTTAATTTTTGCCGATAGAAAACTAACTGTTGCTGATCCGTCGTTAACTGCGCTTGCGCGTTATCTAACTCTGCAACCAACGCTAAACGATCTACTTTAGTGGAATAACCAACTTTTAACGCTGCCGTTACCTGATTTAAACGTTGTTCCGTCGTAGCCACTTGTTGTTGAGATAAGGCGACATTCTCTTGAGACAACAACACATTTAA
Organism: Thiotrichales bacterium; assembly: GCA_022759035.1. GTDB lineage: Bacteria > Pseudomonadota > Gammaproteobacteria > Thiomicrospirales > Thiomicrospiraceae. The sequence continues at coordinate 1,696 of JAEMQD010000015.1, forward strand.
ATAGGCTTGCGCGACACGGACACCCAACTCATTTTGCGCACTGGTAAGACGCAGTTTGGCATAATCAACCTTTAACCCCGCCTGATCATAGCCATAAAGCGCCTGTCGATTATAAATCGCCTGCGTTATTTGCAAGTTTTTATTATTGGTATTTTCGTCAAAGCTCAATGGGTTATTTGGCAGCTGGTAAAGCTCTTTTTTCGCAGACATAGAGGCCGTCACTTGTGGCAACAACTGGGATAACGCCTGATCTTTTTGTTCTTTATCAGCCTCTAAACGCGCTTCAGATGAAGCTAATTTAGCATCTTTCGCTAAAGCCAATTGATAAGCATCATTCAATGTCATCACTTGCGCAAAACTCGGCAAAGCTAACAATGCGCACAAGCTACCAATAAGCAACGGTTGACTACGCATTATAAAACCCCATCATCTTCATTTAACGACTTAGAGATCATTACTTCCAATGGCTTAATAATATAATTAAGCAGTGTTCGCTCACGGGTCTGAATATAAATATCCGCTGGCATACCCGAAACCAATTGCCAGCCCTGTTTTTCCAAGACTGCCACAGCTTCTGGCTCTGGTATGACGCGCACCGTATAATAAGGCTGCTTTGTTGCTTCGTCAATCAACGAGTCGGCACCAACAGATTCTACGTGACCATACATAACAGGCAAGAAATTCGTATTAAATGCGCTAAATTTAATTTCTGCACGTTGACCCGCAGAAACCATATCAATATCCATTGTCTGAATTCTGCCTAACACAGCGAAGGAGTGCTCGTTAGGCACAATTTGCATGATCGGACGGCGTGGATCAATTACGGCACCCACATTAACCACATCAAACCCAACAACACGGCCATCATCTGGCGCATCAATTTCAATACGCTGCAACTGATCAACCAAAGCGGCTTGTCGTGCCTCTCCTTCCGACTGCTTCCCTTGGACATCTCGCATTTGATCCGAAATTTCTTTTAAATACTCCTGCTGACGCAACAGTTTTTGTCTTTCGGTTTCTGTAGCCACTTGCCTGAGACGAGCAATTTCTGATTGCTTGCTGGCCATATCACCTTCAAGCTCGGTCAATTGACGTTCCATTTCACGCAAACGAATTTTATCGGCAAATTGTTGCTCATAAAGTGAACGCCAATCTTTAACATCCTGTGTTAGCGATTTGGCTCGGTTTTGTTCACTGAGTACAACATGTTCTAAACCATTTATTTGCTCTTTAGTTTGTGCCACTCTCTGATTAAGCACAGACTGCTCACTATGATAGGCCAAACGACGCACGGTAAAAAGCTGCTGTTGTGTTTCCATATAACGTGCCATTTGTGGCTCATTTTTTAACGCTAAAACAGCTGGTGAAAACGTCAAAACCTCTAACCCATTGCGCTCTGCCATTAAACGATCAAAACTCGCCATCGCTTCCCATAATTGACTATGAACAATCGTAAGCTGTGCTTTAATTTGAACATCCGACAACTTCAACAAAGGCTGTCCCTTATGAACCTGATCACCTTCTTTAACGTAAATTTCAGCAACGATACCACCGTCTAAATGCTGTACCACTTTGTTGCGTGACTCTACAACAATTTTACCTGACCCAACAATAGCCGACTTTAGCGGTGCAAAGGCAGCCCAAACTAAAAAAACACCAAGCATCCCAAACGTCACGAACATTCCAAAACGGCGATAAGGTGCTTCATCTAATGGCAAAGACACAAAAGGTGCTTTTTCCTCGACAGCTGGCGCAGTTAACACATCATCCTGAGCCAACAAAACTTCTGATTGCTCAGCAACAACGGCTGACTTTTTTACTGGATGACTCATGGATTAACCTCATTTTGTTGCGCGGGCGGCGACGCTTGTTCTGCCGCAGGTGCTTGTTGTCCTTGCAATGAGCGCAAGACATCATCACGCAACCCAAAAGCACGAACTTGGCCTTCAACTAATAATAAAATCTTATCGGTCACACCCAAAATACCAGGACGATGGGTAATTAACACCACCGTGGTACCCATTTGCTTAAAGTTAAGCACGGCTTGAACGAGCGCACGCTCTCCAGCATCATCCAAATTAGAATTAGGCTCATCCAGCACAACAAAGCGCGGATTACCATACATTGCACGCGCCAAACCAATACGCTGACGCTGACCACCAGACAAAGCAATACCACCCTGTCCTAACACCGAATTATAACCACCAGGTAAGCGCAAAATCATTTCATGCACCCCAGCCAATTGCGCTGCCCGCACAACTTTGTCGGCGTCTACCTCACCAAAGCGAGCAATATTCTCTGCAATGGTCCCTTCAAACAATTCGACATCCTGTGGCAAGTAACCAATATAAGGGCCTAATTCTTCACGATTATAATGCGCCAAATCAGCACCATCTAAGCGCACCTTACCACTCATTAATGGCCACACACCCATTAAGGCGCGCGCCAACGACGACTTACCTGCCGCACTTGGGCCAATCACCCCTAATACATCACCAGCATTAATCGCAAAAGAAACATTTGATAACGAATGCTGTTTTGCACCCGGTGGTACCACAAAAGCCCCTTCAACAGAAATATTTCCTTGAGGGGCTGGTAACGACATCGGTTTTCCCCTATCAGGAAACTCCGTTAATAAATTATCCAAACGCTCATAAGCAGAACGCGCGCTGCCAAATTGCTTCCATGTACCGATCATTTGATCAATCGGTGCCAACGCACGCCCCATGATAATAGAGCCGGCAATCAACATACCCGAGGTAATTTCGTTATGAATGGCTAAATAAGCACCCAAGCCCAAAATCAACGATTGAAACAACATGCGAAGTGATTTTGACAAGTTAGCCCAAATCGCCGCCTGATCTGAAGCATCAGATTGATGCTTTAAAAACTGTAAATGCTTACCTAACCAACGATCACGCAATGCAGGCAACATACCCATGGCATGTAACACTTCCACACTACGTAACTGCGTTGCAACGGCTTGGTTCGACTTAATGCTTTCGGCGTTGGCCGCAGCCAACAATGTTTTGGTTGAGCGCTCATTTAAAATCGCAACAATCACAAGAATAATGCCCGCGGCAATGGCAAACCACCCAAACGCAGGGTGAAACAAGAAGAGCACGCCAATATAAATTGGCATCCAAGGCGCATCAAAAAAAGCAAACAAACCATTACCCGTCATAAACTGACGCACGGCGGTTAGATCTGACATTGGCTGCGCGGTTGCTTGCCCTGGACGTGCCAAAGAGTAGTCCACCATCGCACCATACAAACGACGATTTAGCTTATTGTCTAGCTGAGATCCTAATCGAATCATTAACTCAGAACGCACATATTCCAGAAGCGCCATGACAATAAATAGCCACACCACAATCGCCGTTAACATAAATAACGTTTCGTTACTACGGCTCATCATCACGCGGTCGTAAACTTGTAACATATACAAAGAAGGTACAAGCATTAACAGGTTAATGATAAAGCTAAACAAACCAATGTACATAAAAACACGTTTAAAATCAGAAACGGTACGTGTTAACTCTGAAATAATAGACTTTTGCATGCACAACACACCTTAAAATTGACTTGTCATTATGCCATAACTCGTTCAGAACCGCCTTCTATATCCGTGACAGAGATCACAAAAGCCTGAACTCTCTTTTCTCTTCCCAGCAAGAATACCTCACCAACACTGGTCAAATTTGGCAACTCTTCTGCCGTTGCTTCACCAATCATCACATCCTCACCTAATTGGGCAGCAGCAACCATTAATCGTTGCGCCACATTAACCGCATCACCCAACACGGTATAAGCATGACGCCACTGCGTTCCTAAATCACCAACCAGCACTTCACCGGTATTAATCCCTATTCGTATGCGAATGGGCGCCAAACCAATCAACACCCGTTGTTGATTTAACTTGTACATAGCCGAACGCATTGCCTGTGCAGCTTGTACGGCCAACTGTCGATGGTTCGCTTGCGACAAGGGCGCATTCCAAAAAGCCATCAAGGCATCGCCCATATATTTATCCAATGTACCATTCGCTTCATAAACCGCCTTGGTTAAGAGGGATAACACCTGACGGGTTAACGATGCTGCTGCTTGGGTAGAAAGGCGCTCTGTCATCGTCGTAAAACCAACAATATCAGCAAACAATACTGTCACTTCTCGTTGTTGCGGCGATAACAAAGCCGCGTCAGGATTACGCACCAGCTGTTGCAAAACGTTAGCTGGCAAATAATCTTTAAATAATTGATATAATCGTAAACTCTGACGACGAACCAAAGCCCACTCTAACGTCGCTTGCACCACCAACCAAAACCACAACGCCACAACGGGCAATGCAATATCTGGCATTTGCAAGCCTGCTGCGTAATCATAAGCCACCCAAAACAACCAGCCAGCCGAAAACGCACTCACCCACAACAAACCAGCACGAATTCCCCTCGCCATGAGTAAATATGCCAATCCCAGCAAACTCACTGGCAAAAACCACCACCAACTTGGACCAGCCAGTCGCCAAGACAGGGTTGGGGTATTTAATGCTGCCAGCATTTGAGCATGCACCATCATTCCTGGCACAATCGATGCCAATGGCGTAGCCACCCGATCGGACAGCCCCATCGCTGACGCACCAATAATCACCTGTTTACCTTGTAACAATGACGGCGGCACCTGTGCTGTAAGCACCTGCCATGCCGGTACGACCGTAAACGCACTATCACGATACCGATAAGGAATCGCCCATAAACCAGGCAAGGTAAAAGGCAGACCCATCTGTCGGTCTTCGAACGGATATAAACGGTTTGCGTCAACACTCGGATGCAATCCCTTATGTTGACTTTGTGCAAACAAAGCTAAAGACAACATTGGATAGGCCCGATCTTGCCAATCGACCATCGGAGGCATAAAACGCACGATACCTTGTGCATCAGGCACTGGTGCAATATGACCGACAGCACCGCCTCCCTGTTCAGCCAATGATGCATAATTACCCAAATAACCTTGCGCGCGATATACCCCTACAGGCGCGAACGAGCGACCACCGACAACCCCAACGGCTAAAGGCGGCTGTTGCCCATGATAATCCCACAATACAGACAATACCGCCTGTGATTGACGTGCCGCTGTAACCAATGCATCATCTTCGGCGGCATTGGTGGTATCGGGAAAGAAAATATCCATACCAATCGTTTCAACATCATAGTCTTGCTTTAAGCGCGTCACTAATTGTGCAGTCAAACTACGCGCCCAAGGCCATGGGCCGAACATCGCCAGAGACGCTTCATCAATATCAACCAGCACTACAGATTCTACTGGTTCTGATGATGCCCATGCTTTAATGGCCGCATCTTGCCATAAATACGACACACCATTCCACCAGCTTGGTGGTCGAATGGCCAGTATAGCGACAATAACCGACAATCCGCACCACAACACCCAGCGCCACACCATTAATTTATTCATCTCATCACAGACCATACAAAAAAACTTGACGACAGACTATGGTAAACCAAAACAGCTCTGGGAGACACTAAAAGAAGTGCTACATAGCTTACATGAAAGCCAAGAAAGTGAATATCATGACGATGATGACGACAATGCCAGTGCGCTAAACGACTTATATGCCAATAGTACTAAGGGCACTAGCACACCGACCACGACAACCCCAACAACGCCTAGCGTTTCGTTAGTGGGCACTCCAACAGACACCACCAGTACCAGAGAAAAAAGGGGTCTGACCCCTTTTATTCTTATTTATAGAGAAGCTTGTCAACTAAGCAATCACCCCATCATCATTCACAATCGTTCTCATCGCTGTCAGGGTTACTACGCCCACTCCAAAGCTACCACCCACAGGATTGCTGACGTCGAGGTAGAAGGTTTCATCCGGTTCTGGGATGGTATCACCAATAATCTCTACGGCTATGACGGCTTGTGTTTCGTTGGGATAGATGACGAGGGTTCCACTCGTTGCAAGGTAATCTTGCCCTGCTATAGCTGTGCCATTTCGGGTGGTGTAGTCAACACTGAGTTTTTCGTTAGGGTCAGCTCTGATGCCTGTGAACTGCAATAAAAAATAAGCATAGCTGATGCCACTATTCCCTTCTGGCACTTGGGTTTGAACTTGTGTAGGTGAGGTAGGAGCATTAGGGTATTGTGCTCGAATGCTTT
>JAEMQD010000016.1 GCA_022759035.1 Thiotrichales bacterium
GCTTGAGCCGGTATGACTAAAATATCACCAGATGCCATGTTATTGCTCCAGTTTGTTAATAATAATAGTTACTGTGGCGACATCAAACCCAAGCGAAAATAAACGTGAATTTTCATCAATTACGCGTTTAAGTTGGTGTCGTTTAATATTTTGTTCGTCATTTTTTTCAATAACAACAAAGTCTGGCAATGTACCATCTGGGTTTTCGCCGTCGTTTAGGTTTTTATCAAACTCGTACTTGTAAGATGATTCAAGTAGTCCCTTGAAGTGATTTGCTAATGCGTGAGCAATTGTTTTCTCAGTTTCAGCAAGTAAAAGCGCTTCGTTAAAGTCTTCGCGCGTTTGCAACTGTTTTGGCAGTCCTTTCATGTTGTTATCCTTCAAACGAGTTGTAATGCGGGAACGCCGTTGAGCATGACAATACTTGCTTTTGACAAGATTGGTGTGCTTCCCGTGTTTTGTGGGACAATTTCATTAAGCTTTGCCAATGCAGCGCTGGCATAACTCAAGTCTTCTAAAGAAGTTGACGATGTAGAGACCGTATTAATTCGGTCGATTAATTGCTGTTTCAAACCTGCAATATCCATTAGGCGCCTCTTAATAAGTTAAGGTTAAAAAAATTCATCTTTTGACGCTTTACTAAAAAGTACATGCTTTCTGGTCCAACCATTTCCATAACAGAAACGCCTTTTTTTACTTGGCTTTCAGTTGCTTTAGGGTAGGCAAAACTCGCATCGCCAAAAAGAATATGACTTGCATCTATAGATGAAAACTTGATATCAAGTGTTGCCAATAACCAGCTTTTTGCTTGCTTTAGCAGAATTGGTTCGTTTTGAGTTGCTAAAACAGCAAACAAAACGCCCGTGTCTGTAAAGAAGCCAATTTCGTTAACTTCGTAGCCATCATCAGAAGTATCTTTAATCGACACACTGATTGATTCATCATCAATAGCAACGCCTGAAATCGTTTCAATTGTTTTGAATGGAGCTACCAAGTCAGTTGCGTCTTCTGTTGGATCATAAACAGCAGAACCAAGCTTTGCTGATGCGATAATAACGCCGCTAAGGCCAGAATTTTGAGCATTAATTAATGCCTGCTTGCCTAGATTAGTAACCTTGATTGGTGGATTCATTCAGCAGCCTCTATGCGAAAATAATTTACCATCCTCAATTCTGTGGCAATGCCTTGCACCGATTGAAGTCTCCAGTTGATTACAGTGTGTGGAAGTCTCATTTGCTCCACAGCGCTTAGCATTTCCAAAATGTAATTAACGCTTGATAGTTTTATATCTATGACAGCAGGCGTTAAAATATTGTCACTCGCCATCGCGCCTTTTTGATATAAATCTAATAGTGATTGATAATCAGAAATGCGCCAATTGTTATCGCTTCTATTTTCCTGATTTAGAAATAACAGCATATTGTCTAAATAGGTCTGATAAAGTTCTTTGCCAATCGCGTACACCAATCCATCAATCTGATCATTGCTTTGACTCCAATAGTCTCCTGGTGGTAACAGTAGTTTTACCGCATCAACGAAGTCAGCTTCAGTGTAGTTTTTTACTGCCATAAAATATCCCCAAGCACGATAACATTACCCTGACCAGGAACAATAGGCGTTGTAGGAGCAATAAGTCCAAAGCTTGTCGTAATACTGGTTACTGCAAGCATAATTTCAGAAGGTGTAACGGCTTCTCTGCTACCAAGCTTAGCGATAAGCATGGCGTCAATTGCGCTTTTGACACGCTCTCGCATATAAACATCGTTGATGCCAGAAAGTATAATATCGATAGGAGTTGGAGAAGCGTTTACAGCATGAACGTGACAACCAGCCAGTCTTTTGCTGTCTAAATAAGACTGGACTAAATCGATTGTATCCAAATCCAAAGAAACATCTCTTGATTTTGCACCAAAATAAACAGTTACTTGTCCAATCCCTGGGTAATTATCTTGGGCATAAGCAAAGCCAACACTAGGATGAGCTGACATCGCCCAAAAGGCATAGTCTTCTCTGCGTCCAACCATATACTTTTCATTAAATCCTGTAACTACCCGACCGCGCCAATGCTCAATGTCCTCTGCATCTGACCCGCCACCCATAGAAATAACAACAATGTTGGATGGACTAACACCAGGCAAGGCAGTGAGCATAGCCAACTTTACGCCAGCTGATAAATTACCAGCAACGCCTGGAAGGTCGCACCGACAAGCAATAGGGTTATCAGATAAACCAGAATCCGTCGTGGTGTATTTGTTGCCATTAGTTGTTTGCAACACAATGCCAGCAGGCAAATTAACCGAAAAAGCCGTTTCAAACTTCACAAAACCAGACGCTTGCAATGGCGCTATTCGTGGCGTGTTAAAGCGCTCTGCCCAAAGGTATAAAAAATCTTCGTTCGCTGTTTCTGGGTGCATCTGTTTGAAAAGATAATCCTGATAAGCATAGTTTCCATAATTGCCACCACCAATGGCAGCTGCAAGCGCATCGATAGCAGGGTTATCGACTCCAAGCCTGGAAACCATCGTTGTCTTAGCTCGATCAATCAGCTGTTTTAAACTTGGTTTATTCATTCATGCCTCACAGGTTAAAGTTATAAGGAACGGCTACCGTTAAAGACTCGCCATCTTTGAACAGCGCAGTAGCAGAAAGCTCAATAGTCACCACACGATTAATCCATGCGCCATGATTATCAATCTCAACCTTAATGCTTTTGGCATAGCCATCATCGATGAGCCACTGCAATGCCTGTTCGGTAAATCGCTTCAATTTATTGCGCACTTCTGGTGTATTTTTGCTTCTGGCCAGCGTCCAGCTTCGAGCGCCAACAGTTTGCCCAGCCCACCAGCCTTGACGATGATGCCCCGCATCTAACTCATCGGTTTTTTTGGCAGTGGCAAAATTTAACAGGCTCTGAAGCACTGCATGGTTTAATCCGTCTTTAGAAGCAATAGGCGCATCTAGTGCGCTTAAGGTGAAACTCATTGCGGACCTCCTGTTATAGTGTTATTGTTTTCAGCGTGCTTATGTGTTCCGAAGGCAATACCGTCAATCGTCATGCCACCTGTGGCGGTGGTAGCGCCGTTTAGGCTTGTGACACCATTAATGGTTGTTTGTCCGTTAATGGTGGTTTCACCGTTAATGGTGTTGGTTGGTGCGCTAATCACAATTGCTGTTGGTGATACGATAGAAATACCACTCGATGTCATGTGAATTAAGTTTCCCTTATCGTCTAACATGGCGACCTCACCAGGTTGCAGCGCTATTTCGTAGCGTTCATCTTCCACCTTGACCGCAATACCTTTGCTAACATCTCCGCCAACAAAAAGAAGATAACCCTTAGCCCCCTCAATTGGTCTACTCATAAAGCCATAGTCGTGTACGCGCTTAATCTTGTCATTGGTTACACCAGTAGCCAACTTAACTTGCACTGTCTTAGTGCTGGCCAAGGTCACGACACCCATACCGAAAAGCAACTTAATGCGGTTCATTAAATTCTCAAGCATCGGACTTCTCCGCAAAAGGTCTAAACAGCTCTAACTCTGTTTGCTGGGATTTTTCGCCAACGTTAATGGACAAAGATTTAATGAGAAGCTTCTCTTCAAACGATTGCTTTACCGATTTAATTAATACCAGCCGATTCAAAGCAATGCCGCTCAGCTCTAGCCAGATACCAGGAATGGTAGCTTTAACGCTTAACCCTTTAGCAATGGCCAGGTTCTTCTCGTACTCAGCACGATCAGAGCAAGAAACACCATCACTTGCCTTATCTGCCATAATCACCCGCTTGCGCACTGGGTTGGCTCCCGCATAGGTAACGACCGCCTTGTCGCCTTCTTCCCAGGGTCCTTGCACCTCGTACTGATAAAACAAATCAGTCCAGTTTCTATCAATTTCAAATGACGCAAGGTTTTCTCCCTCAATCAATGCAATATTCTCGACCTGATAAGTGCCAGGAGCCTCAATCAAAATGGAGCCATCACGCTCAATCAGCATTAGGTTTTTTTGTTTAGCCAACTGCGCAAGACTTGCCATAGGCGACTCGCAGTTTATTTGAAACTCATCAATGACCTCATTCGACTTGTCGCTATTAGAAACAACCCCAAGCCCAAACTCTCCAGCAATCTTTCCAACGAGTGCCTTAAAGCTTTGCCCGTACTCAGCATCCATCTTGATGCGGCTGTCGATCATATTCGCCGATAAAGAACGACCTGAGATACGCAAGCCACGCCTGCCGCTATCGGTTCTGGTGCTGGTTGTGTCCAGCTGTCCAGTCATCACCACCTTGTCATTGAGTCGCCACTCAACTTTTTCGGGCTTATCGAAAGACTCATAGGTAATCTCGGCCTCGAAGGTATGAGCAAGTTTCTCAAGCGAATAACCAAGCTTTGCGCTAAAAAATTGGATTTCTTTGCCAGCAATAAACAAGGTTAGTTTGTTCATAACCTTACCTCGCCATTAACAAATAACGGGTGATCCACATCGTTAATACAACTAATTCTTGTTAAGTCTGCATCATACCTTTGCGCCAAAACATAAACCGGCGTTGGTGAAACAGCCATAACACTAACGCTGGCCAAAAATGCTGCATCTAGTTTTTTAAGCTGGGTGTTAAGCTCTGCTTTAATTGCCAGCAATGACTCAACCAAACCAATAGAATCGCTAGAAGCGGAGCGAGTCGCCTCATCAATCAATTCATCTGCCAAGATGCTCAGCTGCTTAATTGCCATTTCAGCAACAGCAATACCGCCAATTGGCTCAATGGCCGCTATCAGGCTTTTCTCGTTTTGAGCATCCATGGTTACCAATAATTGTGGTGAAAGCCTTAACAAAGCAGAAAAACTTGATGCCTTGATAAGTCGATCAGCAGGATCAGACGTCGCGCTCGATGGCGATGATCTAAAAGCGGACAACATGTCACGACTTGCCTTGGGCGCATTGCCCGTAACGCCGTAAGCGATGCCGCCTAAAGAAGAAGTAATGCCGCTAACAAGACCATTAACAGATGCAAATAGTGCAGAAGCAAAAGATCTTGGCGCATTCGCTATGCTTGCAACAGCACCAAGCGCCGATTGAATCTTGGTTTGGATTTGTCCAAGCACCGTGATTGGCATTTGCAACTGACTAGACAACTTATTAAGCTTTCCTACAAAAGCATCAAGCTTATCCTTAATCTTATTTATCTCATCCAGCGGTAAGCCTTTCATCGCCTCGCTAAAGTCAAGCATCGCCCACTCGTCAGCTTCAGCAGTCAAGCCATCAACTGACTTTGAATAAGTAGCAGGCAAAGTTATCGGCAATCCCTTCATCAAAAATTCAAGCGATAAGATAACTTCACCTTGTTTGGTGCTAAACGACTGAGAAGATTTGGTATAAATCAACTCCAGTTCACCAAGATAAGGATGCTCAAGCGTTCCCTCTGGCTCTGAAGACAAGGCTGCGATAAACGCACTGGCTTGTCCTAAAGAATCTTTGCCAACAAAAATAGCATCAAACTTATAGCTACGAGACTCTTCGCCCATAACTTCAACGAACGGTTCATCTGAGTATGGCAAGTTCTGAACGTTGACGCGCTTACCGCGCTCAATTGAAGTCTTGAGCAAATTGACTGGCACACCATTCCAAGAGGCTCTATCGAACTCACGATCCCACATAAACACACCCTAAAAATATTTGATAACGATTATCAAATTCATCAAAGCCCGCGCTCACCCCAGCCCCCGCGCTTTTAATGCGCACTTTTGGTAACGAAAGCGAATTGCGAACTAAATTCGCCTGAATTTTGACTAATGACCAAGCCATTTTTTTAACTCCGGGAATAAATCTACTTGAGATACTGGTGGCAAAAGTTCTGGTTGCAGCTCTGGTAAACAACAGTCGTTTGGTGAATGACTTACCTCACAAGTTTCAACAGTTGCGGTTAGCCTTTTGCCGCAATTCCAGTTTTTACACTGAATGTAAAGCCGTCTCAAATTACTCGTTACCTGTTCCGATGTGATTATGCGTGTTTCACTTCCGCACTTAGGGCAACGTACCAAAAACTGTTTTGTCTTTTCCAAAACTAACTCCTTTCCAACTATGCTGCTTTCCTGTCTTCAAGCTCATCTAGGCGCTTAACCTCATCGCCAAAACGAACAAACATCACGCCGTTTTCTTCCCAAACCTTATCGGGTGTTATCCATTTTTTGGGCATTGAGAACCCGCCAATACCTAGCATTTCTTTTAGCGCAGACAGGGCTTTTTCTGCCTCTGGGTCTTTGCCAACGTTGTCTTGAGCTATGCGCAAAAGATTGCTTGGAGACACAACTGGTGCTGGCAAAAAATGTTGTGCTTGCTGACTGCTGATTAGTCCTTGATCGACCGCTTGCTTAATCACATCGGCGCGCTCTGCCTTGTTTGTACCTTGAGCGAATCGGACTGTTGGCACCCTGCCCTGCGCCATCCACGTTTTTCGCACTCGTTCGTAAGCAGACTTAAACGCCATGCGGCCTGCAATTTTGTCGCTGGCAATCAGTTCGTTTAGGTTTTGCAGCGCCTGATCGATTGCATCTGTTGTGAAAGCGCTGCGCTCTTCGTCGCTCATGACTAGCACGGCTGCCCATGCTTCGTCGGAGCTTAACCACAGGTATTCCAAATTTTCCTGAATGATTGCGATGGCATCTGCTGGAACTGGTGCTTTTTTGCCTAGCTGTAATAATCGAGCAATGGCGTTTTCTGCTTGTTCGTAGCTGAAGCCTTTTAGCGCAAGCCACCAGCCTGCTGCTGCCGATTTGTGATCGAAAACTTGCATGGCTGGCAGTGCTGTTTGTAGCAAGCCCCAAAACTTAGCTTTTTCGTTCAATGCTTCCATGCTGTTGTTGCTCATTGCCAAGTCCCCTCGATTGCGGTCATTTGCGAGTGTGATGTTGTTTTTGCTGTTTCCAGTCTTTCGGTTTGGGAGACGAATTGTGCGTATCCGTCATCTTGCTGTTTGCTGTTGTTTTGTTTTGGCGGGTAGCAATCTTTCCAACCGTTGACCAGCGATGTTTCGATTAGCGTGTTTGGGTTAAAGCCTTGCGCTTTCCATTCGGTTAGTTTTTTCAGGATGATGCTTAACGCTCTTGGTGAGTTTTGTGCTTTAAGTTTTTGGCGTGAATCTAACCAATCGCTCCACAGGCCAACATCCAACCAAACAGGGAGCGCCTCGCGCGGATATTCTTCCTGTATTCTTCCTGTCTTTAGTTCTTCCTGTACTATTCCTGTATCTATGCCCGTTACCGTTTTGGTAACCGTATCGTTACCGTTTTGGTAACCGTTTGAATCCAAATCGGTAACCGTTTGATTACCGTTTTGGTAACCGTTACCGTTTTGGTAACCGTTACCGTTTTGGTAACCGTTACCGTTTTGGTAACCGTTACCGTTTTGGTTACTGTTTAGACTGGTTTCAATGTCACAAATTTGATACTCTGACCATTGAGATTTTCCACCGTTACCAGTCTTTTTTAACCATCCAATTTGCTCTAATTCTGATGTTATTTGCGATACACGGGTAACTGGATAACCTGTACGCTCTGACAACATTTCACGGCTCACGCGAGCGGTGCTAGTGTTCTTTTTGCGCCACGAAAAGATAGCCAATAGGGTGCGAATATGGCGCAAGGTCAATCGTTCATCTGACAGGATTTCAAACGGGCAAACAATTAAATCTGGAGTGAACTTTTCATTAGACATTTTTAGTGCCTTTTGTTCCATTTCAATATCATTCATTGGTATAATTACCTCGCTTATATTGAGTAAGCCCAAG
>JAEMQD010000004.1 GCA_022759035.1 Thiotrichales bacterium
TTAATCCCTAAACCCCATTCCAAAAGAATGGGGTTTTTTATCGCCTAAAGAAAATCGTTTTATTGCTAGCCTAAAAGCATTTCACGCTAGTATAGTTAGCTTACTAGCATAGCAGTGTGGGAATATTATGTTAAATAGTAAGAGGCTAACACCTCATCGGCCGAATTTTGATCGTATCGGAGGCTTTGATCAGGTAGGGTTACAGACAGATGAAGATTGGCGTTCCTTGTCTAGTCTTGATCCGAAATTATGGGCTGTTTTAAGCTGTCCAACTTCTGCTATGGCTATTTCGGCAGATGCTTCAGCATTACTGGATACGGATAACGACTCGCGTATTTGTGTGAATGAGGTTGTTAGTGCTGTGCAGTGGAGGTTTGGCATAATCATTCTATTGATGTTTGTCTTTTTCTGGCAATGGTTTGTTGTATCAGAAAATTGGTTAACTAGAGCAAATAGCGCCCATTTTTTATGAGTATTGCTTTATCTCACGCTATTTGGTCTGCATTATTGCCAGTACATCGTGCACGTGTTTCAGCCATTGAAGTTTACGATGTACTTCCTTCAACACAAAAACTATTAACGCAGCGGTCAGTGTGTTTAGGGCGTGATTGGTTATTGGTCGTTGCGCGACAACAAACAGATGGCATTGGTCGACAGGGACGAGCTTGGGTTGCGAATAGTGGTCAGGTAACTTTTTCTTGGCGTGGTTGGGTAAGGATTAATCCATCGTCCGTTGGTTTATTGAGCTTAACGGCAGCTTTGGCGGTTCAAAATGCATTAAGTGCTTTAGGAGTTCAAGGTGTTCAGTTAAAATGGCCAAATGATATTTACATCGCACAGAGAAAGTTAGCAGGTGTGTTAATTTCTGTATGTGAACAAAAGCATGATCGCTTTGATATTGTGTTAGGCATTGGTTTAAATCGATTAGTCGGTCAGTTGCCTGTTGAGGCGATTGCTTTGGCTGATGTAATGCCGAATGTGCCAGATATGGCTCAGTTAATTACAGGTATTGTTCATGAATGGTTGCGATTGAGTCAGCAATTAGTTAGCGAATCGGATAGTGTTGCGTTAGTTACTCGTTGGAAATCACAAGCGCTTTGGTTGGGTGAATCGGTTTATGTGATGCAAGCAAGCCGTATTATCGAAGGTGTTTTTCGTGATATTTTGCCGTCGGGCGCGCTATTAATGAATACACAGGCTGGCGAACAAGTTTTTATGGCGGGTGATGTACAGTTACGTGATCGAATAAATTAGGAAAATGAATGAGTAAGTTGTTATTAGATGTCGGCAATACGCGCGTTAAATGGGCGCGGGTGCGTGCTGGCATGTATGAGTATGTTGGTGCTTTACCACTAGCAGGATTGTCGGTTGAAGGGTTTTTGCAACAGGTTTGGCCAGAAGACGAAAAACCAAGTTTGGTTGTGATGGCATGTGTTGGTGAAGGTGAATGGGTAAAGCTACTGCGTTTTTGTATTGCGAATAGCTGGGCTTCCCGTTTGCTGGAGGTTGTGTCGGAAGCACAAAAAAATGGTTTAAAAAATGGTTATGCGCAACCTTCCAGTTTGGGCGTAGATCGTTGGTGCGCGCTATTGGGTGCGTGGCAGATGCATCAACAGGCTGTATGCGTTGTGGATGCTGGAACAGCATTAACAATTGATGTGATTAACAATGGCGGCGAACATTTAGGTGGATTGATTGTGCCTGGGTTGTTAATGATGCGTCAATGTTTGCGTGTGGGCACAGCTCAAGTAGCAGGACACCTAGTGGCGAACGCACAAAGTGAAGATGTTCCTAGCAATGGACTCTTGGGTCGAAATACAACGCAAGCAGTGGCAGGTGGTGCTTTGTGGAGCTTGGCGGCAAGTGTAGAGCGTTTGGCGAATCAGGCAACAGAATTAGTGGGTGGTCCGATGCATTGTGTATTAACGGGCGGTGATGCGCAGCAGTTATTGCCTTTGCTCTCTGGTAATTGGTTGAAGCAACCCGATCTGGTACTGCGAGGGTTATTGTCTTATACCGGCGAGTCTTTGGCGACATAATTGCGATAAGTAAAAGGAATAGGGATGGATGCGAATAAGGTGAAACTAAAGCAAGTATTAACGGCTTGGGATTTGTTTTTCATGGGAATTGGTGCCATCATCGGTACAGGTATCTTTGTACTAACCGGATTGGCGGCTGCAACACAAGCAGGACCTGGGGTAATCGTTTCTTTTTTAATTGCAGGACTGGCCGCGGGATTTGCTGCTTTTGCGTATGCTGAGTTGGCAGGGATGTTGGGCGGAAGTGGGAGTGCTTATGGTTATGCACGAAAAGCTTTCGGTGAGTTCGTTGGTTGGTTGATTGGCTGGGTATTGGTGCTGGAATATTCGGTTTCTGTGGCCGCTGTCTCTACGGGATGGTCTGGTTATTTTAATCATGGGTTAACAGCAATTGGGTTAGGTTTGCCAGATTACTTAATCAAGGCGCCTGCGGAGGGGGGGCTTGTTAATTTGCCTGCCGCTTCGATTATTTTGTTGCTTTTAACGTTGCTTGTTGTCGGCGCTAAAGAGGGCGCACGCTTAAATGCGGTCATGGTATTCGTGAAGTTATTAACGATCACGATATTTTTGGTGATTGGTGTTGGTTATGTTAATCCTGAAAATTGGACACCTTTTTTGCCCTTTGGCTGGTTTGATCATGCGGAGAGTGGTAAGCCAATTGGCGTGTTAGCTGCCGCGTCATTAGTGTTTTTTGCTTATGTTGGGTTTGATGCGGTGTCTACTGCGACAGAAGAGGCAAAAGATCCGCAGCGTGATATTCCGCGCGGGCTACTATGGGCATTGGTGGTGTGTAGTGCTATTTATATGTTGGTCGCTGCGGTACTAACCGGTATGGTTCCATATACGGAATTGAATGTTGCTTCTCCCGTTGCGCATGCTTTGCAATTGGTAGGAATGAATTGGGCATCAGCCTTGGTGGCAACCGGTGCGATTGCAGGATTAACGACGGTGATGTTGGTGCTGTATTATGCGTTAACGCGCATTTTATATGCAATGTCGGTTGATGGCATGTTGCCTCGATTTTTGTCGCAAGTTTCTCCACGTTTTCATACCCCAGTTAATGCCATTGTGATAACGGGGCTGATTATTGCCGTGATGGCAGGCTTTTTTCCTTTAGGTACATTGGCTGAGCTTGTTAACGTTGGAACCTTGGCAGCCTTTGTACTGGTAAGTTTGGCGGTGATTGTCTTGCGGCGCTCACACCCACATTTGCCGCGTCCATTTATGATTCCTGGTGGCATGACCATACCTTTATTGGGTATTGTTTTTTGTGGTGGTTTGATGGCATTTTTGCCTGCCGAAACTTGGTTTAGATTTGGTCTGTGGGTGCTGTTGGGCGTATTTATTTTTGCTGTTTATGGTCGCAAGATGAGCTTATCATCCTAAATTGTTAGGGTTTGCGCTGCCCCAGGATCTCTGTTATAGTTATTGCACTTGTCGGGGTGCTGGTGGCTGAGACCGTGTAAACGGAACCCGTTGAACCTGAAACAGATAATGCTGTCGCAGGAAACAAGTTATCTCATTCTTCTGATAATGACACCAGCATCCCCAAAGCATTTATTACTTTAGGGGCATCGCATTATGGCACGTAATCAATTAACGGTTGATTTAACCGACTTGGCGCAAAAAATTACTACAGCGCCTTTTCCTAATTCTAAAAAAGTTTACTTGACTGGTTCTCGCGCAGATATTCGCGTCCCTTTCCGTGAAATTGCGCAAACAGACACCTTGGTGATCAACAAAGACGAAACACAAGCGACAGCCAATCCGCCAATTCGTGTTTATGATACTTCTGGTCCGTTTACGGATGCCGATTATCAGGTTAACGTGCGCCAAGGCTTGCCTCGTCTGCGCGAGCGTTGGATTGAAGAACGTGGCGATACTGAGTTGCTTTCTGGTTTAAGTAGTGATTATGGGAATGCGCGTGCGAGCGATGAAAAATTGCGAGCCATCCAGTTTGAAGGTAAGCATTTGCCACGTAAGGCAAAAGCGGGTATGAATGTATCGCAGATGCATTATGCTAAAAAGGGTATTATTACTCCAGAAATGGAGTATGTTGCAATTCGTGAGAATTTGTTGCGTGCTCAAGTGGCTGAGTTTATTGCGCAACAGCGCCCGCAGCATAAAGGTCATAGCTTCGGTGCGACGATGCTCGAAGAAATTACGCCAGAATTTGTGCGTGATGAGGTAGCCCGTGGTCGTGCCATTATTCCAAATAATATTAATCATCCAGAATCGGAACCAATGATTATTGGTCGTAACTTCTTAGTGAAGATTAACTCTAATATTGGTAACTCAGCCATTACTTCGAGTATTGAAGAAGAAGTCGAAAAACTAGTGTGGTCAATTCGCTGGGGCGGTGACACCGTAATGGACTTATCGACAGGGAACAATATTCACGAAACGCGAGAGTGGATTGTTCGTAATTCGCCCGTACCTATCGGTACAGTACCTATTTATCAAGCGTTGGAGAAGGTAAACGGAATTGTTGAAGACCTTAACTGGGAAGTGTTTCGTGATACTTTGATTGAGCAAGCCGAGCAAGGTGTGGATTATTTCACTATCCATGCTGGCGTGCGTTTGCCATTTATTCCATATACTGCTGACCGGGTAACTGGCATTGTTTCGCGTGGTGGTTCGATTATGGCGAAGTGGTGTTTGGCGCATCACCAAGAAAACTTCTTGTATACCCATTTCGAAGAAATTTGCGAAATCATGAAAGCCTATGATGTTGCTTTCAGTTTGGGTGACGGTTTACGTCCTGGCTCGATTGCTGATGCTAATGACCGGGCACAATTTGCAGAGTTAGAAACATTAGGTGAGTTGACGCAAATTGCTTGGAAGCACGATGTGCAAGTCATGATCGAAGGTCCGGGTCATGTGCCGATGCAAATGATTAAAGAGAATATGGATAAACAATTGGCAGATTGTTTTGAAGCGCCTTTCTATACGCTTGGGCCACTTACGACAGATGTTGCGCCAGGTTATGACCACATCACTTCGGCTATTGGTGCCGCGCAAATTGGTTGGTACGGGACTGCGATGTTGTGTTATGTGACCCCTAAAGAGCATTTGGGTTTGCCCGATAAGCATGACGTAAAAACAGGTATCATTACCTACAAAATTGCTGCACATGCGGCTGACTTGGCAAAAGGTTTTCCTGGAGCACAATTACGTGATGATGCCTTAAGTAAGGCACGCTTTGAATTTCGATGGGAAGATCAGTTTAATTTGGGTTTTGATCCTGAAACGGCGAAAGCTTACCACGATGCAACGTTGCCGAGAGAATCCGCAAAAATCGCCCATTTCTGTTCAATGTGCGGTCCTAAGTTCTGCTCAATGAAAATTTCGCAAGAGGTACGTGATTTTGCCCAAGCACAATCAGGCATTCCTTTACCTACAGGTAATGTGATTCAATTGCTTGATGTGGAAGCAGAAATGAAAGCAAAGGCGGCAGAATTTAAGGCAGCGGGTGCCGAGATCTATTTATAATGAATATTGGCATTGCCGGTGCGGGTTTAGTTGGTCGTTTAATTGCGTGGCGATTGGCTCGGGCAGGACATTCGGTGACGCTGTTTGATGCCGATAGCAAAGCAGGCGAGCAAGCAGCTGGCACTACGGCTGCTGCGATGATTTCACCTTTTGCTGAGTTGGCGGTAAGTGAACCAGAAATTTTTCGCTTAGGCATGGTATCCCTACAATGCTATCCACAATGGATTGCTGAGCTAGAAGCCGACAGTGATTGTACGGTGATGTATCGTCAGCAAGGTAGTTTGGCGGTGGCGCATTCGCCTGACGTGAGTAGTTTGCGTCACTTTCAAGATTTGTTGTTACATCGTTTACCCGTTGCTCATACGCAAGCAGTTCGGGTGTTGTCTGGGGCAGAAATCGATGATTGTGAACCTGCTATTGCGGGACGATTTCGTCATGGCGTATTTTTGGCAGAAGAAGCACAGCTTGATAATGCTGAGTTATTTGTTGCGCTTGAGTCGGCATTAACAAAGCTGGGGGTTACTTGGTATGAGCAAGCGACCGTTATTGCTGTAGCAGAGAGGCAATTGCAAACGACACAAAATTGTTATGATTTTGATATGGTTGTTGATGCGCGCGGAGTCGGTGCAAAAGCGGTGTTATCGGTTCGCGGTGTCCGTGGTGAAGTGCTTACTGTTGATGCGCCAGAAGTGACCTTGCAGCGCCCTATACGGTTAATGCATCCGCGCTATATGTTGTATGTGGTGCCACGTGCAAATCATCGCTTTATTATTGGTGCGACGGAGTTAGAATCGGAAGACAAAAGTAGTGTTACTGTGCGCTCTGCCTTAGAGTTGCTTAGCGCTTTGTATAGTCTACATTCTGGTTTTGCCGAAGCGAGTATCGTTAAGTGGTCGGTCAATTTGCGTCCCGCATTGCCTGATAATTTGCCGTTTGTTGGCTGGCGCTCTGGTGTGTTGACGATTAATGGTTTGTACCGCCACGGCTATTTGTTGGCACCAGCCTGTGTGATTCAGGCTTTGGCTTTGATAGAAGGGAAATAATATGAGCTGTACACAATGCGCCACCATCGTGGTGTCGTTTAATGGCGAGTCGTTTGCACTGCATCAGGGGGTGATGTTGGCTGATTTTTTACAAGCTCGTGGTTTTGCGCCAGATCAACGGATGGCTTGTGCCATTAATACCCTGTTTGTCCCGAAAGGGCAGTATGTGAGTCGAGAATTACAAAATGGTGATCGAATTGATGTGGTTGCGCCAGTGCAAGGCGGCTAATAAAAATTCAATTAAGGAGCGCTAACTGCGTTAAAAAACCCTATCCAAAAAAACAGAAACTCCAGTAGCTTTACTTTTTTTGCTTCGGGCTTTCGCCTTGTTTTTATCTCCTTACTTGATATTTTTCTCGTTATTAAGGAATTAATATGTTATTCGAGTTAGACGGAAAAAAATTTAGCAGTCGTTTTTTTATCGGCTCTTCTTTGTATCCTTCGCCACAACACTTACAGGATTCGGTCAAAGCCAGTGGTGCGCAAGTGATTACGGTGGGTTTGCGTCGCTTGAATCCGCAAGCGGGCGGGGGCAATGCTTATTGGTCGATGATTCAAGACACGGGTTGTCAGTTATTACCCAATACTGCTGGCTGTTACACGGCGCAAGAAGCCATTGCCACAGCACAGATGGCGAGAGAAATTTTTGGTACAGATTGGATTAAACTCGAAACATTGGGCGATGATTATAATTTACAGCCCCATCCTTTTGAGTTGCTAAAAGCTGCGGAAGTATTGGTAAAAGATGGCTTTAAGGTATTTGCGTATACCACAGACGACTTGGTTCTGGCACTTAAACTTTACGATTTGGGGGTGACGGCAATTATGCCTTGGGCAGCACCGATTGGTACGGCATTAGGACCGATTAATCTTTATGCTTTAGAGGCCATTCGTAAACGTTTGCCCGATGCTTTTTTGGTAGTCGATGCTGGATTGGGTGTTCCCAGTCATGCTGCTAAGGTGATGGAGTTAGGTTACGATGCTTGTTTGCTCAACTCCGCGGTTGCGCAAGCGGCAGACCCTGTTAAAATGGCACGAGCTTTTGCTGGCGCCATTGAAGCGGGCAGATTGTGTTATGAAGCAGGGCCAATTCCTTCCCGTCCTACTGCGCAAGCGTCAACACCGACCTTGGGTACACCGTTTTGGCATCAGGG
>JAEMQD010000055.1 GCA_022759035.1 Thiotrichales bacterium
AAATAAACAATGGCTTTCTATGATGTTTATAACTACATGAATTATAAACTATATGTCGCTTACAAAATTTCGTGAGACAAATCGCCGATCAGCATGCCAAGTCTACAACATTAATTGAGAAAAACTCAATACAAGCTCAATTTTTGAGATCATTCAGCGAGAAAATTGCAACATCGATACATTCAAGTTTTTACGTTTGCAATGACTTACTCCATTGACTCAAAACTGCTTCAGCAAGAGGCCATGCTTGCTTTAAAACCTTTGCTCGATCTTTCTTATCATGAGTGTTATGAGCTTTCTCTACTAATTTAGAAAGCTCTATATGGTCGCAATTACCAATATCAAAGACTGGCAACGAAAGGTGCTTAAACACATTAGCAACTTGAATAGATATATTATGGCTATCTAACCATTCCCTAACTGATTCTGAGTTGAGAAGTCCACATAAATAATAAGCTGTTTCCTTGTCGTCAAAAGAGGCGAAGTAAACTTTGTGATCTGGAATAAAGACACGCTCGCCGTTTAAAGGCATATTGTCTGAGCCAGCTACCGCCGCATAAAAACTGGATGACATCTCAGGCCATACGACTTTCCAAGGCTTAAATGTGTAATCACCTACGTTGTAAACCGCTTGATAGGGTGCGTTTTTCATCTGTCTTCGGTAGGTTGAACGGCCTAACAATAAAGTCTCAAAACCTTTAAACCAAAGTTTTGATTTTTTAAGGCTTAGACTATTTAAACTATCTTCGCACTCTTGATAAGCCTCTTTTGAAATGCCTGAATTAGGCAAAAAGGTATATAGGCGTTCTTTTTCATATTTGGGGTCTGTAAGCTTCAAGTAACATGCTTCAAAATCACCTGCCCCCTTGATAAGTGGGTAAAGTAAATCAGGCTCGACCCATTGCTTTTGTACTGCACCAATGTCTTTTCGACCAGCTTCAGGTCGGCTTCTAATTTCAACGAGTTTTCCGTTATCCTGAAGAATTGGTACAAAATAAACCCCGTTTAAATCGACAGTTATTCCTTTTCGACCTTGCGTCCATTCACACTCGGATGATAGATATTTAATTGCTCCAAAACGACCTTTGCTTAAAATTGCCCAAGGAGAGCCATCGTCACTAACAGGAAAGGCCTCTTTATAGTCAGCTTCAAGAGTTTTCGTTACATCGGCCAAAGTTAATTTTGGTGAAATTGCCTTTTTAAAGCCCGATTTTGCATTCCATATTGTGTATGGCACTGGATATTTCGCAGGAACTTTTACTTTTTGAAATACAGAAACAACCGTGTGGTTTGAAGCGTCTTCAAAGGGCTTTAAATCCTTAAAGTCATCTACATAGAGTGGTTGAATATATGCGGAATCAGGATTAGATGGTTCAAGTTTAAAGGTTCTAAAATCAGCAGAAGAAGGGTTTTTAAAAAGTGTACCTGTGACAACAAAAGCCAGACATCCGCCATCTTTTAACCATTTATCCGAAACGGCATAAGTAATCATGGCTGAAATATCTAACTCATTTCCACCATGACGTTTAGTTTTAGAAAAAATGCCATAGTCTTCACAGGTAGGCTTAACCCTTTCACGGTAAGCTTCTGGGAGTTTTGACCATCGCACCCAAGGTGGATTTCCTACAATGCAATCGAATTCACCAGCCGTTGCTGACCAAAAAAAGTTTCGTACAATTCTGAACCAGATACCATTCCATTGTTTCCGATGTAGGTTCAAGACTTGATTGTAGGTGTAGGCTAAAGGTTCAGACCATTCAACCATCTCATTTGCTGAAATACAACCATGTTTAACTAAGTTTTTTTCAACTTTATCGAACTCAAGATTTGACTCAACATCTTCCCCCATTTTGACGAAAACATCGTCCAATCTTTCACGGTTTAGTGCTAAT
This sequence comes from Thiotrichales bacterium, assembly GCA_022759035.1. Lineage (GTDB taxonomy): Bacteria > Pseudomonadota > Gammaproteobacteria > Thiomicrospirales > Thiomicrospiraceae. Next base: position 1,893 of record JAEMQD010000055.1, read on the forward strand.
TCAGATGGAAGTAGAATGTCTAATTTAGCTACTTTGCTACCAATCTTATATTGAACGACCTTTTGACTGTCTTTAGGGTTTTGAGCAGGAGAGTAGATTGCATCAGCAAGTAAAACGGGTAGTTCAATATCTGTGCCTCGACATGATTTCAACAAGCCGGATATTTCCATCAGAAAATTAACACGAGCAGTTTGAACAGCCAAAGGGTTAAGATCAAAGCCCCATACTGTCGAGCAAACCTCTTCAAGCGTTTTAAAGTCATCCCACCCATTTTGGTTAGCTTCATTTATTTTCTTGCGTATTAATGCAATTAGGAATGAGCCAGAACCACACGTTGGATCAAGTGCTCTTTTACCCAACCAAGAAGTCTTATTTGCTTTTGAAAGCGTAAAATCAACCAACCAATCGGGCGTGTAAAACTCACCAAGCGATTGTCGAAGCTTGCTAGGTACAAGCCCTTGATACAAATCTCTCAGAATATCCCTTGTATGAGAAAGCTGTCCGAGACTGTAAAAAGACAGTACAGATAGTATTTTTCTCAATGAAGTCAAAAACGTGTTTTGTTTTGAAGTAAATTGCTGTTTAGCAATGTCCAGATACCAACTAAAAATTGCTTCCTCAACAAACCCTTTGATGCCCGCTTGCTCAAAAATTCGGGAATGCTCAATATCAAACTCCAAGGAATCAATGAGATTCTTTTCATTTTGAATTGCAGACATTGTTTGAGCTGGAAATTGAATGGATGTTAAGCCATGAGTAGAGACAATTTCTGCGGCAATCAACTTAATTAAAAGCGAATTATATGTATGGATAACGAACAAACGTGCAGGTAAAGAATCCTCAGCTTTACCATGCCAGTCAAAAGACATTTCTTTTGTGATTGATTCTGCTTGCAAAACTGACATATCAGCAACTTGACCGTAAAGAGTTCGCCATTCCTCAAAGAGCATCTTCACTTTATTGTTGTCTGGCTTTTGGATTTCACTAGCAAGACCATTCGCCAAGTTTTGCATTAAATCTTTTGCATTAGCAGAACCATGACCAAAATCATTTAGTAAGTTTTCAGTGGTTAGAGCTTTGCGAGTATCTGAAATAAAGGCATCAATCACCATGCCAACAGCATACTCAGAAAAAGGAATAAGTTGCTGAGTTTGTATTTGATGGTTGATGACTTGTGCAAAACAAATATGCTCGCCGTCAATGGCGATACCAATAAAATCAGATTCTGGAATGCCCGTTTTCTTCGACTCCTTTTGAATATAAGGGAGTAGTCTATGCTCAGTAGCTTCAATAAACTTGGGGCTGTCCTTTCTTCCATTAAATAAGCTAGGAGCCTTGAACTCAACAATTACATGGTTAAGGCTTGCATCCTTTCTAGCTCTCTCTGTATGAATGTGTAATCCCGTCACATTTTCAATCGCAGATATCCAAGAAATTCTTACCTCTTCTTCTCCATGCCAAGGTTTTATTCTTTTCATGTTAATTTGTTCAAAAGCGCTTTTAATCATTATCTGTTCAATACTCCAATTCCGTTCCGTTTTAAGTAATTCGTTAAGTCACTACGCGATCAAATACTACGAACTATTCTGGGTCGGATCAATTTCACTTTCAGCAGGGTTCTCTATATCAATTGATACACCAAAAAACTCGGCCAAAATTCGGTAAATATCACTGCTTTCATTTTCTTGACTTAAGCCATCTTCAATTTGCTGTTGCAACCTCTCAAGTACAGAGCTGTTTGGCTTAAATTTGCTATCTAATAACCACTTAACGCGATCAAATTGTTGATTATCTAACCAACCAATAATCTTATACATAACATCTTGAGAGTTTACATTATCGATTTGTTGCTTAAAAATCGGCTTAAGCTTTTCAAAGACGTCATCGGCGGCAATATCAGTATCTCTTAACTCAAAATACATCTTCGCAACAGGATTAAACTTACCATTCTGTACGTCATTAACTTTTGCCAGTAAACTGTCGAACCTCTCAATATTGAAAGGAAAATCAGTATGCGGGTTTTTAATATACTTCTCTAACACAACCAATAATGCGTCAGTTAAATGTTTAGACTTGCTACTCAATAACGTATAAAACTCCTTACCCTCTGTTAAAAATATTATCCAATCGTCCTTAGTTATACCATTCACTTGCTGTTGAATAAAGCTCTTAGCATCCACAGAACCATATTGATTTACAATTTCAAATACTTCATAATAATCGTCAAGATGCTCATTACCTTTCATATCATCTTCATTAGCTGAGAATGATCCACCGTCACATAGCTTTTTCGTGATTGACCTTAGCTCATCATTTTGCATCCACTTGTACTGATCAAGATATTTGATCCCACATTGGCTCTCATAAAGCCGTTGATCATCAGTCCTAATAATTTGGATCGCTAACTTATTATTGGCCTCCCTTGCCAATAACCAAACGGCACCTAATGCGTTTAGACTCACCAAGTCTTCAATAATTGAAACAATCTGATCTGACTCTATTTCATGCTCCCAATATTCTGATAATACGCAAGCAGGTGGGTCAAAGTCTTCATTTTGACTCAAAGCAACAGCAGCAAGCAGTCGAAGACTTGGCATGTCTTCGCACTCAGTAATAGGACCCCAAAACTCAGACAAAGCCAAAAGTTCTAAAAGTTTATTTCTGAACTTTGGAGTTGTTTTGAACAGCAGCAAAAGAATTTTATAGTAGCATTCTACTTCTTGAGCATAATCAACGTCTGTGCTTCTAGTCGGCTGTTTACCCCACTGAACAATTTTACTAACTATCTCTTCTGTTATCTGACCTTGATAGAGTTTAATTGCATGATACAGGCCATTCAAACTAACTTCATCCAATGCTTGACTATTAAAACCTACATTGTCAACAATCGCGTTCAATGACTCTTTGCCATATAAAACATAATCAAAATCTAAATTTAGTTTGCTGATAACAACAACCCATTTTGACCAAGCCTCACTATCTAATTTTTGATAGTGCGTTCTCTGAGCAGCGAATCCATTTTCTGTAAGTCTTTGACGCGACTTATGAACATTCACAATTAGTTGATCATTTGCCTGAACATCAGTTGACATAGACGCAATAATTACCTTTAACTCATCATTAAGACGAGTGCTAATTACTCTTAGAGTCTGCTCTTTGAGACTACCAATCAATAGGCTGGATAAATTATCAATTAGCACACTGTGATCGTACTTTTCGAAGTCTGCCTTCTCCATACTCTGCTGTATAAAGTTACTTAAACTCGAAAAAAAGTATTGAACCTGTTCGTTACCGATCAGATCGCTCCAATTTCCAACGGAACTAACAACTTTTACAAAGTTAAATGCATAATCATTCAATACGTCTTTTGGAAGCCATAATTGAATATTAGCGTCCCATGCGATCTGAAACGCTTCTTTGTAGTTATTAACTATATTTTGAAAATCGGACACCTCTCCATTATTAAAAGCTTCTTTGATCTCTGGCTCAATAAGCAGCTCTGCACCTCTCTTTCTATCGACACCAAATAATATTCCAGCCAACTCATATTTCGTATCAATGGATGCCGAAGATATTGCCCTAGCTACACTGGTAACCGGCTTACTGCCTGCCTGTTCACATTCATCGGCCTTATCCAGCAATAGATCACGCAATTGCTTTGACGTAATGGACTGCTTACATAGTGCATACAAAGCCATCGCACTTGCGGACATGCTATCACCATACTTTATGCCTAATACCCCAATTTGATTAATCGCATTATTAATCTCTCGCGGAGTGGGTGACTGTTTAAAGGAGCCAAAAAATGAAATGAATCGTCGCTCAACGTCATCTCTTTTTTCCTGACACCAAGAGTCAAAGGCGAAGGTAATCTGCTCTTTTGCATAGTTAACCCATAGAGACATGACTGGGTTTGGAACTTCTACGGTAAGTTGAATGGATTTATCCATAAACGATTTGGCCACAACGACATCAGAAGCTTTTTTCTCATCTTTTTTCCAAATATGCTCTAAACCTTCTCGATCATAGGGTATGACGAACCAAACATTATTAGTCCACTGTGATTTGCCATCAACGGACGACCTGTGTTGGAAAAATGTTTGCAATGTAGACCATACATGTTTTGCTTGTTCTGATTCAATACGGTCTAAGTTATCGATAACAATAACCAATTTATCAAAATATTTAGCTTCAAGTGAGTGCCTAATAATTTCATCAAAATAACGCTCGAACTCTACCGACGTTCTTTCGTTATCTTCTGTAATATCTTGATCCACCTCTTCTGTGGTATCAGACTCAAATATGTCAAACCTTACCTTTCCTTGCTCATCCCTCTCAGAAAAACACCACCAATACCATAAAACAAAAACAGGTAGCGCTGCAATCAAACCACCCAAACCCAACAGACCATAACTGATCCAATCTGAAACATTGATTTTGCTCGACAAGGTGATAAGGAATGTTGCCAAAGGCAAGAGCAAAATACTGAATGAAAGCCTTTTTCCTAGTTTTGTAACAGTTTTTTTGGATTTAGATTTTACCGTTTTCTTCTTTAAAACAACTCTCTCTTTTCGTTCTTCTAAGAACTCATCTTTTTGATTAATAGGTTGAACAGACTCGATCAAGCGCTCTAAAAATATACGACGTAGTGGATCAGCATCATGCGCCCACGCATCAAATGTAAAAGTGTGATATTTCTCTCCAGATTCATTTTTAAGTTTTTCTTTTAAAAAATGAACTACGGTAGATTTACCAGAACCCCAGCCACCTTCCAAACCAATTGTAACGGCATTGGGTGTTTTAGTTATGAGCTGATATAGTAAGTCCGCAGATTTTTCGTGCGTCTTATCTTCAAACTTGTCTTCCTTTGCTACGCTTTCCGTAACAAGCTGAAACTCATAACTGTTTTGTGATTCGCTCATCTCTACTCCATTATTTAGTATTAAGCGGCAATGATGGTTATAGTAATCGCAACAACTATAAGAGTTACAAACAAGCATCGCTTTCTTTGCGTAACCCACGCCTTTATCTGACCTACACTCACACCCACCTCGTGGAATTAAATCTACACTAACAAAAATACTCTACAAGCTAGGCTTGCATGTTCAAACTCAACCTTCTTCACCTGACATTTCTCATTCGCACAATCAGTTAGGTAAAAATCATTAGCCCACAAGGATTTCAACTTACGTCGCATACTACCATGCAACTCATGAAAATACTCACTAGAAATCGCATAATTTATGCCGCCAACAGTGCCTTTTCCATATCCTAGCAACAACATTTGCTCTTGGTTCAACTTCACAATGCGGACGTCAGCCTCAGCAGCAAACGCCTGCCTCAAATCAAAACCACAATGATGGCACCTTGCCATGTCTTCAAAGCCATACACATCATTCTGTGCTGGCTTAATTTTCTTATGCAACACAGACGCTGCGCAAGCTGGGCATCGATCATGCAACCACACTCCATGCTTGGGGCACGTGACCATGAATGCTAGCCGCCAATACTTTCGATAGTAAGGCTGCTCATCTTCTTTTAAGCAACATGGACAAAACTGCATGCCAAAGTGCTTGGCTTTAACATTGATACCTAAAGGCATGACCCACTTCATCTGCTTGTTGATGCCAGAGCCAGGATAAAGATTGGGCGCATAGCTGAAAAGCGTTGTATTGAAAATGTCCGATTCAGGTTGTTTGAGTTTATAGGCTAGTGCTTTCTGATACTTTTTAAGAAT
>JAEMQD010000153.1 GCA_022759035.1 Thiotrichales bacterium
AGGGTGTGGGTTAGCGTCATTGTTTTTGGAAAGTTAGGGTTGGATAACAGAACCCCTAATCGATTGCGCTTGGTTGCATCTCCCTGCGCACGCTCTTTATCTAGCGCTTCGCTTAAGCGCTCTTTGGTATAAAGCACGGGCGTAAAACGCGCCTCTGATGGCGCAACGCCTAAGTAAGACAACAGCGGTGCATCGTTAACCCAAAACAACACAGCATCTTCAGTTGCAAAATGCTGCGCTGTTTTAGTCGCTGGTAGTGTAAATAGGTCGCCTGCTTTCCATAAAATATTGCCTTGATCGGCCTCGGTATTGCCGCGCCCACGAATAACAAAAAACAGTTGCGACGTGGCGACAAAGTGCGTTGTAAAAGACTCGTCGGCATTTACACGTAAATAGCCAGCATACAGGTTTGGTGTGGTTGCTGCATAATCCGTTGCTAAGGTTTGCGACAAATCAAAAGGAATGAGGCGTGTTTCACCAGTAGCATAGCTATCGCTTAAAAAAGCTTCAACGTCAATTTTAGGCATTTTGGGGTTAACAGCAGACAGGTACTCTTTGAACTGTGCGTGCGCTTCCCAAGACTGGGTCATGTTGTAATGGTTATTGGCGGTCATTTATTACACTCCATTATGTAGCAGGGGCTTTATGCATTTCTGTATGTATTAGCCGCCCAAGTGGGTAGTGCATACATACGTAATTAAGTACAGTTCAGCGAGTTTTTATTTGATGGCGTCATGGTAGCATTAACAAAATCGCAATGCAACTAAATGATATTAATTAACATTTGGCATTGATAACCTAAAATGCTGTCATTGATAAAAAGCTATGGAAGTAAACGGATAGGTTGCTTAATGACGATGTTAACCTACGCAATCGGCAGGTTTAGTTTCTGTCGCGGAGGTTATTCCAATACTTGTCCTAATCGAGCAACCAATTGGCTATTTTCTTGGTAATCAACGGGACAGTCGATAACAGTCACCCCTTGGTGAGCGAGTGCTGCGCGCAGCGTGGGGAGCAGTTGATCAGCCGCTGCGATTCTAACGCCTTTTGCACCGAAAGATTGCGCGAGTTGAACAAAGTCCGGATTGTTGAACTCAACGAAGGCGCTACGACCAAACTCTCTTTCTTGTTTCCAGCGAATGAGGCCATAACCCGAATCATTCCAAATGAGCACCACGAGCGACAGCCCTAATCTTACGGCGGTTTCTAGTTCTTGTACATTCATCAGGAAGCCTGCATCGCCCGTAACCGCGACAGCCGCTTTGTTGGGGTAAGCCAGTTTGGCTGCGATTACTCCTGGTAAAGCAATGCCCATACTGGCAAAGCCATTTGAAATAATACAAGTATTCGAGACTTCGCAGCGAAACATGCGCGCCATCCACATTTTATGTGCACCAACATCACAAACGGCGATATCGTCTAATGCCATGGCGGTGCGTAAATCCCAAATGATTTTCTGAGGTTTAAGTGGCCAGCTAGTAGATTTGGCGTGCCTTTTCATCTCGTGAATGAGTGAAAGGCGCAAATTCTGATAGGGTGTTAAATCACGCTTTGGAATGGCTGCTTGCCAATTGGGTTCGTTGCGCAGGGTGCTGGTCATTAACGCTAAATTACGATAAATATCGCCTAGTATTTCTACGCTAGGGATATAGGCATCGTCGACCTCTGCTGGCTGACTATCAATGTGAATGATTGTGCGGTTACGGCTGGCATGCCAAATGCGCGGGTGATATTCGGCCATGTCGAAGCCAATACAAATAATGACGTCGGCAAATTCAAAGCCACAGTTTTGATAGTCGCCCGATTGTAAGCCAGCAGTACCAATGGCTAAAGCGTGTTTGAAAGAAATCACGCCCTTTGCCATAAAGGTATTCACGACAGGGATATGAAATGTTTCTGCAAAGTCCAACAGTTTTTGCTCTGCACCTGCACGGATAACACCGTTACCAGCCAAAATAAGCGGATGCTTTGCTTGTTTAATGAGACTGATGGCTTGGTCACGCACTTCAGGATGCGCACCAGAGCGCAGCGGTTCAGAAATAGGTAATGGGGTGGTCGTCGTTGCCATTTTGGCAATATTTTCAGGAAAATCGATAAAGCAAGCGCCCGGCTTTTCGCTTTGTGCTTGTTTAAACGCTTTGCGAATGACTTCTGGCGTGGTATCGGGCACTAAAATTTGTGCAGCATATTTGCTAATCGGTCGAAACATGCTTACCAAGTCGACAACCTGGTGCGATTCTTTATGCATGCGACTTGTTGCAGCTTGTCCTGCGATGGCGACGACTGGAGCCCTATCCATATTGGCATCCGCGACACCCGTAATCAGATTCGTAGCACCAGGTCCTAAGGTCGACATACAAACGCCGGCTTTACCAGTCAAACGACCATAGACGTCGGCCATAAACGCAGCGCCTTGCTCGTGGCGGGTGCACACAAATTGAATGGATGAATCGAGTAATGCATCCATTACGTTCAGGTTTTCTTCGCCCGGAATACCAAAAATATACTCAACTTGCTCTGCTTCTAAGCAGCGCACCATCAATTGTGCGGCGTTTTGTGTCATTTTCCAGCCAATTCTTCAATTAGCGCGAAAAGCTTAGTGAGACTGCCCGCCATGGGTAAGTCGGTAACGTATTGACCGTTAATGACAAAAGTGGGCACAGCATCAAGCTGATACTGGCCAGATAATTTCGCAGCACGCGTAATGTCTGCCGTGTTAGCTTCGCTATCATAAGCCTGGATAAATGCGGCCTTGTTAAAAGCGCTGTCTTTGGCTGCGAGTAAGTCGGCAATTTCTTGCTCGTTTTTGGGGCGCGATTTATCGACAAGAAAGATGTCAAAAACTTTGTTATGTAACCGTAGCTGGTTCGTACTTTTTAACGCATAGTGAATGCGCGCTAGCATTGCCCATGCTGGGCTTTGGAAGACGGCAGGAATTTGCTCTATGTGAATGCCATTGGGATTCGTTGCTAGCCATGCGTGCAGTGGCTGTTCCATGTCAGCACAATGTGGGCAACCATAAAAGAAAAACTCTTGTACGGTGCCTTTAGCGACTAGTGCGCGCGCAGTTTCTGGTAACTTCTTGTAATGAATGCCTTCTTCAAACATAGAAGGCGAAGCCTGTGCATGAACAGCGACTAAACCCGCACAAGCTGCCACGATATAGGATAAGAAGTTGCGACGACGCATCATAATTTTCCTCCGATTGCCTCGTTACAATGTACCGTAAGAATGTAAACCCGATAAGAACATGTTAACACCCAAGAAGGCAAAGGTCGTAACCAATAAGCCACCAAGTGCCCACCACGCCATGCGGGCACCGCCCCAGCCTTTTGACATCCGGAAGTGCAGCCAAGCTGCGTAGTTTAGCCAAACAATGAGTGCCCAGGTTTCTTTAGGATCCCAGCTCCAGTAACCGCCCCATGCCTCTGCCGCCCACATTGCACCTAAAATCGTGGCAATCGTGAAAAAAGCGAAACCAAAGGCAATGGCTTTGTACATGACATCTTCCATCACCTCGAGCGTTGGTAGGCGTGTTAACCATGGACTAGTGCTATTGCCAGACTGTTCGATTTTATTTCTCCAGAGATAGGGAACGGCAACCATGGCAGCCAGAGCAAAAGTACCGTAGCCAACAAAGTTTGCTGGAACATGAATTTTCATCCAATAACTTTTTAGTGCAGGCACAAGCGGTTGAATAACACTGGCTTCACGACCGAAGGTGTACCATAAAATAAAACCAACAGCCGCTGAAATGACAGCCATAGCAAAGCCACCGAGACTACGATTACGAATTTTTTGCTCGTAATATAGGTAAAGCACGGCGGTAATAATAACGAATAGAATGAATACTTCGTATAAGTTGCTGACAGGAATATGGCCATAGTCTGGGTTGATTAAGTAAGACTCACGCCAACGCACCCCCATGCCCGCTAAGCCAAATGCAACAGCAGACCAAGTTAAGCTTGTGGCAACGCGACCAGAAAATTCGGAGTTTTTCCATAAAGCAAAGAAATAAGTCAGCATTGATAGCACAAACAACACGTTCATCCACATAAAAGCAGACTGGCTTGAAAATAAGAATTTCAAGAAAAAGGCCGTTTCGTTGGCACTGTAAACATCACCGTGTTTCGCATAAGAAGCAATGCCAATCAGCGCCATCATCAAGACAAAAGCAAACAGCGTTTGAATGCTTTGCCATAGAAAGCCAGCACCAATTAATCCGATGGTGGCACCAATTAAGATGCCGATCTCGAAGGTATCCATAATGCTACCAAAGCGGAACCAAGTAAACACGCTAATGGCGATAATCGCAATTATCCAAGTCAACCCGCGAGGGCTAAGCATAGATTGCATTAAAGGGTTAGACTGATTGGTTGTTGCCATGTGCGGTCTCCTGTAGAGGGGGTGTAGCCAGCAAGAGTGCTTGTTTTATATCATCAAAGGTTGTTTTTAATTGTTTGTCATCTTTGCCGTCTTTACCAGCAAGAATTAATTCACTGTAGCCTTCTGGTGTTGGTCTTGCAAGTAGCCAGATGCGTTGTGGGCGTACATAAAACAGCAAGAAAATACCGATGACTAACAATAGAGAGCCGAAGTAAACAACATCTTTACCAGGCGATTTGGTAATTTGTAAGCCAGATGACTCTCTCGGCTCAATGCTTGTCACTTCAAAAAACATAGGTGGACCATAAGCAGATAATGCATTAATGGCTTCAACGCTATCGGCAAAGAAGCGACGTTGCGCTTCTGTTGTTTCTTTTTCGGAGCGTAATCCTTCTGCTTCTAAGGTATGCAGGTAAACGCCTTGTAAAGCAACGGTCAGAATTTCTAAGTATTGGTCGAACGCTTTATCTTGTTTATCAGTAGGCATCGCTTGTTGTATGTAGCGGTGGATGCCGTCAAAACCACGCGCTCGGAATAGGTTAATAAGTTGTTGCATAAAGCGTTTTTGTGTGACGAGCTGCTCATGTTTGGTCGGGTCTTTTTCTTGGTTAATACTACTATCAAGCACTTTGTCCAAGATATTCCGATCGTTAACGAGCGCTAAGAAATTCATAAAACGCTTGGTTGATTTTTGGTCATCAAGCGGAATCATTAAGAAATCAAAGTCTTCCGCACGGCTGTGACGGAATTTAGAAGCTTGATACAAAATACCACCGCGTTCAATAGCTGCGAGGTAGTTTTCATATTCGACTGCTTGCCCTTGGCTGTCGCGCACCTTAAATTGGATGCTTGGTCCCAGATTTTTTACTTTGCGACCGTTGGCATCTGGTTCTGCTAAGGTAATGACATTATTTGGTTTGTAATCGTCTAGCTCGATTTTGTAATCGCCAACGGGCGTATTGACTGGAATGGAACGATTCACTTCACCCTGTAATTCTGATGGGTTAGGGGTTGTCGATACCAACGGCCAAGCCTTTAGCGTTAGCTGACTGCCACCATCACCAAAACTAGACTGATAAATGGCATAATCTTTGTAAATTAATGGCTTGTTAACTGAAATCGTTGTTTTAATCGGCTCTTTTAGCTCAGGCGCGCTCAAAATAATGTCGCTTTCGAACGATTTTGGCATGCCTGTGTCATAGTGTTCGACACGGAAGTCGACAACTTTGACTTGGAATGGTAGTTTTTGAACTAAGTAGCCTTCTTTGAAGGTTAAGAAAACAACATCGGCACTTTTGCCTTCAGGAATATTGACCGAGCCACGAAATGAAAAATTATCGACACCAATGTTTGCTCTTGGATCGACATCGGTGAGGGCAATACTGCGTGTTTCTGGTGCAACGTGGCCTAGCCAAGCTTGTACCTTGAATTTAATATTTGAGTCGAGTAAAGCGCCTAAGCAAATGATAATAATAGCAATATGGGTAAAGAAATAGCCCAGTCGGTGCATGCTTCCTTTTTTTGCAGCGAGCAACTGTCCTTCGGCTTTTTGTTCTGCCTTAATGCGGAAGCCGTTAGCTTTAATGGCATTTTGTGCCTCATAAACAATGGCATCGACGCCACTGTTGGTTTCCCAATGCGCAGATAGCTTCATTTTCTTTAACTGGCTAGGGTGGGTGTGTTCTTGATAGCTAAACATGTCGCGAATAAAATGCGCGCCATTGCGCCATACACAAGCGGAAATGGAGAGCAATAAGAAGGCAAGAACAGACAAAAACCAAATTGCACTATAAACATCGTAAAGTTCTAAGGTGCGAAAGACCTCGAACCAAAAAGGACCAAATTTGATAACATAGCTGGCATAAGCTTCATTTTGTTTGAGCACCGTACCGATCACCGAGGCAACCGCTAACATGACAAGTAAAGTAATGGCTAGGTTCATCGAGCCAAAAAAGGTCAGCAACGGGTGGTGCTTTAAGCCGAGTTTCTTATCCATTATATTTATAATGCCTTTAGTTAAACGGTGTTATAGTGTGCCCAAATAAGAAATTGATTATAACCTAAGCTGTCTTTCTAGCAACCTATTAAACGAGACTATTCATGCTGCAACATCCCCTTTATCAGCGCGCGACCTTTTTAAAAAGCGCACCAACCTTGGCGCAATGCCCCGAAGATACGGGGGTTGAAGTTGCCTTTGTTGGACGATCTAATGCTGGAAAGTCGAGTAGCTTAAATGCAATTACTTATCAGACTGGCTTAGCAAAAGTGTCAAAAACGCCTGGTCGTACTCAGTTAATTAATATTTTTACTTTAGATGTTCCTGAGCGTCGTTTAGTCGATTTACCAGGTTATGGTTTTGCCAAAGTACCCATTCCTCTGAAAGAAGAGTGGGGTAAGTCGATGGGGCATTATTTAGAGCGCCGCCAATGTTTGCGCGGTATTATTTTACTCATGGATATTCGCCACCCCTTCATGCCGTTAGATGATCAGTTATTGCAATGGGCTTCGGCCATTGGTCGCCCAGTGCATGTATTATTAACCAAGGCGGATAAGCTGGCCTATGGTCAACAAAAAAATACCTTATTTGCCGTGCGTAAGCGCTTGGCGGACTATGGTGGTGAAATGACAGTACAAACTTTTTCTGCATTGAAAAAAACGGGGCTAGAAGAAGTTTGGGCCAAACTGGACGCTTGGTTGGTGTTACCAGAAGTTGAGGCAGTATAATATTTTTGGGTTTGCCCCCTTTTATTTATTTTAGCTTGTGCTAGGATGAGCTTATCTGCGCTGGGCAGAGTTTTTCGCTTGTAAGGAGCATGATTGTGAATCTTTCCAATGTTCGTATTGGTATTGTCGGTTTGGGTTATGTCGGCTTGCCGTTAGCGGTTGAGTTTGGCAAAAAGTTTGATGTAGTGGGTTTTGACATTCATCAAGCACGTATTGAAGCACTAAAAGCAGGACACGATCACACGTTAGAAGTGTCTGACGAAGAATTAAAAGAAGCGGTTAAATTAACTTATACGGCCAGCTTAGAAGATATTCGTCCGTGTAATGTTTACATTGTTACCGTGCCAACAC
>JAEMQD010000010.1 GCA_022759035.1 Thiotrichales bacterium
GTAAGCACAATCACGGTGGGCGCGTTATGAATAACCTCCCTTTAGCGGTTAGCAGTAACCCTACCTATAACGCATTTGTTACGTGGTTCGAGCAGCAAACACAAGTCAATGTTGTTAATTTAATGCCGACGCTTATTGATATTTGCCCAGCGGCTTACTTGTCTTATCTTGCCCAAAACTTTGGCATTTATGGCGAGCCGATATGGGAATTATGCGAAACCGACGAACAGAAACGCAACGCGATTAAGTTGGCTGTCAGCTATCACAAGTTGAAGGGTACACCGCAAAGCATTAAAAACATGTTAGCAATTTTCAATCAAGGCGACGCGGTGATTGAAGAAGACTTTAATAATTTTACCAGAAACGGTGTTGTTACACGAAACGGCTTAAATAACCACGGGCAAACAGCAGTTAGCTGGGCGCAATGGCGTATTACGTTGAACAATCCTATCACGATAGACCGCGCGCAAAAGCTGTTCATCGCATTAAAGCTAACAGCACCTGCGCGTTGTCAACTGGCAATGATTAATTACCAACAGGCTGCAAACAGACATAATGGCGCAATTTTCCGTGACGGAAACAACACGCGCGGGTCTGTTGCCCAAAATTTAACAGGAGCTTAGTAAAAAATGGCAACTTTACCAGAAACCGCAACGTGGGAAGATGGTATATACCAACTCGAAGCAACCGACCCAGTTCAAGGCGGATTAAACGGCATTGATAACTTACAGGGTAAACAACTTGCTAACCGTACAGCTTACTTGAAAAAACAAGCAGATGCTGCAAATACAGGGTTGGCAAATCATATAGCAGCAGCAGACCCGCACCCACAGTACACCACGGCAGCGGAACTAGAGACCCGAATCGCGGCGCTAGTAGCGTCTTCGCCCGCTGCATTAGACACACTTAACGAGCTTGCAACTGCGCTTGGGGATGACCCGAACTTTGCAACAACGATAACCAATGCACTAGCTACAAAAGCCCCATTAGCTTCCCCAGCATTAACTGGCACACCTACTGCACCAACAGCGCCAGCAAGCACAAATAGCACTCAATTAGCAAATACCGCTATGGTGCATTCAGCAATCGCCAATGACCTACATGCTATCGGTTCTGCACCAATGTATGCTTGCAGGGCATGGGTGAATTTTGATGGTACACAATCAACGCCAACTATTAGGGCAAGCGGTAATGTTTCTAGTGTTGTAAAAAACGGAACTGGTAACTATACTATAAACCTTTCGATTGCTATGCCAGATGTGAATTATACAACGGTGCTTGGCGCTAGAAATAACGGCGACGGAAACGGTAGTTGGTTTACAGAATATGGGGACAATTCTACTAGAACAACTAGCTCGTTAGTGCTTTCAAACTATAAACAAGATGGGTCTGCCAACCTCGATATGTCAGCGTTTATGGCGGCAATCTTTAGATAAAAAGGAAAACAAAATGGTAGTAATTTACGAAAAACCAGACAACTCAATTTCAGTATTAACACCAACACAAGAAGCATTGAGCTTTGCTACAATTCAGCAAATAGCTGAGAAAGATGTTCCACATAACCTACCATACTGGATTGTTGATGAAACAACTTTACCAGATGCACCAATAGAGTATTGGCAGTTAGACGGGACTCAAGGAGAGCCAGACGGTTTTGGCGGTGAATCTAACGAGTTTGACGCCGAATTGCTAGAAAAGTTTAAGCAAGGAATTATCGGATGATTGCAATCAATAAAGATAAAGTTACGCAACAGTTTACTAGACAAGCTAAATCCGCTGTTTATGATTTACTCGACCAAACTGCGCAAAATTACGATTATCGTGATTTTGCCGAAGTAGCGCAGTTTGTAAATAGCAACGTATGGAAGGCGGAAGCAGATGGTTTATTAGCTTGGCAAGACGCTGTTTGGTTAAAGGCTTACGAACTACTAAAAGAGCCTATTACAAACATTTTTGATTTTATGACGAAGTTGCCAAAGTATGTTCCATCTAGTGGTTCTTAAGATTTAATAGCTGTTTAGTAATAGAATTATTTTTGGTGTAGAGGGTGCATAGTGGCAGACGAACAATACAATAGACGCAGCACTGATGTAAATTATATACAGCTTAAAGGCGAGCTTGACCTATTAAAGCAAAGCTTAGAAAGCCGTATTAATGGGCTATCTGAAAAGCACGGCGATTTACGTGGTGACGTTGATGCCTTAACAAAGGCAGTTAAAGACCTATCCAATACAGTAAGTAGCGCGGTTAAATATATTCTAGGTGGTGCTGCTGTAATTAGTTTCTTAATGTCTGGTTATGGTATTAAGCTACTAACTGTCTTTGGGGGCGCTCATTAATGTCACAAATTGATAGGCAGATTATTTACTTTCACTGGTTTAATCGTTTGATTTTGGCGATGCTAGTGCTAATAGTAGCAGTTCTGACATATTGGACTATCGAGCCTGACCCATTACACGTAGCTTATATAGCTAATGAAGCTAAATGGTCTAAGTGTAGCGATAGGGAATATAGTTTTAAGCGGTATGTACGGTCTGATAAAGACTTGATAATAACCGTGCAAGAACGTTGGCATGACTTGGACGGTATGATGGATTATAACGGCATAGAGGGCGAATATGTCTACGGTAATCGTATCACCTATACCCTTGGTAGCGGCTTTAACGAAGTCATGACATTTAATAAAGAAGTGCCTAAAGATATTTTGGTCGGTCGTTATGAATACAGACCGTGGGCGACATACAAAGTTAATCCAATTAAGACAATCACTAGATTATTACCAATACAAGATGTAATGGTGCTATGTGATATAAATGATAAGGAATAAGGAATGAAATTTGTTCTAACATTAATAGCGGCTATGTCAATCCTATGGGGCGCTTTATTCAAGGACGTAAACGCTGCTGATTTTCAACGCACAACTATATCTTATTTAGCTGGGGACGGCTACGTAACAGGCGAACACCAACGGAACATTATATCCCTAGATACCATAAACGCAGGTAGTATAGGGTTGCTATATGCGAACATTGATTTACAGAGTTTCAATAACTCAAAAGCATACAGTGTTAGTCGTATTGTTGGTCATTTAGGCACTGGGTTACACTTGGCAGGGCAGTTACAAAACGCGCAAGGGTATAGCAACACCAACTTAGGTATTGGGTATGACTGGTTTAATAGTAAAGGCTTTGTCGGCGCGGATGTTTATTATCGTACAGATAATTTAAGAGGCGATGGTGTTTATTTGTTTGGTTTTACCAAGGTTAGGCTAGATGACAACTTTACCTTTGACGGTTTTATCGACGTATCTGCCCCTAACCAAGGGCAAGCGCAATGGTTGGCACAACCTTCCGTTATGTATAACTTTAATAAATCGTTTAGTATTGGCATTGAGCAACAGCTATACCTTAATAAAGGATATGTTAAAGGTCTTGATGAATCTGTTCCACAACTCAAACTAACTTATGGATGGTGATATTATGAAATTTGATGTGCGTTATTTATGGTTACTCGTAGTACCAGCGGTAATACTTGGCTTAATTAACCTAGATTTACTGATTGAGTATGTAAGCGTTTTGTCTATTGTGCTCTTGATTGCTGGGTTTACCCACATCATTAGAAAAATCTTAATGCCTTATGTTGATATGGGAAAGCTGATTGACGATGGTGCGGATAAAGGGCTTGTTTTCCTTGGCATGGCTATTATGATTAGTGCGTTTGCACTTGTCTTAGCGGCGCTAATTCATGTCGGTCATTGATTTAGCAATGCCCCTTCTACCTGTTCTCAAGCAAGAACAGGTAACGTATTGGAACGACCATCCTAACCCTACGCTACTGGCAGGGCAGGTAGAACAGGAAAGCGGGTGGAAGGTAAACGCTACACTAAAGACAGATAGAGAGTTCGGTGCTGGTTTGGCACAATTCACCAAAACAGCAACATTCGACGCTATCGAAGAGCTTAAAAAGAATCATCCAAACGTATTCGGTGATTGGTCTTTCAAAAACCCATATACGCCTCGCTATCAATTGCGGGGATTGGTTGTTTATATGCACGACCTAAGTAGTGACATTCGGGGGGCAGCGACACCAGATGATAATTACCGAATGGCACTGTCTGCTTACAATGGTGGTATTGGTGGGTTGCGCAAAGAGCGATTAAAGTGCAGTATGTTACCAAGCTGTAACCCCAATATCTGGTTTGGTAACGTGGAATTGAGCAGCGTAAAAAGCCGCAAAGCATTCAAGGGTTATGGGCAAAGCCCCTATGATATTAATCGTGGTTATATTACATTAGTATATAGCCGCGCCAAAAAGTATGAAGGGCTATATTAATGTGGATTTACCCAACGATTGCAGCCGCAGCGGTTAGCTTCTTTGCTGGTTGGTATGTAAACGGGTTACGGCTTAATGCTGAAATTGCACAGCTTCACGCCACTTGGAATGAAGCATACGCAAACCAATCTAAAATCACTATGGATAAAGAACATGCACTAAACCGATTGAATACACAAATAGAGGTGGACAATGCTAACCAAGAAAAAGCAATTAACGATGCACACGATAAAAATATCAAGCTTGCTGCTGATGTTAAGCGGTTGCAGCAGTCAGCCCGCACCAGTGGTAGCACCCTGCCCAGTGCCAACAATTCCTGCTATTGTGCAAGCGAAACCGCCGCAAGCGAATTTTCAAACGAGAGTGTCAGACTTCTTGTCCAAATGGCAAGAGAAGCTGACGAAGCAGCAAGATACGCAAACACCTGTCACCAATGGGCAACAGGCGTTACGCAAGAATTAGATAAACAGTAATAGCTATTTCACGTTGATGAAGTTTTATTAGTATTTATTTTAACACAATGCTTGCACATGGCTTGTAATGTGATTTTCGCGTCAACTTCTGGATAGTTGTGCTTGCGCAGTTCCTTACGCATGCACTCGGCTTGCTCTTCTGTAACAAGGAACATAGGGTTCACTTGAATCCATGAATCACCGTTATGAACGCTTACTACGTAACCTCCAGTTCTAGTTGGTTGGTAGAAATAAAATTCTTTGCGTGTTCTCATTTTTACACCTCGACGTGCTGATTTACTTGATTAGTTTCGTAACTCATTTGTAGCTGCCTCCTGCATTGGTGGCAAAGATGCTAACATTGCCATAACCGCAGCATGATAACCTGCATAGAACATATCGCGGGGATTCGCCCCCATTCCATCCCCCAAGTGGGCGATATAGTCGTCAAAGGCTTGTTTCATTGCTTCGCTTGGCATACCGAATGCCTCGTAATTTTGTGGTTGTTCCATTCTTATAACTCCTTGGTTGTAGGTTTTGAATTACATTATCTAAGTAGATTTAGTTATTTTTATGTTCGCGCTTCCCTTCCATTAGCATTTTACTAATCTCGTGATGTGTTAGAGGTTGTTCAGATACTAATTCCATTATGAACATTAAACTCGTTGCTGCATGGGCTAAGTGAGATAACCCTGACTCTTGGTCGCGTTTCTCGCCCCTACGCCATGCGTTGATATGGCGTAGTGCAGCGGCTAAGTAACGGGCTTCTGGGTTGTCAACCTTGCGCCAGTTATCGGGGGCATACTTACGAGCGCCATATTCTAGCACTTCCGCAATCTTTAGCTCCGCAATTGCTGGTATAAGGTCGAAACGCGGTTTTCCTGCGTCATCCTTACGCCCAGTAGCCATATTGTTTTGGTCATACTGCGGTAGCGGTTCCATTACGCTAAATGGTTTTATAGGTCTCATTTCAACACCCCACTATTTATTGTTGCTTTCATTTGTCTTAATTAGCTGCCGCTTTACGGCTGTTAAACTTTCTAATGTAAGGTTTAGTTAAGTCTAGTATTGTCCTAGCCCCTTTGCGGTAGCGTTGTGCAACCATAGCGTAAGTAAGCAGGTTTTCCGCAGCAATTTCGCTTAGTAGCTTCCCTTCTACCCTTCTTGCTCGGGTTTTATTTAGCACTTTAACATGATGGTTCTCGTGCTTGCCTGAGCCTTTGTATTGGGTGAAAAGGTGCTTATATTGGCGCATTGCGCCTGATGTCGGAGCAAACCCCAACAATTTACAGGCAGCGTGGTAACTTAAATCAGCAGAAAACCCTGCTACCACTTCGCTAAAAGGTTGGCGGTATTCCTGCGCAATTGTTGCCATTTTTATAAGCGTAGTTGTTCTTATGCTCATGTTATCCCCCTAATCCTCCTGCTAATCTAATGCCTTGTGCAACCCAGTACCCAATCCACATGAACACGACAACGGATGCGGCAGCGGTAATTACCGCCGATATAAGATGTATCATAAAATTACTCATATTAAATGCTCCAATCGTGGTGGGTGATATGTATCGTCATACGGTGGGTAGTATGTGCCTTGCTTTCGAATTTCATTTCATAAACTCCAATGTTAGTAACGGTTTGTTCCTATACGTGATGCGTAGTGTAGCGCCGCGATATTCATGCACGTCTAGGTCACGCAGGTTAATCAGCTTAATGCTATGCGTGTGCTTCTTGCTTGGGTCATATAGCGATAGCGTCGCTATATGTTTTTTATATGCCCGTATTGGTATGGGGCTAGTGGCACAGTCCGACAAGAGTAATTCGGCTGGGCTATGCCGAAGTTCTGTTGTGGTTAGTCCGTTTGCCATCTGCCGTTCTCCAGCTCCTTAATAGTTGGCGTTCTAAGTGTGACACCGTGTGATTCGAGTAAGGCTATTGCTGACTTATCGTCTCCGTTGAAATCCTGCATATCGTTGACAAAGTCAGCAAACCATTTACGCAGTTCGCTTATTGTCCCAGCTTCCATAAGGAAGCCCATAAAGATGCGGCTGGTAACGTCCTTTGTTAAGGTACAGCGTGTTAAGTTAGCCTCGGCTTCTTGTAACTGCATAGATAGCAGCGTTATTCGCTCTTCCGCAGAGCGTAGTTGTCGCGTGAGTTTCTCGTTCTGCTTACGTAGTTCTGGTATTGCTAGGCTCATGGTTGTTCCCTGTTCAAAATTTACACCCCTACCCATTGCGTTACTGTTATTTGTTTGGCGCTCCCGATACGTCGCCTAGCAACACAGTCAACGTGGTACTCGCCACCGCTCGCGGCTAAATCATGTGCTTTATGTATTGCGTCTGAAATTGTCTCGAAACCTGTTTCAGTAACCCGCTCATTTTCATCGAGAATAATAAACTCAATAAATTCTATTGGTGTTCTGCTCTCATTCATAGCATTAATAAATGCGTCGGTATGTTGGTTAGAATCAAACTCTTCATTATTCAATTTATCACGAAGTTTAATGTTTTCAGCAGCCAACTTGGTTATTGCTTCATTACATTCTCGCAATGCCGCTGCAAGCTGTTCTGTTTTACAGTCAGTTGTTTTGAAAGATGCCATATCTGTATCTAGGTCAATGTTGACGCAATCACTAGCGGGGCTTGGTTGTTCTTGCTCGA
>JAEMQD010000028.1 GCA_022759035.1 Thiotrichales bacterium
TTTAATAGCGTCAGAATTGATGTTGGCGGGTGCTTGTTCTAAGTTGGCAACGACCATGTCAGTTAGCGGGGTAATGTAAGCAACAGATTCTGTGGCGGTAACGGGTGGAACGATGGCTTTCATGCTGAAGTCAGTTGGTAGGGTGGTGTCCGCACCGAAGGCAATAGAACCACCGTTGGCGTTAATACAACCACTCGGCGCATCACACACCATTAAGGTGTTAGCTGTTGGTGTGACGGTCACACGAACCACGCCATTAGTGTAGCCCGACATGGTGAGGGTATAGTCGCCATTGTTGTCGGTGGTGGCTGTGCCACGCGTGACCCAAGTGGTGCCGACTAACTCTTCAGCAGTCACTAAACCTTGCTTGATAATACCTTTGGCTGCAGTACCAGAGAGTGACGAGGTTGAAACAGAAGTTGTAGTAGAAGAACCAATTGGTGAATCACCGCCACCGCCACAAGCAGCCAATAAAGAAGCAGACACAATAACAGCCGCTAACGGCAATTTATGCACGATTTTTTGCATGATTTTATCTCTTTTGAAGGTTGATAAATTTGATGCAAATGCTACCCCCCCCAATAACGAATTGTCAACATCAAAATAAATGAATATTGAAGAGTTAATATTTATAACTTGTGTGTTCTTAATCTAGACAAGCATTGTCATTACGATGCCATGCTCGTAATGAGCGAACTGACGTATAATGCGACAGGTAAATTCGCGGAGATGATGGAATGAAATGCTTAGATGTTAAAACCGACGATGCGTTTAAATGGCGCACTCTCTCTTCGCTCGGCTAGTCTAGCTTATGCCTAGTTTCGATTATCAGGCCATCAATCTCCAAGGTAAGACGGTTAAAGGCACACAAACCGCCGATTCAGCTTACAGTTTACGGGCTAGTTTGCGTGCACAAGGCTTAACGCCGGTGTCAGTGAGTGAAGTGCAAACCGTCAGTCGGCAAACCAGTGCTTGGTGGCAGGCTTCATTTTGGCGTGGGTATTTACCACTGAAAGAGCTTGTATTGTTGACGCGTCAAATCGCTACCCTGCTCGAAGGTGGTTTGCCCTTGGCGCAAGTCTTGTCGATTTTATCAGCACAAGCAGAAAGCAAACGCTTGGGGCGATTGCTTACGCATGTGCATGGTCAGGTGCAAGAAGGTCAGGCCTTAGCCAATGCCTTTCGCAACGCGCCTTATCGACTGCCCGAAGATGTGGTGGCGATGATTGGCGCGGGTGAGGAGTCGGGTAATTTAACCGTGGTGATGGCGCGACTAGCCGACGCCATCGAATTGCGCGAACAGGTGTCAGGGCAAATGAAAGGGGCGATGTTTTACCCCTTGCTGATGCTCACCTTGTCGATGGTAATTGTGGTGTTTTTGCTCACCGTCGTTGTGCCTAAAGTGGTGGTGATGTTCACCCATATGAAGCAATCTTTACCGCCACTGACTCAAGGGTTGATTGCGGTCAGTGATTGGCTGGCGCATTGGTGGGGTGCATTGCTGCTGCTGTTATTGCTGGGATTTGCTGTGTTTAAGTGGTTGCTCACGCGTCCTGCCTTTAAGGTCGTTTGGCATAAGGGCTTGTTGCGTTTGCCCTTATTCGGTAAGCTGTTGTTAGAATCAAATACCGCGCGTTGGGCAAGAACCTTGTCGGTATTGTTGAATAGTGGTGTGCCAGCGGTCGAATCCTTACGCATTTCGGCGCAAGTGCTGAGTTTACTGCCTTTACAGCAAGCGGTGGATGCGATGGCAATGCAGGTGCGCGAAGGCGTGCCGCTTTATCGAGCATTGGCTGAATCGAAAGTTTTTCCATCGTTGGTGCGCTATTTGGTCGAAAGTGGTGAGGCTTCTGGGCGGCTACCCGATATGCTTGGCAGGGTGGCGCATCATTACGAAGTGAGCACACAAGCCTTATCGGGTTCGCTCATTAAATTGATTGAGCCTGTGTTAATTTTAGTGATGGGCGGTGTGGTACTGCTCATCGTGATGGCAATTTTATTGCCAATTTTTGCCATGAATCAATTAGTAGGATAGTGAATAGATGAACAAACAATCTGGTTTTACCCTTATCGAATTAATGGTGGTGGTGGTTATTTTGGCGTTACTGGCGACGCTTATCGTGCCGCAAATTATGGACAGACCCGAACAAGCAAGGGTGGTGAAAGCGCAGCAAGACATTCACAGTTTAGAAAGTGCCTTGAAAATGTACAAACTGGATAATTTCGCTTATCCCAGCACCGATCAAGGCTTAGAAGCTTTGGTGAAAAAGCCCGATGGCAACCCCAAACCACGCAACTACAACCCAAAAGGCTATTTAGAAAGCTTGCCACAAGACCCTTGGGGTAATGCTTATTTGTACCTGAATCCTGGTGAGCATGGTGAAATTGATATTTACTCGCTGGGTGCTGATGGCGTTGCGGGTGGTACAGGATATGATGCGGACATTGGCAATTGGGCAAAAGCAGATCAATAACGCAAGCGGGCTTCACCCTCATTGAGCTGTTAGTGGTTTTGGTGGTGATTGCCATTGTTTGGGCGAGCGTGCTGCCAATGCTACAAACCGATCAGCAGCGTGTGGCGCGTCAATGGCTAACGCAGGCAGAGGGGTACTTGACCCTTTCCTGCGATTTGGCGGCGCAATTGCAAACCAGTCACCGTGTGCTGGTGGGTAATGCGTTAAGCATCCAGCGTTGGGACAGTGTGCGACGCGATTGGATAATGGATGCTTCGGTTGCGCCCTTGTCAATACTTCCCGATTGGAAACTGAGTGGCAAGCGTCAAGAACCTTTGATGAAAGAAGAGCCTTTAGCTTGGACTTGTCGTGCCGACGGCGATCAGCAAGCAGGTGAGCTGCAACTTAGCCAGTCGAATTTGGGACAATTGCGCTTGCTATGGACAGGCGATGGTCGTTATGAAGTGCGCTAAGCAACAAGGCTTTAGCCTGATTGAAGTCCTGATTGCCTTAGTGGTAGTTTCCATTGCTTTGCTGGCGTTGATGGAAGGCATGGGGGCGATTATTCAAACGCAAAGCCAACTGCGCTTACAAGCACAAGCACAACAAGTGGCGTGGCAACAATGGCAGTTGTTGCGTGTCGGTATTGCCAGTAAAGATGAAGTGATTAAGGTCACTCATGCCGAACGCGACTGGCAAGTTAAAACTACCTTTACCGATACCGACTTCCCTGGTACGCGCCAAGTGGTGATTCAGGTGCTACCCAGTGACGATCTCAAATCCCGTGCGCAATTACTGTCAGCTTTAGTGGTGACACCATGAGTCGTGTAAAGCAACAAGGATTTACGCTGATTGAGTTGTTAGTGGCTTTGTTGGTGTTGTCGATTCTGGGCATTGTGTTAGCGACGGGCATGAATCAAGTCACGCGTTGGTATCAGCAACTCAGTGATGAAATGAGCGCGGCTTCTAGCTTGCAAAAAGTGCAGGCCTTATTGATGAGCGACCTATTGCAACTTGCGCCCCGACGTATCAGCGATGTTCAAGGGTCGCCTTTACCCGCCTGTTTAAGTTATGCCGATGGCGGTTTTGAATGCACCCGCTTCGACAATCGAGAAGGCGGCGCGGGCTTAATGCGTATTGGTTATATGGTCGATAAAGAGGGGTTATGGCGCTTACGTTGGCCGAGTTTAGATAGAGCAGGTGTGAGCGAACCACTACGTCAGCACTTGTCCACAGAAGTGACCAGTATGAGGGTACAATGGCTGGATGCCAATGGTGCCGAGTCGGTACAATGGCCGCCCGCCAGCGCAACAGGTGATGCGCTGACGCAGCTGCCTGCTAGCATGGGTATTATTTTGAATCATCAACAACAGGAATGGTTGAGAATTACCTTTCCTGTTGCCGAGCGACTCACGCCATGAAACCACCGCTTCATCATCACCAACAAGGCGTAGCATTACTGATGGTATTGGTGATTGTTACCCTCATCGCTGGACTGATGTATCCGTTATGGCAACAGCAACAAAGTGCGCTGACGCGGGCGCAGTCGAGCCAAGCGCAGTTGCAAGCTTGGGCGGTGTTAATCAGTGCGCAAGATTGGGTGAAAAGTGCGTTAAAATTCGATGCCGAACAGTCGCAAACTGACCATCTGCTCGAACTTTGGGCGCAACCCATGCCAGCAGTGCCTTTCGATGGCGGGCAGGTACGTGGCTGGCTGGTCGATGAGCAGGCCAAGTTGAATGTGAATCAGCTGGCGATTGTCGATGTTCAGCAACGCGAGCAGCAGTTAGCGGTATTTAATCGACTGTGCCAAGTGCTGAGTGTTGAGTGTCCCTTTTGGTCAGCGGTCGCTGACTGGGTAGATGCGGATGATATTCCCATGACAGGTGGTGCGGAGTCGGCATTTTATATGGGTCAACAACCCATGCGCCGTGCGGCGAATCAGCCGTTACTCAGTGTCGATGAGTTGCGCCAAGTTGCGGGGGTAACAGAGCCGATACTGCAAGCCCTCAAACCCTATATTACTGCCTTGCCCGATGCCACGCCGATTAATGTCAATACCGCTACCGCACCCGTATTAATGGCGCTCTCGCCCTTGCTAACGCAAGACTTGGCGACGACAATTACGGCACGTCAACGAACAGAACCGTTCGAGCGCTTAAGCCAAGTGAGCGAGTTATTGCGTCAATCGAGTGTCAGTGATGCCGAACTAAACCTGTTGGTTAATGAACGAACTATGTCGGTTTCAACAAGATACTTTATGTTGCATGCGCAAGCAGATTATTTGAATTATCAATGGCAATTAAACAGCCTATTAAAACGCGATGCGGGTCGGGTGCAAAGCCTGATGCGTTGGTTAACGGAGGTTGAACCATGAACCAGAATCTCACGCTGGCTTTTCCATCGGAATGGATTAGCTGGCACAGTTTGGTGTTCCCAAAAGGACGACAATGGCGCGCAGCTTTAGCCTTTGCGCTCGAAGATAAACTCGCCACTGATGTGCAACAGTTACGTGTGATTCCCGTGGGTTCAACGACATCGGGTATTGGACAGGTGGCGGTGGTCGCTCAGCAAGACTTGGATAGATTCTCAGAACAACATCCGCAAAATCATGCTATTTGGACGCCCGATTTTATGCGCTTACCTTGGCAGTCGGGACAGGTTAGCTTGTGGGCAGAATCGCCCAATCGTTGGCTATTGCGCTGGGGTGAATGGGAAGGCACAGCAGGACATCCGCAGGTGATTCAAGTCCTGATACAGGCTTTGCCCGAAAGTCAGCGCCAGTTAATCATGATTTATGGCGAGGTCGATGAAAGTCAGCTACCGAAAGCTGTCACCTTGTTGCATCATGCTGTATCGGCATTGCCGCCCCTGCAACCTGTGTTTGATTTGCGACAAGGCGTGGGTCAACATCAGTGGCACTGGTCGGGATTGGGTGAATGGAAATTGCCCGTTGGTTTATTGGCTGGTGTCTTATTGCTAACGCTAATAATGAATTTATTCACCACTTGGCAACAAGCAGGCGCTACTGAGCAGTTGCAAAAGCAAACCCAAGCGCTGCTTAAAAGTCACTTCCCTGAAATTAAGCGATTAGTTAATCCGATAGTTCAAGCCAAAGCGGTAGCAAAAGAGCGTATGGCGGTGCAAGCACAACTGCAAACCTCGCCACTGTTGGCTTTATCGCGTGTCGATGCCTTACTGGTGAACGCCCCTGCGGTAAGCCAAATTCAGTTGTCCTCGGGGCGGATCGAACTCAGCTGGAATAGTTCCTTAACGGATGCGGTGCTGTCACGCCCTCTGGTGATTGAGGGCTGGCAAGCGCAATGGCGTGGTACACAACAACTGGTGTTAACCGTTCAAGGAGATCAACCATGAATCGTTTACAAGCTTGGCTCAGACAGCAAAATCCACAGCAGGTCAAACAAGGTATTTTAGTTATTGCGATACTTGTGTTGTTATGGGTTGGTTTTTCGGTTTGGAACTGGCAACAAACGGTCGAAAAGAATTTCGTGCAGGCGCAACAGCAGCACCAACAGTTGTTAAGCATCGTGCAGGACTTGCCCGCCAGTAGTGCTAAACGCTTACAAGGGGACGACTTATTACAACAGATTGCAGCGCAACCTTTAACGGGCTTGTCGGGTAAGGTGACCAATCTCAGGCTGGTCGGTCAAAAAGTCAGTGCGAAGGTCGAGCAAGCGCCCATAGAAGCCTTGTTGACTTGGTTAGCTCAGTTAGAACAGCAAGGTGTGGTGGTGTCGGGCATGACGCTGAGCCAACCCGCTCAGGGTTTGGTGTCGGGTCAATTGATTTGGGGGCAGGAGTGATGTGGAAATGGATATCTGCCTTCATCGGCTTAACCGTCATATTCATGTTGGTGCAATTGCCCGCCAGTTGGGTGGTGCAACAACTTCCCAACTTACCTGTGCCTGTGCAGTTTAGTCATACTCAAGGTAGTGTTTGGTCGGGAAATAGCCTAGTTCAAAGCGGTTTGTTATCATCTCAGCCAGCACAATTAGATTGGCAGTGGCAAGCTAATGAATTATTTTCGGGTAAAGCAACGTGGAAGGTGACGGGAAACTTGGATGGAGCACAAATCGACCTGCAAGCAAGCGCCACAGCAAGCGGTTGGACGGTGCTTGGCCATGTGATTAACCCAACGAATAAGCCTTTGCCGAATTGGGCGCAATTATTACCCACAGGCACGCAAGCCAATCAGCGCTTGATTCAGTATCAGGCGAGTTGGTAGCGCAAGAGGTGGGGCGCTGTTAGCGCAACTTTCGTTGCATACTGCGACGACTGAAGTTTGTCCGCCAACCAGAGTTCGCGACTTTGTTGAGCGGTGATTCGTCTGCCCGACAACGATGTTCCTCACTTAAGGATAAAATCGTCATCATAACGCCTCACTCAACTGGACAAGTTAGTTTTCGCCTAATAAGCACACATTGTATTTTTCCATAGCTTGTTTTCTGGATAAACCAGACGCCCTAATTTCAGCGCTAATCTTGGGTGTTGTACGGGCATTAGGGTGAATATTCATCTGCTTTACTCCTGATCTGAGGCTAACAATGCTATGATCTCTGTCTTGCAACCTGCAATCAGGTGCTGAGCTTTTAGGTAATTGTAACTTATCCAATCAGCTGAGATCTAACACCTGTGTCAGATTGGATCGAAACTACTACAATTTATTTGAAAATGAGCGATTGATTATTAGGACGAAATCCTGAAAATTTACAGAAAAGATGTTGCACAATCCATTGTTTGCCAAGGAGGTTGTGGTGTTTATAAAGTGGGTTTTATTGTTTAGTGTTGGTTT
>JAEMQD010000156.1:0-1505 GCA_022759035.1 Thiotrichales bacterium
CTATGCTTACACAGAGTAATCAGAGTAGTCAGAATGTGCTATCGCTGTTGCGTTGATAGGTTGTTTATGCATACCGGACTATAAAGTTGGGAGGTTGTTATGCAAAGCATTAACACTGTTAACACGTCTAGAGTGGTTGCGCCTTCATCTGTTGTGCGTGCCGATGCGACGTCTCAATTGGGGCAGTCACGGCTTGGTCAGCAACAGGAGTCGGAGTCTGCGTCATTGTCCGTTCCGCCAGAAGTCGAGGCGGAACAGGCGAAAAAGCTTTCTCAAGCTTTGGATAATGTGAATAAGCAGATGGCGGCACATGAAAGTAGCTTGCGATTTAAAAAAGATGATGCTTCTGGTCGTATGGTAGTGACTATCTATGATGAGAACACATCACAAGTTATTCGCCAAATACCGACTAAGGAAGCTCTGGCTAGTGCGCAGCAGATTAGCGATTTCTTAAACAAATCTGCGAGTACGGGTTCGACTAGTTCTTCTGGCGCGATACTTAACAGTAAAGCTTAAATAGAAAGATGAACACAAATACCGCCTTACGGCGGTTTTTGTGTTTCTTTAATTTTTTTAAAAAACATTAAAGAAACACAGTGTAGTGTCGATAACCCTATTGACGGCGAGAAACATTGCCGCAAAACAAAAAAGTACCCTAAGGTACAAAATCACACACACACAAGGAGTATTATCATGGGAATGGTAATCAACACAAATCTCGGCGCTGAGAACGCCGTACGCTTACTTGATAAAAGTGGTCGTAGTCAATCAATCAGTATGGAACGTTTAACGTCTGGGTTACGAATTAACACAGCGAAGGACGATGCAGCTGGTATGTCAGTTGTCACCAATATGACCTCACAAATTCGTGGTTTAGATGTTGCGGTGCGTAATGCTAACGATGGCATGAGCATGCTACAAACCATGGATGGTGCGGTAGACGAAGTGACAAACATGTTACAGCGTATGCGCGAGTTAGGCATTCAGTCAATGAACGGCACCTATACGAACGCTCAACGTGCGGATATGAATGCTGAGTTTTCTCAGCTAACGCAAGAGATCGCACGGATTGGTCAGGTCACTAAGTTTAATGGTGTGCCAGTTCTGCAAAGCTTGGATAGTACGAAGTTCCAAGTAGGCTGGGAAGGCGGAACCGTCAATAAGATTGGCTCTGGCTTGTTGGATATGAATTTAAGTATCAGTGACATTGCCTTGTCTTTGGGTGCATTATCGATTGGTTCTGCAGGTGATGCTTCTGCCGCGATTTCAGATATTAGTGATTTGTTGTCGACAGTACAGACGAGTCGAGCACGCTGGGGTGCGTTAATGAATCGCTTAGATAGTACGATTAATAACTTGCAAACAGTAACGGAAAATATGAAAGCCTCGCGTAGTCGCATTCTGGATACTGATTATGCAAGAGAATCAGCTAACTTAGCGCGTACGCAAGTGTTGCAACAGGCAGGTATGAGCATGTTGTCACAAAGCAACCAGATGCAGCAGAA
>JAEMQD010000156.1:1515-7257 GCA_022759035.1 Thiotrichales bacterium
TGTTGCAACAGGCAGGTATGAGCATGTTGTCACAAAGCAACCAGATGCAGCAGAACGTACTGTCATTACTTAAATAAGTCTTTGTAATATCATCAGAGTAAAGTAAGTCGTGTGCTCTTTACTCTGATAAATAGAGCAGCGTGTCTATTGTTCAGTGTAGGCAGGTTGTTTTGCACGCGAATAGGCTATATTGAGCCATAGGCAGGCTATTAGTGTAAGTGCGCGTTCAGCGTGCACAGATAATAACAATGTTTATAACGATTTCTTGTGTGTTTGAGGCTACTTTTGGTAGCCTTTTTTTTTATCTTTTTTGTTGCTTATTGATAAAAAACATTAAAGAAACACAGTGTAGTGTCGATAACCCTATTGACGGCGAGAAACATTGCCGCAAAACAAAAAAGTACCCTAAGGTACAAAATCACACACACACAAGGAGTATTATCATGGGAATGGTAATCAACACAAATCTCGGCGCTGAGAACGCCGTACGCTTACTTGATAAAAGTGGTCGTAGTCAATCAATCAGTATGGAACGTTTAACGTCTGGGTTACGAATTAACACAGCGAAGGACGATGCAGCTGGTATGTCAGTTGTCACCAATATGACCTCACAAATTCGTGGTTTAGATGTTGCGGTGCGTAATGCTAACGATGGCATGAGCATGCTACAAACCATGGATGGTGCGGTAGACGAAGTGACAAACATGTTACAGCGTATGCGCGAGTTAGGCATTCAGTCAATGAACGGCACCTATACGAACGCTCAACGTGCGGATATGAATGCTGAGTTTTCTCAGCTAACGCAAGAGATCGCACGGATTGGTCAGGTCACTAAGTTTAATGGTGTGCCAGTTCTGCAAAGCTTGGATAGTACGAAGTTCCAAGTAGGCTGGGAAGGCGGAACCGTCAATAAGATTGGCTCTGGCTTGTTGGATATGAATTTAAGTATCAGTGACATTGCCTTGTCTTTGGGTGCATTATCGATTGGTTCTGCAGGTGATGCTTCTGCCGCGATTTCAGATATTAGTGATTTGTTGTCGACAGTACAGACGAGTCGAGCACGCTGGGGTGCGTTAATGAATCGCTTAGATAGTACGATTAATAACTTGCAAACAGTAACGGAAAATATGAAAGCCTCGCGTAGTCGCATTCTGGATACTGATTATGCAAGAGAATCAGCTAACTTAGCGCGTACGCAAGTGTTGCAACAGGCAGGTATGAGCATGTTGTCACAAAGCAACCAGATGCAGCAGAATGTACTTTCGTTACTTAAATAATGGAATCTTTTATGCTTTCGTAGCATAATGCTTTCTTCATGGCACTATATTCTTAGATAGTGCCAGTCGCTAAAATCTATGTCCAGAGGTGTTGTTATGCTCACTTATTGCAAGCATTGTTTGATGCCAAGTACCAAGCCTGATCTACATTTTGATGAGGAGGGTGTTTGTCATGCCTGTCGTAGCTATGAAAATAGAGCAGAAATTAATTGGGCAGCACGGCGCAGTGAGTTAGATCGCATTCTCGATAAATATCGTAATACATCAGGAAGTAATTGGGATTGTATTGTACCTGTAAGTGGTGGAAAAGATAGCACTTATCAGGTAATTAGAATGCTTGAGTTAGGCATGAATCCATTGTGCGTTACTTCAACCACGTGTGATTTGTCTGAAATTGGTAGAAAAAATATTGAAAATATTAAGAGGATGGGGGTTGATTATGTTGAAATGTCGCCCAATCCGCGTATACGAGCTAAGCTGAATCGTATTGGTTTAACTCAGGTTGGCGATATTTCATGGCCCGAGCATGTAGGTATTTTTACTATCCCTGTGCGAGCTGCTGTGCAATTTAATGTGCCGCTTATTATTTGGGGTGAAAATTCGCAGAATGAATATGGTGGTCCGGCAGCGGCAGCAGAAAATAATACTTTGAATCGACGCTGGCTCGAAGAGTTTGGTGGTTTATTGGGTATGCGTGTTTCAGATATGATCGGCGTTGAAGGTATTCGTACGCAAGATTTGATTCCGTACCAATATCCGAATGATGAAGACCTTGCTAAGGTAGGCGTTACAGGTCTATTTTTAGGCTATTACTTACCATGGGACGGTTTACAGAATACTCTTATTTCTCAAGCGCATGGTTTCACCTCTTTCGATAAAACAGTTGAAGGTTCGATGGTAAACTATGAAAACTTAGACAATCATCAGACAGGCATTCACGATTATTTTAAATTTCTTAAGTTTGGTTTTGGTCGTGCAACAGATATTGCTTGCTTACATATTCGTCGTGGACGTATTAGTCGTGCTGATGGTTTGAAAATTGTTCAAAAGCATGATGGTAAGTTTCCATGGACTTATCTGGATAAGCCGTTGACGGATATTTTGGCTCCTTTAGATATGAGTGTTGATGAGTTTATTCGAGTGTGTGATCGCTTTACGAATAAGAAAATATTTAAGAGAGATATGTCTGGTGCTTTGATTAAAGATAAGCGCGGTAACTTAACCAAAGTGAATGACGATAATTTACCAGATTAAGGAAGTTGTCAATGCGCGTTGGTATTGTTTACATTGGTATGTCAAATACCGCCTCTGTTTGTCGTGCTTTAGAAGATGCGGGCGCATCGCCTTTTGTAATGCACGAACCGTGCGAGCTTTCTCAAGCACAAAAAATTATTCTGCCTGGTGTTGGCTCTTTTAATCAAGCAATGAATTCACTTAAAAAAATGGGTTGGGTTGATGCGTTACAAGAACATGTGCTTGGGCAGAAAAAACCGTTGTTGGGTATTTGTTTGGGCATGCAGTTGTTGCTACAGCAAGGTTGCGAGGGAGGAGACTCTGCTGGGCTAGGTTATATTGAAGGAGCTGTGCAGCATTTACAAAACTTGGGTTGTCAAGCACGTTTGCCGCATATGGGGTGGAATAGTGTTGCCTATGCTCAGCCACACCATTTGTTTGCGGGGGTTGCGTCGGAGTCAGACTGGTACTTTGTACATTCTTATGCTGTGCAGACGGCCCATACTGAATCAATTATAGGTCAAACCGAGCATGATATTGTTTTTACCTCTGTGATAGCGAAGGACAATGTCATGGGCGTGCAATTTCATCCTGAAAAAAGTGGTAAGCAGGGAAGAAAATTACTCGAGAATTTTGTGGTTCTATAATTATGTTAAAAACGCGTGTTATTCCTACTTTGTTATGGAAAGACTTTGGGTTAGTAAAGGGTGTTGGATTTGATAGTTGGCGTCGGGTAGGTTCGGTTCAGCCGGCTATTCAGGTGTATACGTTACGTGAAGTAGATGAGTTAATTTTGCTTGATATTGCAGCATCGGGAGAACAAGCAGAGATAGATTTAGAGTTGTTGGCGGATTATGCGGCATTGTGTTCTGTTCCGTTAACAGTCGGAGGGGGGGTGCGTTCTTTGGCGAAAATCCAAGCTTTGTTGCAAGCGGGCGCAGATAAAGTGAGTATTAATTCTGCTGCATATCAAGATATTGATTTGCTTCGTCAGGCATCACTTCGTTTTGGCGTGCAATGTATCGTGGGTAGTATTGATGTGAGAGCAGAGGATGGTGTTTGGCATTGTTATAGTCATTGTGGTCAAGTGAAAACGTCGCATCATCCTGTTGAATGGGCGAAAAAATTGGTTGACGCTGGAGCAGGCGAAATTCTATTAACGTCAATTGATCGAGATGGTACGCTTTCTGGCTATGATCTATCACTGATTAAGGCGGTAGTTGAGGCTGTTAATGTGCCAGTTATTGCTTCGGGCGGTGCCGGAAATTATGAACATATGCGCGAGGCCATTCAGTGTTCTGGTGCCAGTGCGGTTGCGGCTGCAAGCATGTTTCATTTTACAGAGCAAACACCCAAGGACGCTAAAGCCTATTTGAATAAACATGGCGTTGCAGTGCGAATGTAGTAGTTATTTATGGATGATGGAATAAAGTTTGCTTTATTTGTTAAAGTATTACTAATTTCTGCCGCTATTGCTATTAACACATATAATACCTTGGCGCACAGCTAGTGGAGGATGAGACGATGGCAACAACCCCAGTTAATAATGCGATTGGTTCAAGCGTAATGAGCTCGCTGGGTATTGGCGGATTTGACGTTAATACTATTTCAACAACGCTAGCTAATGCGGATATTGCAGCGCAAAAAGCTAATTACACAGCTCAGCAGACGAAGTATACGAATCAGCTTGCGGGCATGACGACTTTACAAAAAGCTTTCCAAGGGTTGCAGGTTGGTTTAGCTGATTTAGGTTCTGCAAGTACCTTTTCTAAGGTTAGTGCGGTATCGTCTGATGCGACGGTATTAGGTGCAACTATAACCGGTGCTCCAACTGCTGGTACGTATAGTGTTGTGATTTCTCAACTAGCTCAGGCGCATAGTGTCGCGTCTGTAGCTGTTCCTTCACAAACAACATCATTAGGTACGGGTACGTTTAATTTGACAGTTGGTGGTGTTTCGACTGCGATTACTGTGGATGCGACGAATAATTCATTGTCTGGTCTAAAAAGTGCAATTAATGCCGCTGGCTTGCCTGTTAATGCTTCTATTGTAAATGATGGTACAGGTTATAGATTATTGTTGTCTGCGCAGCAACCAGGTGCTAGTAACGCTATTACTGTATCTGTAACTGATAGTGATGGGAACAACACGGATACGTCAGGGTTGTCGAGATTTGCTTCTAATAATTTGACAACAACCGTTGCTGCACAAGATGCTAGTTTTAGCGTTAATGGCTTAGCGATGACAAGTTCTACTAATACTGTTGCGGGAGTGATTGACGGTGTTACCCTGAACTTAAATCAAGCGACGCCAGGTGTAGCTAAAACGTTAACTGTTGCTCAGGACACTAGTGGGTTAGCAGATAAAGTGAAATCAATGGTCGATGACTATAATGCGATGATTGGCATTATTACAAACTTGGGTTCTTATACAAAGGATGATAAAGATCCAACTAAAGGTGCTTTAGCGGGCAGCTCAGCGCTTCGAGATGCACGCTCAGAAATGCGTAACATGCTAAACTTTAGAACAACAACAGGGACAGTGCAATCTCTAGCTGATGTCGGTATTTTGACTAATCGTGATGGTACGATTAGCTACGATGCTACAAAGTTGGCGACAGCGTTGACGAATGATCCAGCGTCAGTCAGTCGTTTATTTTCGGCAGTAGCGGTACCAACTGATAGTCAAGTACGTTTTACAGCGGCAACAGATAAAACAGTTGAAGGAACTTATCAGCTTAATGTTTCCCAAGCAGCTAAGCAAGCGTTGTATTTAGGAACGACTGCTTCTGGTTTGTCGACAGATACCATGACGATAGATAGTACAAATAATACGTTTGCGCTCACATTAAATGGCACGGCATCAACAACTTTGAGCTTAACACAAGGGACTTACTCGCGTACTACTGTCGCAAATATGTTGCAAACTGCGATTAACAATGACACTAATCTTAAAGCTAAAGGATATGCAGTTAATGTGACTTTTGATGCTACGAATAATCGTTTTCAAATGAGTACTCGGGATTATGGTTCAACACAGAGTATTAATTTTACTAGTGTTGGTTCAACAGCGGCAACGACGTTGGGTTTAAATGTCGGAACGGGAGATGTTGGTAGTACAGCAGGTGCTGATGTAATGGGCAGCTTAACAGATAGTACTGGAACCAACTTTGTATTTTCCGGCACGGGACAGCATGTCAAAATAGGCAGCTTATTAACGGGCTCTCCGTTAG
>JAEMQD010000139.1:0-1578 GCA_022759035.1 Thiotrichales bacterium
AACCCCATTTCTAAACCCCATTAAAAGAAATCCCCACCCCTAAACCCTAAACTACCTCCTAACCACAGGAGGTTTTTTTATGTTCAAACGTATCGTTTCTGCTGTTTACGCAGCAATCATCAACACCCGCATGTTGTCATGGCTTGCAATCAGCCTAGCACTCACCGCAGCCATTTACCTTGTTGCCCCGCATCAACTGCAAGTAACACTGTACAAGCTATCACTCATCACCACCGCCGCATGGCTTGGTTACTGGATCGACCGCAGTCTGTTTCCCTACGCACGACCCGACAAAATATATGACGACACCTTTAACGCCAACGAAATGAATCTCGCATCATTACGCCGCGCGATCATTATTGCCGCTTGTGTGATCGGCGCAGCCTTGGGTGCATAGTCATGAAAAAGACGTTTAACCCACCCAAAAAAGCCATTGCCCAGCTACTGCTGGGTTTTGTCGGGGTGATGATCATCTGTAGTTTGTTATCCTTGGTTACCAGTGCCTTTGCCGCTGGCATCCCAGCCGATGCCAATCAATACAAACGCCAGCTCATCCAACAATCTCACTTCGCCTGGGGACTCAATGCCCCCGTCGCAACCTTTGCCGCGCAAATTCACCAAGAATCTGGCTGGAATCCCAATGCGAAAAGCAATGTTGGTGCGCAAGGTCTCGTACAGTTTATGCCGTCAACCGCTAAATGGATTGCAGGTGCTTATCCCGATACGCTTAGTGACAATCAACCCCACAACCCAACCTGGGCATTGCGTGCCTTAGTCACCTACGACAAATGGCTATTTGACCGCACTAATGCCACTAATAGCTGCAACCACTTTGCCAAAGTCCTATCCGCCTACAACGGCGGTTTAGGCTGGTTATATAAAGATGAAAACCTAACCAAGCGTAATGGTGATGACGTCAGCTACTGGTGGGACAGTGTCGAAAAATACAACTCAGGTCGAAGTGCCGCCAATTTCAAAGAAAACCGCGACTATCCACAGCGCATCTTAACCCGTCACGAACCCGCTTACGTCCAATCAGGCTGGGGGCAAGGGGCGTGTCATGAATAGCGTCATCTTTGCACTGGTATCCACCATTCTGTTTTCCTATGGTACATACAGCTATCAAGCCAACAAGTATCGGGCAATCATTAGCGAGCTAAACAGCCAACACGAGCAAGAAAAAGCCCAACAAAACCAACTGGCTGCCGAGCAAATCAATGCCGCCGCTCAAGCGTACATAGCGCAGCAACAGCAAGCCAACAGCGCAGCCGCCGAGTTAGAGCAAGTCAAAGCCAAGCTAACCAGCACCGCCAAAACCCTACAACAAAGGAATCAAGCCAATGCCAAGCTTAAACCTAGCAACCCTAATGCTGCTACTTGTCTTAGCGACACTGACATCAGCCTGTACAACGACGCCATCACCTTTGATCGTCTCCCCATGCTACCCGCCGCAGTACCCAGCCAACTTATTGCACCGCCCAGCACCACCGACATTATTGCCAACCACATCGACAACAGCCTCAGATGCACCGCCATCGAAGCCCAACTCAACCAACTCATTACCGTGATTGAACAACA
>JAEMQD010000139.1:1678-7011 GCA_022759035.1 Thiotrichales bacterium
ATCAATATCGGCACGGTGCTACTGGTTGGCTTCCAAATGCTACTCGCCTTATTGGGCTGGTTCGCCTTACGTTCCGTTAAAGGCATCGACGACCAACTACAAGGTATCAACAAAAAAGTCGACAACACCAATACCGAAATTCACCGCCTAGACAAAGACATCATGGCGCTAAAAGCCGAACTGCCACGCGACTACACCCGCCGTGAAGACTTTATTCGCACCGTCGGCGGCATTGACGTCAAAATCGACAACGTCTTGCTCAACCAACAGCGTCTATTCAATATGAATACAGGAGTTAAAGCATGAATAACATCCCAGCCATGATGGCAAAAGAACGCCGTGAATCCATTCGCTGGCATATCCTGTCTCTGTCTAACTTCAGCCGTCCGATGGGTATCAATACCAGCACATTGCACAACGTCATCAAAGGGACTTATCAAGATTTAAGCCACTTAGAAGTGCGTCAAGAAGTGGACTACTTAGAAAAACGTGATCTGGTCATCATCGAAAAAGACCCACTCGATAACTGGTTTGTCAAGCTCACCCGTCACGGTATCGACGTGGTCGAAAACACCGTTCATGTCGAGCCAGGCATTAATCGCCCACTATTAAGTCAGGTGTAATCATGTCCAAGCGCAGCAGCATCAATACACTACCGCCAGCGGTCAAAGCATGGTTAGATCAAGCCCTCATCGAGGGCAACTTCTCAGGCTATCAAGTGTTAGAGCAAACCCTACGAGAGCAAGGCTATGCCATCAGCAAAAGCAGCATTCACCGCTATGGTCAAGACTTCGAACAGCGCATGCAAAACCTCAAAATCGCCACCGAGCAAGCCAAAGCAATTGTTGGCAGTTTAGACGATCAAGAGGATGCAATGTCAGAAGCACTCATGCGCTTAACGCAAGAGAAGCTTTTCACCATCCTCAATCAAACGATCATCAATGCCGATGATGACTACGACATTACCAAGGTCGCTAAAGCTGCTGCAGAAATCAGCCGTGCCAGCACTAATACCAAAAAATATGCCCGTCAAATCCGCGAAGAAGAGCGACGCAAAGCCCTAGAAGAAGCCGCTACCACCGCCGAAGCCAGCATGAAACAACAAGGCTTATCAGCCAACGCCATCGACGCCATCAAACGCGACATCTTAGGTATCTTGGTATGACCGATCAATACGATGAAAAAGAAGTCCTGCTGCCATATCAAAAAGCATGGATTGCCGACACTTCACAGCTAAAAATTGGTGAAAAATCACGTCGCACAGGGTTAACTTGGGCAGAAGCCGCCGATGCCGTACTCGCCGCCAGTGCCGATAAAACCGCTGGTGGTACCGACCATTTTTACGTTGGCTCAAACAAAGAAATGGCGGTAGAGTTCATCGACGCTTGTGCCATGTGGGCTAAGGCATTTAACAAAGCTGCCAGCCAAATTTCAGAGGATATTTTCAAAGACGAAGACAAAGACATCCTCACCTTTACCATCTACTTCACCAGTGGTTTCAAGATTCAGGCGTTAAGCTCCAACCCAACCAATATGCGCGGTCGTCAGGGCAACGTCACCATCGACGAAGCCGCCTTTCACGACAAACTTAGCGAAGTACTCAAAGCCGCACTGGCACTCACCATGTGGGGCGCAAAAGTGCGCATCATCTCCACTCACAACGGCGTTGACAACCTATTTAATGAACTCATCACCGACAGCCGCGCAGGTAAAAAAGACTATTCAGTCCACCGCATCACCCTAGACGACGCCTGCGAACAAGGCTTATACAAACGCATCTGCCAAGTATCAGGTAAAACCTGGTCACAAGCCGCTGAAGAGCAATGGAAAGCAGGTCTACTTAAAAACACCGCAACGCCAGAAGACGCGCAAGAAGAATACTACTGCACCCCAAAACAAGGCGGCGGAGCTTACATCAACCGCTTACTCATTGAAAGCCGCATGGTCGATGCGCCCGTTATACGTTATGAAGGAACGGCTGCATTCAACACCTGGCCAGAGCATATCCGAATGCCCGAAATTGACGACTGGTGCAAAGAAACCCTATTACCACACTTGCTCAAGCTACCATCAGAGCTTATGCACGCCTTTGGTGAAGACTTTGCCCGTAGCGGTGACTTAACCGTTATTGCTCCCGTAACCATCGAACAAAACCTTGTTAGGACAGTGCCGTTTTTAGTCGAACTCAAAAACCTACCATTCAAAAACCAAGAACAAATCCTGTTCTACATCGCCGATCGCTTACCTCGCTTAATCGGCGGCAAGCTCGATGCCCGTGGCAACGGTCAATACCTTGCCGAACAAGCCAAATTCAAATACGGCTCAGGGCGCATTGAAGAAGTCATGCTCTCACAAAGCTGGTACCTATCCAACATGCCCAAACTCAAAGCCGCGTTTGAAGACGACACCATTCGCATCCCTCGTGATGCCGATGTGCTATCCGACATACGCGCCATTCAAGTGATTAACGGCATCCCCAAAATCCCCGACGGCAAAACAGATGAAGCAAAACAACGCCACGGCGATGCTGCCATTGCCATTGCACTGGCTTACGTTGCCAGCCAAATGGACTACAGCGAATACGCTTACCAGCCCGTCAAAGCTACCGACTACAAAGACGACTCCGACATTAACCTAGGATTCAGAGGACGCGATTTATTATGAAACTCAAACTCGTTGACCCACAAGGCAACCCCATCCAAACCGAAGAATTGACCACAGAGCATGCCGCACCCAGCGTATTCGGCTTGCGCCAAGCATGGTTTGAAAGCGGCATCAGCGCAGGACTAACGCCAGCCCGTATGGCAGCCATCTTACGCGATGCCGCCATGGGCAACAGCCATGACTATCTAACGCTTGCCGAGGACATGGAAGAGCGCGACCTACACTATGCAGGCGTATTAGGCGTGCGTAAACGTGCAGTCATGACGCTACCAATTACCGTCGAAGCCGCCACTGACGACAAACGAGACGTACAACTTGCCGACGATATCCGCCAGCTCATCAAAAAGCCAGACTTTCAATTCTTACTACATGACTTGCTCGACGGCTTAGGCAAAGGCTACTCCGTTGCCGAAATCGAATGGCAAACCACCGCTAGTAAATGGACACCAAAACACTACCACTGGCGTGATCCGCGTTATTTCATCTATGCTCAAAACAACCCGAACGAATTGCGCATCCGCGATGAAAAAGACATGTTCGGCATTGCCATGCCAGCCTACAAATTCATCATCCATACACCACGCCTAAAAACAGGCATCCCCATTCGTGGCGGACTAGCGCGCCTTGCCGCCATCAGCTACATGTGCAAAGCCTACACCATCAAAGATTGGCTCACCTTTGCCGAAATTTACGGCGTGCCCATGCGCCTTGGTAAATATGGCTCAGGTGCCAATAAAGACGATATCGCCACCTTAAAACGTGCAGTATTCAGTCTCGGCACAGATGCCGCCGCCGTCATCCCAGAATCCATGCAGATTGAATTTCAAAACCTCGTCAACGCCACCAGCAATGGCGACCTATTCAAAAACCTCGCCGAATGGTTAGACAAGCAACTCTCCAAAGCCATTCTCGGTCAAACAGCCACAACAGAAGGAACAACTGGCAAACTCGGCAATGACAAAGCCCAACAAGAAGTGCGCGAAGACATACGAGACAGCGACGCCTTCGAGCTTGCCAACACCATCAACCGCGATCTAATTAAACCTTACATCGACCTAAATTACGGCGTACAAGAAAATTACCCGCAACTAACGATTCGTAAGCAAGACTCAGCCGACCTAGAATCACTAGCAAAAAACCTATCCGTACTGGTACCACTTGGCTTACGAGTATCAGAATCCGAAGTGCGCGACAAATTCGGACTATCCGACCCAAAACCCGACGAAATCATCCTCGGACAACAACCCCTACAAACCGCCACCAACGGTCAAAAAGCGACCACATCGGCGCATTCGCAAAGCTGCGGTTGCGGCTGTCAAAGCAAAGCCATCAATAGTGAGCAAGCACCAGAACCAACAGCCACCACGCATATTTTGGAACGCCTACAAACCATCATGAATCCACTGCAAACCAGTTTTATCGACCAAATTCGTGAACTGGTTAACACCGCCACTGACTTTGAAGACCTACAAGTTAAGCTACTGCAAATGGCACAACAAGACATCAGCCAGCAAGCCGACATGCTCGCCAAAGCCATGACCTTAGCCGAACTGGTAGGACGAACCGACATCATCGACGAGGCAATCAATGGCTGACATCAACCCATTTAAGCTAGACTTTGACGAAGCCATCGACTTTTTCAAACAAAAGCTACGCCTACCAACCGCCTCATGGACAGATATTTGGCAACAACAACACGATGCCGCTTTTGTCGTGGCAGGAGCCATGCGTGATGACATGCTTGCCGACTTTCAAACCGCCATCATGAAAGCGCTCAAAGGTTCCACGCTTGAAACTTTCCGCAAAGACTTTGACGCCATCGTTGCCAAATACGGCTGGGACTACAACGGTGGGCGCAACTGGCGCACCCGTGTCATTTATGAAACCAACCTAGATATGGCGTATGCCGCAGGACGCTACCAACAACTGCAATCGATTAAACGCACCAACCCCTACTGGCGATACAAGCACAGCCTGCGCACCGAAAATGCACGCCCAGACCATCTCAGTTGGAGTGGACTGGTTCTATCTGCCGATGACCCCTGGTGGAATACCCACTATCCGCCCAACGGATGGGGCTGCAAATGCCGTGTTTACAGCATGACACAAAGCGCATTGGAGCGCATGGGCAAAACAGAACCAGACCAAGCACCAGAAATTATCATGCAGGAAAAGCTGGTTGGCGTTCGTGGCGCAACCCCAAGACTGGTACAAACCCCAGAAGGCATTGATCCTGGCTTTGCCTACAATCCAGGCAAAGCCTACTATCAAGGCCATGCCATCAAACCAGCAGCCACACCCAACAACAAAGCCTGTAATAGCATTGACGACCCATGCAATCCGTGGAAGTCATACTTTATTGAAAAGCTCAACCTGATCCCGCGAGTACCAGCCAGAGACTTACCAAAGCAGAGCTACGCGCCTGAAAAAATCATGGCGCAAGGACTAACCGACACCGCTTATTTAACCGCATTTATGGCAGAGTTCAATGCCCAACCTAACGAGGTTGTGTATTTTCAAGATGCCATCGGCAATCTGCTACCCATCAGCAAAGAACTGTTTATCAACCGATCCAATGGCGAGCTTAAAATCCAGAAAAACGGACGTGAGCAATACCTACTACTGCTGGCAGATACCATCAAAAACCCGCAAGAAATCTGGATTGATGT
>JAEMQD010000172.1 GCA_022759035.1 Thiotrichales bacterium
ATAATTGCCATTACTGAGTGTGGTTACGCCACTGTTACCCACGGAGTCATTGGCAGTGCTACCCGAAAGCGTCGAAATAAGCGTGCCGTCAGTTTTGTATAAATACACCCGACCGACGTTAGTTACCGATGTATTACCGTTAATCAAAGTGCTAGAAGGCGCAGTAATGACCAAATTGCCATTGCTGAGTGGGGTGACCAATGTACCAAAAGCATCTCCAGCCGTATTATTGGGGTTAGCAATGGTTGTGACATTTAGACCCGCAGGCACCGCTTTAATCTCAATATTTTTCGGGTCGAGCAATAAATTTTTCGCTTTAATATTGCCAATATAAGCACTAAGGTTTTCTTTACCCGACACTTCAACCGCCGAACCTGTGGCGTTAATGCTAGCGTTAAAGGTGGTTTGATTATCCGACCATACCACCACTGTGCCGTCTGCGCCTTGGTTGCTTAGGCTGCTGGTATTACTAACATTGGTGGTTTGTGCATTCGTTAAACGCGTGTCCTTGCCTTGCCAGCCACCGCCAATAAGCTGTTCGCCCGCTTGGTTAGTACCACTGGTGTCTAGACTTGCGCCTGCGAGTGTAAGGCTGTTAGCCGTAGTGTAAATTTGACCACCTTGCGTAGCTTTCGCACTCATCTTGCCCGATAAATAAGCCTGTCCACCCGTGGAATCGCCACCTGTAATGACAATCTTACCGCCTTTGCCTGTGCCACCATCGGCATTCAGTTGCGCGCTACTGGCTTGTTGAATGTCATGCGCGTTTTGGCTAATCGTACCACCGTCTTGACTAGCGCTGACGTTGGTTTTACCAGCATCAATCAGCAAACCCGCATTGATGCTAATGTTACCGCCTACACCTTGCGCTGCGCTGGCATCGAGTGTGCCTGTATGACTAACCAAATCACCTTGTAGTTCAATGTTGCCTGTCGCTGTTGTGGTTAGGCTTTTTGCTTCGATAATACCTGTGTTGTTAATGACGCTGGCGGCTAAATCGCCTGCGGCTTTGGCAGACAATAAAATATGCCCTGCGTCGGCGCTAATCACACCACCATTGCTGATAAGACTATTCAGTGTGCCTACATTCACTTTCAACTTGACAGGGCCGCCCATATCGAGCGTTACACTGTCGCCCGAAGCCATGCCCACCAAGCCTTGTTTCGCTGTGATACTACCCATGTTGTCAATTTTTGCGGCAATCATCACCACGTAACCACCATCGGCAGTTTTAATATTGCCTTGGTTAATAATGGCGTTACTGTTCGTGCCTTCAAAACGATAATTGCCCGCAGCAAAATTGTCATTGCTGAGATTACGCGTAGAAGCAACCAGCCCACCGACATTCACCTGTGCCGTGGTGCTAAATAAGACACCATTTGGGTTAATCAAAAACACCTGACCATTAGCGTTAATCGCGCCTTGTATGCTCGACACATCGCTACCCACCACGCGGTTCAGCGCAATGGCACTGGCACTTGGCTGAATAAAGTTGACGCTATTGCCTTGTCCGACACTGAACGACTGCCAATCAATCGCCATTTTTTGCGTGCTTTGCGTGATATTCAGCGTGCTGGCATTGGGCTGACTGATGCTACCACTACCCAACGTGACTGTCCCGTTTTGCGGTAGGCTATTGGCATACACTTGGGTCGAAATTAAAAATACCGCTCCCGCTAAGGCAGAGGCATGACGCTTTTTACGGCTGTCGCTCGTGCCTTTGCCTGCGCCCTTGCCAATTTCACTTACCGCTTGCCACACCCCTAAGGTGGCGTTCCAGACAATACGATAAACTTTGTTCATACTAGCGTGGTTATACATGGCAAGACTCCTGCACGGGCGAAAATTGAATAAGGTCGGACTGAACTTGCGTTAATACGCCCGTCCAATCATTAAAAGTGGTTTGGTTATAAATGGTTAAACTGGGATACCAAGGGCTGTCGCTGCGTTGATGCATCCAACGCCATTCGCTACCAAAGCGATTGAGCAACCATGTTGGCTTGCCTAGTGCAGCGGCTAGGTGAACAATCACCGTATCCACACTAATCACCAAGTCGAGTTGTTGAATGAGCGCGGCGGTATCCATAAAATCTTGGCATTCAGTCATTAAATCGACGAAAGGCGCTAAATTGGGCGTTTCAATCTCGTGTTGCGCATCAAACTTTTGCAGGCTAACAAAAGTTACACCTGGCGTGATCAATAACGATAGCAGTTCTGTCGGCACGCGTCTTAAGGCTTGCTTAGCCAGGCTGGGCTTACCTGTCCATGCCAAACCCACTTTTAAACCGTGAATATTGGCTAACTTGGCGGCAAAGTGCTGACTGAGTTCATTGGGAACAGAGAGGTAATTTGGCAAGGCAGAAAAGTTGTCGAGTGTTAAGCCTAGCGCAAAAGGAAGGCTCATCATGGGTAATTCAAAATCAATGCGC
This sequence comes from Thiotrichales bacterium, assembly GCA_022759035.1. GTDB lineage: Bacteria > Pseudomonadota > Gammaproteobacteria > Thiomicrospirales > Thiomicrospiraceae. Next base: position 2,430 of record JAEMQD010000172.1, read on the forward strand.
GTGCGATTCAGTGGTGCATCTTGTTGCACCACCTGTATTTGCTCATTGTTAACACTGTGATACATCAATCGATACATAGCAGACGGCACTTGCCAAATAATACGGTGAAAAGGTTCAGACAATAACGGAATCAACTGCGCCATTTGCACTATGTCACCAAAGCCTTGTTCTGACAAAATAGCAATGGTTGATCCTTCATACACCGCCTGTCCGCGCCATTGTGGACGACCGATGCTAGGCATGGTCTGCGTGCCTGCCTTATCAGATCCCACCCAACGATATTCGTAGCCTGCAAAACCTGTTAACCAATTGCCTTGTGTTAAGTCTAATAACGCTAAGCTGAGTCTCACTTGTGGATAGTCCAAATTCGACGCTAAGGCCCTATATTCATAGGTTCTGGCTTCATCAAATCGCTCGGTGCTGGCAAACAGCATGGCCTGTGTGTGCAAGGCTTCGGCATTGTGTGCATCTAAGGCTAAAGCGGTATCTAACCAGTCTTGTGCCAGAGCGTAATCGTTCAGCTCGTAAGCTAATAAAGCGCTATTGGCGGCTAAACTGGCTTGTTGTGGGCAGGCGGCAAAAGCCTGCTTCATCCAAAACAAAGCCGCTTCGCGCTGGTTAAGCGTTCGCAAAGTGCAGCCGCCATCATTCCAAGCCATCCAGTCATTCGGGTTGTGTTGAACAATGCGTTCAAAATAGCTGAATGCTTGTTCTGCCTGACCTTGGGCATTGAGCATAAAACCCAACTCACGCAAACTCTCGCTGTGCTGTGCATCGACCGCTAAGGCGTTATGAAAGCACTGAATCGCAGCATCGGGCATACCCAGCATCTGCTCTAATTTGCCCCAAACATAATGCACGGGCGCACTGCTAACAAAATCGGCTTGATGGTTGTACAGATAATTACGCGCCGCGACTTGTTGTTCAGTCGAGCAAGTGGTCAGGTTCGATAATAATTCCTCGACATGACTGGGTTGCGCAATAAAGTGGTTGAGTTGAGCTAACATGAATTTCCTAGAATTAACTGCCCGTGCGTGTGGGTAAAAAAACGCTAAAAACAGACCTTTTACCTAGCTTAAATAAACATCTATAGGAATATTGAACGCATACTAACAAAGTGAAAAATAGTTTTTTCACCATTTCTCACAAAATAAGGGGGGGGGAAAGATGTTAAAAAAACACGCCTAAGCACCGTCATTTACGCGCAGGCGGCAATCCGCCGAAAAATGGCTAGGCTATTGATTAAAAAACAACCAATGAAATCTTTAGGTTATAACCTTCATTACGTATCGATTTTACAGTATGCACATCACCTGTTAGTGGCGCTAATTTTTTGCGCAATCGATACATTTTATTCATTAATCGATGTAAGTTTTCATTATTGAATTCCCAGTTCAACAACTCAAGTAGTTGCCAATAAGCCAATTGACGATCGGGTGCTAGGGCTAAATGACGTAAAATCTGCGCTTCGGTGCGTGAAACTTCGCAAACAGCTTCACCGTAAGATAGCGATAAACCTTCCATATCTAGTCGATAGACTAATTTATGCTCGCCTGTATCCAAACTGCGCTTTGACCAGTTGGCTAAAATCGCCAGCACTTCGTTCGGTTCAAAAGGTTTATTTAAGAAAATATCCGCACCCAGTTCATAAGCCATAACACGATCAGTTAGCGAATTACGCGCTGTCAGCATGGCAATGCGTAAATTAGGATGCGTCATACGCAGACGTTTGGCCACGCTCAACCCATCTTCACCCAATAAATTAATGTCGATCAGCGCGGCAAACCAATGGTGTTGTCGCACTTCCGACAAGGCTTCGGCGCAATCCAACGCCATCACCTGGTAACCCGCCTCGCTAATGCAGGCTTCAATCAATTCACGCAGGGCATCATGATCTTCAATCAACAATACCGATAACGCCTGTTTATTGCTCATACACCCTTCCTTCTAGCTCAAACCACACCCAACCATTGACGAAACGATGGTTCACAGTTACGGATAAGGCATCCGCCAGGGTTTTCACCAAATAAAGCCCCAATCCTGTACCCTGAACCCCTCGGGTGGATTCGGCACGATAATATTTTACAAACAAACTCTCTGGATTTGGCGCACCAAAACGCCCAACCGCATTACCCACAGCTAAGCGCCAAACGCGATGATCTTCAGCCGGATTGCTTTGACTCAAAGTCACTTGTATCGGTTGTTGCTGATCGCCATACTTAAATGCGTTATCGACCAAGTTGATGACCATCACGCGTAACAGCTCCTCATCCGAATAGAGTTTCAATTCTGAGGTTACGGGTAAACTGAGCTGTAGATTATTGCCATAAGCAGTCAACCAAAAGGGCAATGATTGCAACAGGTTAAATGGCTGAAATACAGGATTCAATGAGCGGTCATCCAAGCGTTCCGAATAATTACAGCGTTCCAAAATACGATTCATATCTTGCACTGCCACCAGGGCAAAGCCTTTTTGCTTGTCGGAGCATTCACGCCCCGATAACACCATCTTAATAACCGCCAAAGGGTTTTTCAGTTCGTGGTTGAGCATCGACATCAATCGAGATTGTTGTTCCTTCGCTAACAAGGTTTGTTCTAGGCGCAAGGTCGTTTCACGCGCTGTCAGTTCAACTTGTTGTTTTTGTAGCGCCAACAATCGTACTCGATGCGAAATAATCCACTGAAAAGACAACACCATAACAATCAGCGTGACATTCACGGCATAAATCAACCAATCAGCAACGGGAAGCCAACCCAATACACTACCCACCAATAATAGATTGCCGAAATAGGCAAACAGCGTCGCCGCCATTAATACTTGCTGTTCTCGACGTTGGTTGACATTATGCTCTTGTTGCATCAATGACCAAGAGCGCTGAAAAAAGCCGATCCACAACAGCATAGACACTAATAAGATGAATCCAATCACATCGACATAAAAACCAACAAATATCGAGATGAATCCTAAGCCAAGCAAAGCGAACATCGTCCAAGTAGCGCCATTTAACCAAGGCGTCGTCTGCCGATGAATAGACAGCACTTGCTGATAAAATAAGGTGATAGCCAACATATGTGCTAAAGCTGAGAATGAGGTAGCATGATGTGCCAACCAGCTTGGAAGTAAGTCTGGCATTAACCAAATCAATAAGCCATGCTGTGCCAGCAAGGTAAACCAAAGCACCACTAGGTAGAATACATAGTAGCGAAACAAGCGCTCTCGACGCCATTGGCCACTCATCAACTGAGCGACAATCAGGGTAAACAATACGCCCAATTCTAGCCCTAACCACCAAAACCCGCGTTGAGATTGATGCACATAGCTTTTAGCATCTACCCACTCAATAAACATTAAACTGGTACTGGTGGTTTGTAAACGCACATAAAGAGATGAGTTTGTTGCCAACTCATTCGGGCTTAACTGAAATACAAAGCGATTATCAGCCAGCTCTCGTTGCGAAAAAGGCAGAAGATCGCCCCCTTCACGATGTTGCCATTCACCCGCTTTATTCTGATAAAACAGTTGAATCGAATCAAGATAACTGGGGTAAACCGTTAAGTAGACTCCGTATGGATAAGCTTCAACTGATGGCGCATCCACTTTTAACCAATGCGACTGGCGATTGTAGCCAGCTGAAACGCCTTGACCACTGCTGGCTTTAAATAGCCCCTGCTGGTCGGCACTGATCGCTTGGGCTAGCGTGGCATCGTTGGGAGCATTTTTCCACACAGCAACATTCGCTGGCGTGGCGCAACATATACTGCTAACCAACAGTAACGCAAACCACCACCAGCGTTGCAACATTAGAAACTGTATCCTAGACTTAAGGCTAATTCATAAGTTGTGAACTTGAAGTAGGGATTTTTATCCGCTTCGGTATCGACAAACGCCAAGACTTCAGGACTTAACCACCAATTTGAATTCAGCTGCATTTGATAACCAGCACCCAATGCAGTGTATAACTCATTGCCCGAAGTTTGCGTTTGCGACACTTGTGGAAACAGTACGCGCGTGTTGACTTTCCAATCATAACTACCGCGCATGAGTTTGGCATAAATCTGGTCTTGATTCGCCAACACATAGCCCAAATGCAAAGACAGCGCCCTAGCAGCGGATATATCGCCACGCGCTTGTCCAACCAGTGCATTACCAAGCTGTGTATGACTAACATCAGTGGTATAACGATGACCATTGGGTTGCCACAACAACTCAGCCGACAACTGCCATTGTGGTGCTAAAGACCATTTATAACCCACCAACAAAGCAGCATTTAACGTGTGCGCAGTGTCAAAGCTAACTTGATAAGGTGCTATACCAGGGCGCTCACTAGCAGAGACGTTGATCTGATTAGCTTGAATGGCCACGTAAGCGCCATCTGCAGCCTGAGATACGAATGGAAAACTGGGCAATAGCCACAAAAAAGTGGCCGATAAGAAACCAGACCAACGTATATAAGTCAATAACATTGAATCTTCCCGCAAATTCATAAAATAAGTGCAATCGCTTTATAAGGAGGGTTGGCTGTCGTATCATGACAGTCACCACAACCACATGA
>JAEMQD010000142.1 GCA_022759035.1 Thiotrichales bacterium
GATATTTTTTTTGTGATATCTGGTTTTATCATATCACTATCAGTTGCTAACTTATCCCTGAATTCATACAATAAGTGCAATCGCTTTATGTAAGGCAATATTAATGGACTAGAAGCAATGACCATGAGTTTACTTATTTCAACTATCGTTGGGATCATCTCATTTAAATTACTAGAACAACCCATTACCTATCGTTTAAACCAACAATGGAAAATTTATCACAAATGAAATTTATTTATATTGCCTGTCCTTGGACACCATTGGGTGGTGGTATGTTTAAAGTGGCTGACTACCTTATTCAGCATCAAGAAAAAAACCTGAATCATGCCAATGCTGCTATTTTAAAACCTTTAGATACCCGTGGAGAACTCCACCCTTTTTTCTCATTATTTTATGTTACATTAGCGATTATTAAGATTCTGTGGTTTGGTTTTCAAAATAAGTTGGTTGGCGTACATGTCAATATGGCAGAACGCTTAAGTCTATTTCGCAAGATGAGCATCATCTGGTCGTGCAAACTGGTTGGTGTGCCCGTTATTCTCCATTTACATGCCGCTCAACTACATCACTTTTATGCCAAACTACCTAAACCATTACAAGACTTAACACGCTGGACTTTCTCATTAGCTGATGAAGTGATTGTGTTAGGTGATACTGCCAGACAATTCGTTATACAAACATTAGGTGTTGATTCAACAAAAATAGTCAGTGTGATTAATGGAGTTCCTAGTGCTAAGTACACCAAAAATCATCATCGTAATGGATTTAATCTACTCTTTTTGGGTAACTTGAGTGAACGCAAGGGTGTATCCGATATACTACACGCTTTATCAAAATCGACAACCATTAAAAAAATAGATGACTTTTCAATGCGTTTTGTCGGTTCAGGCGATATTTCATACTATCAAAATTTAGCACAATCATTGGGAGTCGATCAATACGTGGCTTTTTTAGGCTGGGCCGATCAAGATAAAGCGGCTAAACTCATGTCTGAAAGTGATGCGCTCATCCTACCTTCTTACGACGAAGGTTTACCGCTGGTTATTTTAGAAGCTTTGGCTAACGAAATTGCCGTAATTGCAACACCAGTGGGAGAAATTCCGCACCATTTTACTCATCTAGAAAATGCTTTTTTGGTAAAACCTGGCGACATAAACGCTATTACTAACGCAATAGAATGTTTAATTCAAGATGAACCATTAAGACTTCATATTGCCAAAGCAGGCTTAGATGCGTTTAATCGACTCTACTCTATCGATTCATTTTCTGACCAAATAGCGCACGAACATTTAAACGTATTTGGCTATACGGCGCGAAATCTCACTTCATCGGAAAAACAATCATGATAAACGATGCTAATACACTCAGTGAATCTATCTTATCAGCAGATATTGTTATTGTCGGTTCTGGTGCTGCTGGGATTCCGTTAGCACTTGAATTTGAACATAGCGCTACTTCAGTTTTAGTTATTGAAGCTGGAAGCTTTAAAGCTGAAAAAGAAACCCAGGCGCTATACAAAGGTCTAGTTCGTGATACAAAGCTTCACAACCCAGCCGACACATTTCGTATTCGTATGTGGGGTGGATCAACAACACTTTGGGGCGGTCGTTGCATGCCATTCGATGACATTGATTTTGCACAACGTGACTACTTACCCTACAGTGGTTGGCCGATTGGAATCAATCAATTACTACCCTACTATCCTAAAGCTAATGCCTATTTAGAAGCAGGAGAATATCGCTACCGAGATCATGAAGCTTTAGCGTCAAATACGCCTCCCCTATTTGCAGGATTTAAAAGCGAAACGCTGCTAACAGATGGCTTAGAAAGATTTTCATGCCCAACAGATTTAGGCAAACGCTATGTCCATCGCTTTGCAAAAAGTGAAAATATTCATGTTCTCCAGCATGCTAACCTGACTCATATAGAGTTAAGCCCTAATGGAGAATCAGTTGAATATTTAGTGATAAAAACCCTAAAGGGCAAAACATTAACTATTAAAGGAAAGCGTTTTGTCTTGGCAATGGGCGGTATTGAAATAGCTCGCTTATTATTAGCCTCTAATAATATTCAACCAAAGGGTATTGGTAATCAGCACGATTTGGTTGGGCGTTACTATATGTGTCACATTGCTGGCAATGTTGGAAACCTTACCATTAATGGTGATACCAAACAGGTTCGCCACGGATATGAGATATCTCCCGAAGGTATTTATTGTCGCCGTCGCCTGCAGTTAAGCCCAGAAACGCAAGCTCAACTAAAAGTAACCAATATGGTTGCTCGTTTGCACTTCCCTAAAATAACCGACCCACGTCATCGAAGTGGTATTTTATCGGGTTTGTTTATTGCTAAAAACTTTATCAGTTATGAATATGCCACGCGCTTGAAAGATGGTAGCTCTCGCGGGTTGATAGATTATCTTAAACATTTCCGCAATATCCTTTTAGACCCCATAGATACCTTAGCTTTTTTATGGCACTGGCTAAACAAACGCACACTAGCAGAACGAAAATTTCCTTCTGTTATTTTACGCAACAAAACAAACTTATTCAGTCTTGAAGTCCATGCAGAGCAAATACCGAACCCTAACAGTCGCATTTTACTCAGTGATGAAAAAGACAGTTTAGGTGTACCTAAAGTACTTATTGATTGGCAGTACACCACAAACGATATCGAAATGGTTAGAAGTAGCCCGCATAAAATGGCAGATGACATTAAAACCAGTGGCATTGGCGAATTTACATTCGATGAAACCACATTTGAAACAGAGTTGATGCGTTTTGGTGCTTACGGTGGGCATCATATAGGCACAACGCGTATGTCTGAGCATCCAACTACGGGTGTGGTAGATACGAATTGTAAAGTCTTTGGTGTTAATAACCTTTATATCGCTAGCAGTGCTGTCTTTCCAACTTCTAGCCAAGCCAATCCCACCCTAACCATTACGGCAATGGCGCTTCGTTTAGCTAAACATTTAAAAGAGGCTTCAGTATGAATGTCTTAATTCTTGGAGCAAATGGTTTTATTGGTAGTGAAATTGTAACACTGAGTCGTGACTACACTCAGTTAACTTGTATTATTGGCAGCCGCAGCGGAAAAACACAACACGACTTAGCTTGTAAAAAGGTCAGTAGCACTAATCTGAACGATTTAATTAAAGCCTTAGATGGTATTGATGCTGTTATTAATTGTATTACTGGCAGTGAAAAAACCATCATAAACAATGCCAATAATTTACTAGCCGCTTGCTCCACTCAAGCAAAACCACCACGCATTATTCATTTAAGTAGCATGTCTGTTTATGGACATCAAACTGGCATCATTACAGAAAACAGCCCACTTATCGACAATCTTAACTGGTATGGTCACGCTAAAATTGAAGCTGAAAAAATATTGAAAACCTATTCGGATAAAGGCGGCGAACTGGTTATTTTAAGACCTGGCTGTGTCAATGGCAAAGACAGCCGACTTTGGAATACACGTATAGAAACATGGCTGAAACAAGGCAAACTCGGTGACTTAGGCGCACAAGGAGATGGCTGGTCAAATCTTGTACATGTAACTGATGTGGCTAAAGCTGCTCTTAATGCGTTGAATTATTCATTGAATCAATCAATAGCCGTATTTAATCTTGCTTCGCCAGATGCGCCTAGATGGAATGGCTACTTTATTAAGAAAGCGGTTAATTTGGGTTATACACCAGTCAAACGTATCAGTCGTCGGCAACTTCAATTGACCAGTCGTTTAGGAATTGTTTTTAAGGTTTTTGAACATATACTAAAAAAAATTGGTATTCAAAGTCATGTTATACCCGAAGCCCTACCACCCTCATTGCTTACCTTATTTGCTGAAAGCTACTTTTTGGATGGTCAATTAGTTCTGCAAAAACAATTAATTTCCCAATATGTTGATGTCTATCAAGAATGAAAAAACTCCTCTACATTAAAGGTGGCAATGTTGTCACGGAGCTGGATAAATTAGCCAACTACCAAGGTAAGCTTCCAACGACAGGGCCAGATCAATTCTTTTTGGCTGCGCGTTCAATTGCAACAGAAACAACCAGCCAACTGCGTTTGGTTAGTTTTGGCAATGACGACCAAAAACTTGAACAAGCGAATATCGACGCGCGTTGTTATGCCATACGCACCAAAGGTAATCCAATTAAAAAAGCCTATCAACAACTTATTGGCGGTTACCATTACCTAAAAGACACCCTCCGCTTTAAACCTGACACAATTTTATGTGGATTTGATGGCATATTTGTTTTTTTTGTACTGCTTTCTGCGGTGCTGACGCGAGCTAAACTGGTTTACCTCTGTCATAATGCCATTAATCTTCCCAGTGTTTCCCGATTCAATCGTTGGGCTAACAAATTACTTATCAGCTTTGCCGATCAAATTATCGTACATGGTCCTTTTTTAGAACAACAAGTTACCTCTCTTGGCGCATCTGTTAGCAAAGTGCATCAGTTTGATACTTGGCCTACCCCCGTAAAATCTCATGAACAAACCCTATCTCATCCTCTAGTTGTTTACTTAGGCCGATTAGAAGTTAACAAAGGTGTTTTAGATTTACTTAATGCCTTCAATCAGATAGAACAAAAACCCAATGGAACAGAATTATGGCTGGTTGGTGACGGCAGTTTACTTAATGAACTACAGCAGATGAAACTCCCCGCAGACGTTAAGCTGCTTGGCCCACTGCCCCATGAAGCAATAGATCAGATGATTAAGCAAGCCAGCTTTATTGTCACACCAACACAAAGTAACTTCCCCGAAGGACGATGCATGTCTGCAATGGAAGCCTTTGCGTTAGGAAGAACGGTTATTGCGCCCAACTTTGGCCCTTTTCCCTACCTCATTGACGATCAAGTTAATGGGCTGCTCTACTCAGTTGACGATGTCGATTCACTTCAACAATCCATTAATCAGTTATTGAACGACCCAGCCTTATTAACGCGACTGAATAACGCAGCACTAACAACATCAGAACAGCTTTATCGGCAACAACTCAGCTTTTACGACGCGTTACGCTGTGCCTTAGCGCAACTTAATAGAGATTATCCTTAATGCAAACAGCCGCTCCTTTTTCAGAATACTGGCATAAAGCACAGCGTAAACTTTTTGGTAGCTTAACACTTGCCGACATTGCTGAATCACGTGATGTCATTCATCCAGGCAATTGGTTCGACCACCCAAATGCCATTTATTTGCCCGAAGAATTAAATCGAATTACGGGAGTTGGATTAGGTGGAAGCATCGAAGGTGAACTGAAACGCATGCAGGCGCATCGTCAGTTTCATCAAGCCAGCATTGCTTATCACACAAGCAACCTATTGGCTTGTAATGGAGATATTTACGGTAAACGATTCAAATATGGCATTAAGCGCAAGCGTCAAGAGTGGCTAAATCTACAAGCCGCAGAAGTTGTTGAACAACCAGTTATTGTCAGTCAAACTTGGTTAGGATCACAATTTTTCGGTCATTTCATATCAGACGATATTCCACTGAATCTGTTAGCGCAAACGATCGGTAATGCTTATGGTATCTCTATTAACCTAACCGAACAGCAACAGGAGTACGCCAAGCTTTTTCAAGTGCGTCAGCAACAACTACCCGAAAAAAGCCTATTAAAACAAGTCACCTTATTTGACGACTTTCACTACAATGAACACAAGGTTGTGCGTTGGAAAGAATTAAGAAAAACACTAACCCAGCATAAGCAAACACCCAAACATCAAGGGGTGTTTTTAATGCGAGGCCATACGGGTGCAGCCAGACTACTGGTAAACGAACAAGAAGTTGCTGACTACTTAAGCACACAAGGTTTTTTATGCATTAATCCAGGCGAATCTCATCTTAGCCAGGTTATTGATGCTGTAGCTAATGTCGAACGAGTGATTGGTGTCGAGGGGAGTCAGTTAATTCACGGTTTCTTAGGACTAAGAGAAGGCGGTAGCATGTTAATACTCCAACCACCGATGCATTTTTCGGGTGTGTTTAAAGAAAAATGTGATTTATTGAATATTCGTTCTGCTTTCCATGTTTGTCACGTATGCGACGGTGGGTTTAAAGCCGACCTAAACAGCATTAAAAATTTACTTAATCAAATGCAGTAACGCAACCAAATGCGACACCCTGTTTTTTCTGAATACTGGCATAAAGCACAGCGTAAACTTTTTGGTAGCTTAACACTTGCCGACATTGCTGAATCACGTGATGTCATTCATCCAGGCAATTGGTTCGACCACCCAAATGCCATTTATTTGCCCGAAGAATTAAATCGAATTACGGGAGTTGGATTAGGTGGAAGCATCGAAGGTGAAATTCGTCGTATGCAAGCTCATCGATATGTTCACCAACCAACCTTAGCCTATGAATTAACCAATTTACTGCTCTGCAATGGTGATATTTACGGTAAGCGCCATAAATATGGCATTCAAAGAACACAAAAAGAATGGTTTAACATTCAACCAGCCATTACTATTGAACAACCTGTTGTCATCAGTCAAACTTGGTTAGGTGCTAAGTTTTTTGGACATGCTATTTTCGATCATATACCGCTTAATTATTTAGCCCAACAGTTAGGCACTGCTCACGGAATTAACCTGGCTCTTACCGAACAGCTTAACGCTTATCACATACTGTTCAACACGCAACTTCAACGACTCCCAAATAAAGCTGTGTTAAAAAAGGTCACGCTACTAGACGACTTTCACTACAATGAACACAAGGTGGCGCGTTGGCGAAGCATGCGTGACTTGTTCAAGGCAAAAAAAACAAGCCCAGCCCATAAAGGAGTTTTTTTAATGCGAAGTAATACAGGGACTTCTCGCCTACTGGTCAATGAAGTTGAAATTAAGACGTATCTCC
>JAEMQD010000118.1:0-4145 GCA_022759035.1 Thiotrichales bacterium
CGCCTAATTGTTTTGATGAGCGGCTTGATCGCTGTTTTTTACAACCTTACCCACTGGGGATAGACTATCCTCAGTTGGGTTTAGTCTATATCTGGTGGTTTTTTGCTATAATCAACCGATCGGAGATATTTAATTATGGGAATTCATACCATGATCCTACCTTATGAAGTCTATACCGTTCTTGAAGAACGTTTAGGCAACAAAGAAGATGCTGTTAAGATTGCGGAAGCGATTAAGACAGCTTTTGCTAACATTGAAACCCGTGCCAATGAGGTTGCATCACAGAAGAAGCTCGAAGTTAAAGACGAGTTAAAACGTGAGCTGCGCGACGAATTGGCAACCAAAGAAGATATTGCTAACTTGCGTGGTGGAGTTAAGGAAGATATTGCTAACTTGCGTGGTGAAGTTAAGGAAGAAATCGCCAACTTGCGTGGTGAAATGAGGCTTTACTTCATGGCAACAATAGCAGTTGTTCTTTTGCTTAATAAAGACGCCCTCACATTACTAGGCCAAATTCTTGGTTTAGTGAAGTAGCATTCTTTTAATTATTTCAGTGAGGCAACTCACTTCTTAAAAAGCACTGTTTATCAGTGCTTTTTTTATTTACCCAATCGGGGCATTACTGTCCCGCTGGGACTGGTGTGCTCCGAGTTTTTCAAAGCAAAAAAAGGAGTTATACCATGACTATTCGTATTGAAGGCAAGATTGCCGTTAAAAGTGTTGCTGGCCGTAATGGTAATTTTTCGGTTGGCGACCTAACCACTGGTATTGGCGATTTCAAAGTCGTTGATGCTATTCTTGACCAGTTCGAACCTGGAACATATGAAGGTGTGTTTTTGGTTGAACAAATTTACCCATCCTCATGGACATGGCGTGGCAAAGTAATGATTGAAGTGCGTGCAAAGCTCGCTGACATCATTCTAACGACACATTCTGAGGTTTTACCCACAGCTGAAGCACCAGAACCAGATCCGATCGTAGAGCAACGATCACCAGTCAGAATGCCGCCCATTGTGCAGCTGCCGACGGTGTTTGTTACCCCAGATGGTGAAATGCTTGAACAACCAGAATCACAATCAAAACAGATTGATGATTTAGTGAGCAAGTTGTTTGGTGCTGATCCTGAAACACTGGAAATAGTGCGTTCTGGTGGGCAACCGATTACGCTTGACCCGACGATTGATCGTGAGCTGTTTAGACAGCAACGAGATTATCTGAAAGCCAACGGTTATAAGTTTGACCCAATTGCACAGACTTGGCTGAACAAATAAGGTGGTACCATGACGACTATATTAATAGCTTACTTGGTGTCTATTCCTGTTTGGATGATACTACTTTATACATGGGAAACTTTGATTTCTTTTGGAAGAGAAGGTGTTTTGAAGTTGCTGTATAGCATGGGAGAAAAAACAGTATTTTCAAGCGGGGCGATTGCAGCCAAAGGTGTATATGACGTTATGGTAGGCTTTGAGCACCAAGATCATTTACTGATGTTGTTGTCCTTGCCTATTTTAGCGTTTGGTTTATACTTAATGTCATTATCCAAGTCAAAAGGAGTCTGAAATGTCAGGCGTACTTGCAGTATCACTATTTCTTGGCGTGCTTGCTATTGGTGCTCATTTCCTAGTGAAAGAAGTAACCAAGAGAGAGGCCGAAGATCAATCAAAGCCTAAAATTTTAGGTTAATTCAACCCAACAACCTAGCGCAATTGCTGGGTTGTTTTCAATAACCCTACTGGGAGCAACTCCCAGTAGGGCGGTCGCTCCCTTTTTTAAGGAGAGCGGCTATGGCACTCATGTTTGACCGTCTTGCCCATAACTATGCGGTGGACGGTTACTATAGAACTGATGATGAAACGGTTAAGCGCTGCGCTTATCTGTTAGATACGTCATCGTCACACTTCTCAGCACTAGACCCTTGCTGCGGTGAAGGAATGGCACTGACCGATGTCGTAAGACAATTCGAGCAACCAGGCAGCATTCTTACTCATGGCATTGAGATCAATCGTGATCGTTATCTCTCTGCGAGTGATCGCATTAACCAAGTGGTTCATTCTGATCTCAATGAGGTTAGTCTTCCATCTAGGGCTTATGGCTTGTTGTGGCTCAATCCACCCTATGGGCAGATTGTGACTGATAAGGCGGGACTAGGTGATGATCGAGGCACAGATCGTCTAGAAAAAGTATTTTTTAGGCGCACAATCTCGACGCTTCAGACCGAGGGCATTATGGTGCTTATTGTTCCTTACTATGTGCTCGACAGGGAGTTTTCCTTGATGATCACTAAGTGGTTTACCGACGTTCAGGTGTTTATGGCACCTGAACAGAAGTTTAAGCAGTGCGTGGTAATGGGCCGAAAACGAGCAAATGCTACGTCTGATATGGCAACCGCTAAACGTATTGAAGCAATTGGTAGTGGCGAATTGCCACCAGAGTTGCCAGATTACCCCTCTCAAGACCCTTATGAAATCCCGATCATGCGTCAAGAACCGACGATGCGCATTGTGAGGCTAGAGCCTGAGCAATTGGCGTTAGAGGTACAACGTCACAACAAAGCAACGCTTTGGGGTGGTTTTGACGCACTGTTCGGTGGATTGTCTGAGTCTTCTGTTCCCAAACCCTTACGCGATTTAACGCAGTGGCATTTGGCGTTAGCCTTGGCTGCAGGTTATGTCGAAGGCATGGTGAAAAGTGATGACGGTCGTACCTTGCTGATTAAGGGTAACACCTTTAAGGAAAAGGATGAACGGCGCGAGATGGATGAGGATGGCAACTTGACCATCACGAGATTGGATCGTTTTGTGCCAGTGATTCGAGGTATCGAGCTAACGCCCGGTGACAACTTCGGTAACTTACTAACGATACGATAATTAGTTTAATTAACCCCTATTGGGCATGAGTTTGCCCAATAGGGGCATTCATGCCATTTTTTGATTAAGGAGATAGGCATGGAACTTTATATTAAGACAGATAAAGGTTATCAACCTGCTAGAGCTGCTTCTGTTTTTGAAGCGGCTTCACATTACGCAACGATAGCTTTATCGAGTAGAATGATTAAAATCAAATCACCCAATGATGTCATACCTATGGTTGAGCATCGTTTGCGTGGCTTGCAAGATGAGCACTTTGGTATGTTGCTATTGGATACCAAACATCGCGTGTTAGATTGGTGTGAAGTAAGCAAGGGTTCTTTGAGAGAGTCTCCTGTTTACCTACGCACAATTATTCGAGAGGTGTTGGAACATAATGCTTCGGCGGTTATTTTGTCTCACAATCATCCCAGTGGTGACCCAACTCCTAGCGATGCGGACATTAAATTAACTAAGCATCTCATCGATACACTTCAGTGCATAGACGTTAAAGTGCTTGACCACATTATTGTTGGTCACAGTAGTTACAGCTTGGCTGAAAATAAGTTGATGTGATCTGATCTTTAAACCCTACTGGGAACTTCTCCCAGTAGGGCAGTTGTTCCCTTTTTTGTTAATAAAACAGGAGAACGACGATGAGCAATCTCATTCAATTTAACGAAGTTGATGGTGTTCTATGTGATGCCATTGTTGCCGATGAACATGGACAAGTCATGTTCATGTCATGCTATGGTTATGACGCATCAATTAATCGATTGTTTGCATCCTTTGCGCTGTCTAAGTTCAATGGCGGTTTAACGTCATTGTCCTTTGATTATGAGGGCAGGGAGCGCAAGCTGCTGATTGGCAGTAGCGACCGATTAACTAAAACAGCAGGGCGTTTACCGAACGGTTTGTTCGGCGCTAATCTGGTGCACACATTCATCTATGACGAATCCATCGTTCAAGATGATATGAGTAACCAAGTCAGATGGGTTGTGCTGCGTGGTCAATATGATGACTATGATGTCGATCAACGACTATGGTCGGTAATCAAGCGATTATCACCGATACCATTGATGGATCATTGGCGCGTAACAATCCTGAATGCCTTATGTAAGACAGGCGCGATTGTCACCAGTATGGCCAATGAAAATAGTCTCAGTCTCTCGATTGGACTTGAGTGTTGGCGAGTGGATCTCAACAGCACACATGCCCAGTCGCTCATGGGGACTGACTTTTCATCCTACATTGCTAATATGGTCAAAAATGGAGTGTTGAAAGTCGAGCTTTCTG
>JAEMQD010000118.1:4245-6669 GCA_022759035.1 Thiotrichales bacterium
CTTTACCCTACAGGGAATCACATCCCTGTAGGGGCGGTGGTTCCCTTTTTTATTTCAAAATTGGAGAACTACCATGAACGACAATATTATTGATGATACCAATATTACCGATGACGAATGCGTCTTGGGTGATGTCTTGGATCAACCTACTGATAACGGTGTCATGTCTTTGTCGCAATTTATCAGCGACTTTGGCGGCACATTAATGGATGCGGTAAAAACACAACTGCGTCCTACCTATCTTATTCATGATGAATCGGACAAACGTCGATTGGTTATGGATGGTCTCAAGCGTAAGCCTTTTGTGCAGCAGCAGGACGTTGTTCAAGCTGTTACTAAATTAATGGTCGATGAGGGTGCGCCTGCGTCGATCATTAATGCGGAAATGGGCACAGGTAAAACCATGATGGCCATTTGTGCAGCAGCAGTGATGCACGCTGAAGGTTATCAGCGCACTTTGGTTGTTTCGCCACCGCACCTAGTGTACAAGTGGCGACGTGAAATACTGGAGACAGTACCAAACGCACGTGTATGGGTGCTTAATGGTCCCGATACGCTTCGTAAATTACTCTTGATTCGCAACATGCTTAATAAGCCTGATGTGCCTGAGTTTTTTGTTATGGGGCGTGTGCGGATGCGAATGGGTTTTGATTGGCGACCTGCGTTTGCAGTACGTCGTTATCGTCAATATGGAGAAATGGGAGAAGCGGTCAACACACAAGTGGCCGCTTGCCCTAAATGTGGAACACACATTCAACATAGTGATGATGAGCCTATTCCATTAACACCACCAGCGGCACAATTGCGCTTGAATGAGAAACGTCAAAATTGCCGTTGCTGTGGCGAGCGTCTGTGGACCTTATCACGCAGAAAAGGCGAGGTGGCCAAAACACGACAAGAAATTGTCATGGATGCCCTAGTACAGATACCAACGATCGGCAAGAAAACAGCAGAGCGTTTGTACGATACCTTTGGTGACGGCTTGGGTAAGATGTTGGAGGATAACGTCTATTCATTCATTAACCTAATGGATGAAGATGGTGAGTTGGTTTTTACCGACAACCAAGCCCGTCGAATGGAACGCGCCATGTCACGCATGGAGTTTTCATTTGGGCAAGGCGGCTATCAGCCAACTGAGTTCATCAAGCGTTACCTGCCCAGTGGTTATTTTGGTTTGTTGGTCGTGGACGAAGGACACGAGTACAAAAACGAAGGCTCAGCGCAAGGGCAGGCGATGGCAGTGTTGGCACGCAAGTGCAAGAAGACATTGCTACTGACTGGAACGCTGATGGGTGGATACGCTGATGACTTGTTTTATTTGTTGTGGCGTCTCAATCCTAAGCTGATGATTGACGATGGCTTCACCTACCGTAAAGGTGGACTTGGAAGCGCAGCGCAATCATTCTTGCGTCAGCATGGTGTTATTAAAGAAGTAACTCGTGTTAAAAGCTCCGATAGCGAACGTCGATCCCATCGAACCGCTAAAGGAGATCAGGTTGATACGAGATCTTCAAAAGCACCAGGCTTCGGACCAAAGGGCATTATGCGCTATGTGGTACCTTACACGGCTTTCTTAAAACTTAAGGATATTGGCGGCAATATTCTGCCACCCTACCAAGAGCACTTTGAGAAAGTTGAAATGACGGACAATCAGGCAGATTACTATCGTAAGATGGCATCAAGCTTGCAGTCTGAGTTGAGACAAGCATTGGCGAAAGGCGATACATCATTAATGGGTGTCGTACTCAATACTTTGCTTGCTTGGCCAGACACCTGCTTCCGTTCAGAAACAGTACGTCACCCGCATAACCGTTCAACACTGGCGTATGCACCTAGCATTTTTGATGAAACGGAGATTTCTCCGAAGGAAGCAAGAATGCTGGAAATATGCAAAGCTGAAAAAGCGAAAGGTCGTCGCACGCTGGTGTACACCGTTTACACCGGCACACGTGATACCACTGGACGCTTAAAGTCATTACTGGAAGCCGAAGGGCTGAGAGTGGCGGTGTTAAAGGCAAGTGTTGAAGCGGCTAAGCGCGAAGATTGGTTACTTGACCAGGTCGATCGAGGTGTTGATGTCATCATCACCAACCCCGAACTGGTTAAGACAGGATTGGACATGCTCCAATTCCCAACCATCGTGTTTATGCAGACAGGTTACAACGTCTATACGGTACAACAGGCAGCACGTCGCTCCTGGCGCATCGGACAGAAGTTGTCCGTCGACGTGTACTTTTTAGGCTATGGCGACTCAGCGCAGATTACCTGCCTTGAACTCATGGCCAAGAAGATCACGGTTAGCCAATCAACATCTGGCGACATGCCAGACTCAGGACTAGACATCCTCAACCAGTCAGGTGACAGCGTTGAAGTTGCCCTAGCCAAACAACTCCTTGGTAGAGGATAAAACTACCGCAAGAACCC
>JAEMQD010000092.1:0-4377 GCA_022759035.1 Thiotrichales bacterium
TGTGACAGTAAAGACTGCTTACGAGTAAAGAGGGTAAAACAGTATGAGTGAACAACTAGAACAACTAAAGCACATTAAATTAAACATGGTTTGCGTCAGCAAGCCTTGGATGAACAAGATTAAACATTATTTGGAAACCATGTATCAGCAACACCCTGATTGGTTAGAACATGAATTAACATTTGGTGTGCGTGTTAAATTTGGGCGTTTAAATTATGTTGACGTAAGAACTAAACATCAACCTTTAGAGGATTATTTAGTTACTTCTTTTGGTAACGGGCAAGGATTCTTGTATTCAGGTGATCCCTTACCGTCAATGGCAGATGAATTAAACCATACTTGCGAATTTTGCGGTGAAAAGGGTGAAACAAAGGTGTTTGGCGGTGGTTCAGTTGGTTGGTGGGTGATTCAGTGTGATAAAGAACATTTAGAATCAGAATTTACGCAAATTTATGATCCAACAGTGAATGCTAAAGGTGAGGTTACTTTTAGCTATAAATATCCCATGGAGTGATAAAACATGGCAAAGTTTAGACTGATTTCAGACACACATTTGGAATTGACAAGGAAAAACCACGTCAAACTACCCGCGTTGCCAGATGATAAGGAAACAGTCTTACTTTTGGCAGGAGATATTGGAACGTGGAAGCAGGCAACAGGATGGATGATTGAGATCAAAGAACGCTTTGCTCATATTGTTTTTATCCTTGGCAATCACGAGTATTACGGACATGAAATTTATCACGTTCAGTCACTGGTTCGAGAACGACTAAGCGCACATAGCAATTTGCACTTGCTTGAAAACGATCAATTAGAACTTGATGATTGCATTGTTCTTGGTGCTACGTTGTGGACGGATATGAACAGCAGCGACACTGATACGATGACAGTTTGCGCTCAAGAAATAAATGATTACAAGGTCATTAGCATTGGTTCACCAGAAACGAAGCGTAAGCTGCAACCACAAGATACTGTTGCAATGTTTCATGAAACAATGGCTTACTTTGAGCGAATGGTTGACGCAGTGACTAAGCCTGTTGTGATTGTGACGCATCATGCACCGAGATTTGATGCCCCCGATTACTTAGAGAAGTTTGGTGATGATCCGATTCGATTTGCTTTTGCAACAGATTTAACTGATTGGATATCTAATCACGCCAATGTTGTTGCATGGTGTCATGGTCATACGCATCAAAGCGGCGTCTATGGAATATCGCTAACAGCCTCTGATACAAACATCATAACCAACTCAAAAGGTTATGCAGGTGAAGATACAGGTTATGACCCTAACTTTAGTTTTAGCTTTTCTGTTAATGATAAGCGTGCTGATTTTAATAAGGAAACGCTATATAAACGACTTGATGCACTTGAAAAAAAACTAGCAAAATCCTTTTTTCAGCTTAGGAAAGAAAAACTTGAAAAAGGGGTAGCACTGGACTTTATTATTGATAGTGAGATTTTCGTTATTTTCCTAAATGGCGTTGGTATGAAAATTGAACATAGCTTGGCACTTAGAAGCAGATTGAATGATGAATTTAAGGAAGAATTAGTACAGGTAAAGCTTGTAGATCAAATACCTATGATTGTTCGTCCGAATGGCGTTACTTATAGGGTTGAAGACTACGAGCCAAACATACTGATTAACGATAAGCGATTTATTGAGGCGGTGAGCAAATATGGTTAAACATCTTAGCTTGAAGAAAAACACAGCAGGTAAAGACTATGTTGTGGGTGATATTCATGGTTGTTTTGCACAGCTTGAGCAAGTATTAGAGATGCTTAACTTTGACCCAACAAAAGATCGCTTGATTGCTGTTGGGGATTTGATTGATCGAGGCGATGAAAACCTAGAAGCGTTGGAGTACTTAAATAAGGAGTGGTTTTACAGCATTATTGGCAATCACGAAGCTATGCACATTGCACAAGATTTTGACGGTCATTACCAAAAGGGTATGGCTTGGGCGTATGGCTATTACTTAAACAAATTACGTTTAAGAATCAAAAACCTGTATCAGCGATACCAAAAAGCATTGGAAAAAGAAAGCAATCTCAAAGAGCATATTTATGTCGGGAGGATAATGAAGAAATTTAACCTACCTGAACTAGATCGTTTTGAAGAAAACGGAGTGGTAACTTATGATTTGGAAGAAAAGCCAGTTGTTGATGAAGCCAAGGAAGCTATTTATTGGCAGTTAGTGCAAAAAATGCACCAACTGCCACTCATGATTGATATAGAAACTGATCATGGCTTAATCGGGGTTGTTCATGCCGAAATTCCAATGGTTTATAAATCGT
Source organism: Thiotrichales bacterium (assembly GCA_022759035.1). Classification (GTDB taxonomy): domain Bacteria; phylum Pseudomonadota; class Gammaproteobacteria; order Thiomicrospirales; family Thiomicrospiraceae. The sequence continues at coordinate 2,296 of JAEMQD010000092.1, forward strand.
GGAATGAAGCAATCAATCTTGGCGCAAACATTAGTGATGACAAACTGAATGACTCAAATTTGATTTGGAGTAGGGCAAGGATTGGCTATTACGAAACACAAAGTACACGTTGGGATTATGCTAGTAAAGTTAGTGGCGTTAGCTTGATTATTTGTGGTCACACTATTGTTGAAGAAGCTATGGTAATTGGCAATCACTATTTTATTGACACAGGGCTTTCTCTCACAATGCGTAAAGATTATTTTGATGTAAAAGCAGCTTTAACAGTTATCGACATTACCAGCCGATTAGAGCACAGATTTGATTTTAAACATGGTAACTTAGTAAATCAGGTAATTTATGATGTGCAAGATATTGAATTACAATAATTAAGTGAATAGAGGAAAACAGAAAGGATTGAGTATGAACGATATTAATATGATGAAAGCAGTAAATAATACTCGCACAGTTAATGTGTGGGGGGTTTGTGCAAGTAAAACTATACACCACTAACGAAAGTAGCATGGCAGGTTTATCAAATACCACCTTGTCGTTAAAGGATAAGCACAAATGCTTTCCCGCTATGACATTAAATGAGGATTAACAGGCAAGGGAATGAGCAAATAAACACGCTTGAATGTTAAACAAGCACAAATGTTTCGCCCCTCTGCCTGTTAAACCCCTTATATAAAGTGAGTAAGATATGGTAACAAAACCAGCTAGACCAAAACGAGATTTTTACAAAGAACCAACACGATTAATAAGGGAAACCTTTAAGCGGTTAAGTAAAAACACAACGGGCAAAGACTATGTTGTGAGTGATATTCATGGTTGCTTTACACAGCTTGAGCAAGCTTTAGAGTTGCTTAAATTCGATCCGACAAAAGATCGTCTGATTGCTGTTGGTGATTTAATTGATCGAGGTGACGAGAGCTTTAGAGCAATTGAGTTTCTTCAAAAAGAGTGGTTTCATTCTGTCATGGGTAATCATGAGTGGTCACTTGCATTCGGCAGGGGATTTTCGCATCCAAGAGAAAAATGGTATGTTGAAAAAAGAGGCACTCAAATCGCAGAAGACCTCGTTAGTGCGATTATGTGGTTGCCTGTTGCAATCGAAATTGAAACCGATAACGGTTTAGTTGTTGTGGTTCATGCCGAGGTCAGACCAACATACGGGCATTGGAATGAGGTCAAAGAATACCTTGCTTCACATGACAATCAAGCCCAGCTTGATTACAGCTTTTTACTGACAGGGAGAAGCCGAATTAGGAAGCAAGCAATGCAACCCGAGCGAATTGTTGAAGGGGTTGATTTAGTTATTTCAGGGCATAGCGGTGTTAAGTCACCTACTTTATTGGGTAATAGCCTGTTTATTGATACGGGTATTGTCTTTGGCGTAAAGAAAGTAGATGATGAATTTGCAGCGTTAACGATTTTTGATGTTGGCAGCAAGGAGTGCTACATGTTTAGCTTGTCAGGTGAACAGATAGTGTTAAACGCAGTTACGATGCCATGCGAAGAAAAGGCTGGACTATAAAATAATTTATCGGCTTATTATTTTTCTTTATCATGATTATTTATTTGTCAAGATTTTTTTAAATTAGACATGTGCAAGAAAATATCTCTGTGCTATTCTAAATGCTTGACCACTACATATACCATTGTCAGAATAGTATAACGATTTGTTTTCTGGATAGAGCAACTATAATACGCACCCCAGAGCAAGACACAAACTTTTCTCCGCTATGCTACTCAAACCCACCCAATTGATCCTGCATATAGAATTTATTGCGCTGCTGTTTTATGCGTTCGTAAAAATCTAAATCAACTGCTTTCATGCTTGTGTTGTAAGCAAGATATAATTCAGTCGGACTATATTCTTGCATACCTTTACCAATGTCCTTCATGATGTATGGACTTTGAGTGTAATGCTCAAACGCTTGTTGAGAGTCCTTTTCGAGCTTGTAATCGTAAATTCCCCAGCGTAGTTCAGGCTTAAATTTTTCAGGATCAGTAGTTGACTCGCCAGTACTAAAATTAATAATGACGGGTCTGCCATCACGGACTTTTTCCAGTAGATCATATTGCATGTCAAACTTCTTA
>JAEMQD010000092.1:4477-6584 GCA_022759035.1 Thiotrichales bacterium
GGGTCTGCCATCACGGACTTTTTCCAGTAGATCATATTGCATGTCAAACTTCTTAGACGTATCTGCTAAACGAGAGTCGTAGACACGTGCATAGCGTCGATTTGCTTCAATGGCATTGAGCGCTGCTTGACCACCGTTGTATATGTCCGATGCAAAGGTAACGCTTACCCCTGCCTCAACATAAATACTCCGCTTCTGATCAACAGTATCTTGCGCAGCAGAACCAGCTGTCATTGCCATTGAAACACCGCCTTCAATCAGTAAGTAGTTCTGACTGAGTTGTTTGGCGCTGATCTGATTTTCTAGTTCAATGGCAGGGTAAGCACTGGCGGTTGCTGCAAAGCGAGCCACTTGTGTTGCTTGATCTTGACCAAGGTTTCGTGGAGCATCATTCATATGCACTTTAACTGCCTGCCAAAAAGTTTTGCCCTCAGGTAAATCATTAAGAAAACTCACATCCAAACCAGATGGCTTAACGGATTGATCACCCTGCTGTTGCGCTATAGCATAACTCTGCAATGCAAACACAGCACCGGCATGCATTCCTAGCAAAGTATAAAGATTCACTTGTGGATCAGAATGGATATGTTTATCCTCTTCCAACACTGTCGTTAAAGTAAGCACACCCATCGCATCTCGCCCTAAATACTGTGATACTTCACCAATAGGTGTCATCATGCGACAAACATGACCGTTCTCTTTCAGTTGCAACATTAACCCTTCGTGCATTGGCGCGTTTTGTAACAATGGTACATCTTCTCTATTGGCATCAAGACCAACAAAAAGTTTTGGATTAATGCGATAGCGTTGCTCATGCTCGAAGCCTTTACTACCGCCAATGGTCATACCAAAATGAACCGAGTCTTTAAGTGCATGCCAGCGGAAACGATGGACGTCAGCATACTCATTTTGCGCCTGAAAAGGACTATTGATAAATTCCTCATCACTCAGTTTCCAGTGTTCACTATCGACTAAAAAATTCATGCCCACCAGACCATCCGCTTGCTGGAAATAATTATTGGGCATGTGTCCCATCATAGCAGGGTTGGTAACATACTCTGTTTCTGGTTCATAAAAGCCGCCATTTAGCATCTCTATATGATTATAAGCATTCATTCGCCCACGCCACTGATTTTCCATCACATATGCCGATCCTCTTGTCACTGCTAGCCATGTTGACTCAGGGCTTAATTGGCTTGCAGAAGCAACTTTTGAAGTGAGACTATGCTCAAAAGCAATTGAAGGACTACGATCAATACTGATTATTAGTTCTCGGGGATTCTCAGGTAAAGGTAAGTGATAGTAACTATAAGGTACACCACCAGGTGGGATCGGACGATAATCTAATCCTGGTATTGGCATAATGGTTGCATCTAAAGTAGTTGGGATAATTTTTCTGTGCGTACCTTGAATGTTACTCATATTCTCTCCTTGTTAACCTTTTCTTGCTGTTGTTTGTGCTTTTGTATCACCTGTGGTACTTTCAGGCTTTGTTACAGATGCCGCTTTCATCTGACTATTCACGCTGGCATTCTTAAACATATTTTCCAGTGCGCTACCCATCGCTCTAGCTGTATGAGCTTGTCTGCCTGTTGCTTCACCCAATCCCTCAAGTGCCATTCTCGCCCCCGCTCCAAATAACTTAGATGTTAAGCTTGGAGAGGGTTTTGTTGACTCAGAATTATTACCACCCTGATTAGATGATACGTCTCCTGCGCCAGAATTCAAGTTGCTTTGTGTATTTTGTGATGAATTAGGAAGGGGTAGTGGGAAGTCGATATGTTTAACGGCACGAGTTTGTAGTCGTGCCGTTTGATTTTGTTATTCTGCTATTGAGTGAGATCGCCGCGATCGATTTTCGGCATTAAGCCTTACTTTATCTGCCGCCCACTGGCTTTGCATTGCATCAAAATCTTGTCGTTTCGCAGTATTAGCCATTTTTCTCGCCCGCTGTTCTTCTTCGAATTTCTGTTGTTCGCTTATCCCAATTTCAGGTTGTTTTGAGTATGTTGTATGAGCTAGTACAGGGGTGACATGCTGCGGTTTTGCAAATCAAGCGCAACCCCTACTATCAAGCCTTTTGTGGTTACACTGAGTTTAGTGCCAA
>JAEMQD010000044.1 GCA_022759035.1 Thiotrichales bacterium
CAGCAAAAACTAGGTAACTTCGTTGATCTTTATGTTTAAACCATGAGACCTTTCGGAAGAATGGGTTGTCAATCAGTATTTTGTTATTTCAACAGGTAACTTTATCAATGGAACATCTTACTGGTGGAAGTGATATCACTAGGACTCATTGTGTCGCTTTGTGGCTTATGGTCTTCTTAACCGCTATTGGTTATGTTAAATGGAGATGAGTTATGAAGCGCAATGATTGGGGATTCGAGTACACGGCTAAAGTTTTAGCAGAGGCCGCCCATGGTAAGCGGACGTTTCACCAAGAGCGTTTTACTTGGTGGAAAGATAAAAAGGATCAGGTTCTTAATGAAATTCGTTCTAATGGCATCGAAGTCGATGAAAAAATTGCATTAGAGTACCGTTCACCAAAATCTCGGGATTGGGATCGTGGCACACAGGTAACAGTGCGCGAAGATCTCAGTAAAAACTTATCGGAGTGTATTGAAAAGCTATCGTTTCACACGAGCTTAATTAACGATTACGATGGTTGGCATCAAGTGCTTGTCGCAAACGACTCTGCTCTGTTAAATCTTGATCACGCAGACTGGTTATTCTTCTTTGGGCAACAGCATTAATTCATTGTCGTCATCGCAAGCTGTTTTAGGTTGCGATGACACTCAATTCTAGGTAGTACAACAACTTATCGCAATTAAGGTATGCTTAAGATGAAATTTAGAGCTAAACCTAATCATCAATATAAAGCCACATATCAAGTATATCGCATGACAATTCAAGAAATCAGGCACAATAAGTATTGTCGCATGTCGTGGTTTTCGATCGTAAAAACATGGTTAAAACAACATGACAGCGAATTTAATTTTCCACTCGCAGCGACTCGGTGGCATTCTAAACGCGACAATAATCATGGCAAACGGTATGGTGTGTCCCTAACCTTTTTACGTCTGCACCCATCCATAAGTCTGTATTTGGATGATCGCTATCAGTGCATGGTGATTGTCACACATCAAAATTATTTCTGGGATGCGTTATGGTCTGTTGATATTTTACCTGTGAAGCTAACGAACGGGCTCTGGATGGATGGTTTGGTCGCGGATAAGGAATCAGCTATTCATTACAAAAGCTTAAAAGAACTGCTCGAAATAGAAATGTTACAGCCATTGCAGTCGTGGATTAATAGTAATTTGCAACAGAAACAATGGGTGTGTTTATTTGGTGATCCCAAAGGAACAACATGGGCAACATTAGAAGATGATCGCCATCCTGCGCAAGACTTGGTTAATCAGAAGTCACACGACGAATCTTTACAAGATTATCTCAGTCGTCAGTTGTATCGATGTTACCCGATAACCATATAGGAACGATTACATGGCTCGCATTCAACATGTTTCACTCGAGAACTATCGGCAGGGACACTTTTTTCCAGCTGATGTGGTCATTCGTATTGTCGATGAAAGTGCATTGTTTGGGTCAGATAGGCCAGCAATGGAAACCCACCATTTTGTTTTTGGTGATCTTGATGAAAATCAGCCAAGCGCTATCCAATCAAGCCAAGCCGATCAAATAGTGACTATATTGAAAACAGCCCAAGAAGCGCAGCAGAATGTCCTGGTGCATTGCGTTGCTGGCGTATCCCGTTCTGGAGCGGTGGCGCAATTTGCAGTTGATTTTCTCGGTTTTGAAGATGCAAATCATCAACGAAATTGGAGGATTCCTAATGCTGCCGTACTAAAAGCATTAAAAAGATCATTGCTTGGTGATGACTGTCCATTTTTTAAGGAAGTGCTTCTCGATCATTAGTGATTGACTGAGATGGCGCGAGGATAGCAGAGAGCGATTTAGTTGCGACTCAACTTGTCTAATCAGTTCCGAAAATAGATATAATCACAAACTAAGCATCAACACTAACCGTTAGGATACACCATGCCATCAGCCGCGAGTCACGAAACCCTTGTCCGACAGTTGCAAATGTTGCAACTGATTCCCCGATCACCAGCGCAAGTGACGGTTGCCGATTTAACACAATCATTAGCAGACTTAGGCTTTCCTGTTACCAGTCGTACTGTCCAGCGCGATTTAAATGATATTGCACTGGTGATGCCGTTAGAGTGTAACGATAAAAGTAAACCATTCGGCTGGAAATGGTCGAGAGATGCCAAAGCGCATTTGCCGATGATGAGTTTGCAGGAGGCACTAACACTGCATCTGGTAAACAAGCACCTCGCGCAGATATTGCCACCCAATATGTTGACTGGTTTATCACCGATGTTCAAACAAGCCGAGCAAACGATCAACAGTCTAGGATCAGAGAATCAAGTGACGCATTGGTTGCACTCAGTCGTAGTCGAGTCGCCATCGCAGCCTATGTTAGCACCGACTGTATTGCCCGATGTGCAACGCTCGGTGTATCAGGCAATCTTCGAGCAAAAACAACTGAAGGTTTGTTATCAGTCCGTCGTTAATGATCAAGCAAAAGAGATGATATTGCATCCACTAGGGCTGATTCAGCGAGGCAAGGTAAGCTATTTAGGCGCAACGGTAAATGACTACGAGGATATTCGCCTATTTGCCATGCATCGTTTTAGCGAAGCGCAGGTAAAAGAACTCGATGATGCCAAACCCCGTAATCTCATCAGTTGGCAGGACTATCTTGCGAGTGGTGCTGGTGGGTTTAATGCCACTGCCAACAACCAAATCAAATTGACAGCTTGGGTGGAAGATGGGCTCGCTGCGTTATTGGAAGAAACCCCGCTTTGTGAAGATCAACAACTAGAAGCCACGACTGAGGGCATGTTACTGACTGCCACGCTATTTGATACTTGGCAACTGCAATGGTGGATTCTTTCACAAGGTGCGAGAATCGTGGTTCAAGAACCCGCTACATTACGAACATCAATTCAATCGCAAATTGAGCAAATGCGTGAGCGTTATCACTCTAAATAAGACTCATTGTGTCGCTTGATAATGCATCATAGCCCTATCTTAACCAGTAGGGGAGCATGTCATGCCACTCAAAGCAATCGAACAAGCCGTAACAGCCATCCAAGAAGCGGATGCCATTATCATTTTGGCCGGCGCAGGAATAGGCGTTGATAGCGGGCTGCCAGACTTTCGTGGTAAAGAAGGGTTCTGGAAAGCTTATCCGATGTTAAAAAATCATCGTATGGCGTTTAGTGATATTGCCAATCCAGAAGCTTTCTTAAAACGTCCCACCCTAGCTTGGGGTTTTTATGGTCATCGACTCAACCTTTACCGCAATACAGTACCACACCAGGGTTTTGCTATTCTAAAAGCCATTGCCGACTCAAAACCAGACGGTTACTTTGTCTACACCAGTAACGTGGATGGTCAATTTCAGAAAGCGGGTTTTGATGCCGATCGTATTGTGGAGTGCCATGGTTCTATTCATTATTTGCAACACTTGGAACCAGACCCATGGGAAGAGCCAATTTTTGCTGGCAATTATCAGGTAGAAGTTGATATGGAGACTTTGCGAACAAGCAATAAGTCACTGCCAACTGCAAGCAACGGTGATTTGTTGCGCCCTAATATTATGATGTTTAACGACTGGCATTGGTTAGATAGCCGTACTAGTGTACAACAAGAGCGCTACAAGAATTGGTTAGAAAGCATTAAAGGCAAAAAAGTCGTCATCATTGAAATTGGTGCAGGTGATGCCATTGCAACGATTCGCTACCAAGCACAAGTGCTGCGTCGAAATCATGCACAAACGCTGATTCAAATTAATCCCAATCCTGCTAACTATGCCGATATAGTCATTGCGGAAGGGGCTTTAACAGCTTTAACAACCATAGGTAAGGCGTTAAAGTAGGGGCTGTGTTATGAAACTGAGAAGAAAAATACGAAAAAATTCTAAGTCAACGGACTTGTTTCCGTTATTAAGAATGGTAGACCCGTGGTTTAATCCATTGTATGAGCGACGAGAGAGACTTGTTAAAAAAGCTAGCAAACTTGCGATTAAAATCAACAGATGTTCCTGTCGAGATTGTTCCGCTTTACGCATCCTGAATTAGGATTATTGCATTTAATTAGAATGAATTTATTACGACCTATTTTGTCTCTATGCCGTATAAACTTATTGTTATACAACCAACCAAGGAGATGCCTCATGCCACAATTATTGCCAACCATTGAAGAGTTTATTGCTACTGATATTAAACGACAGGGTTACTGGATGGTGTTTAATACAAGCTACAACGATGTTCATGCATTCAGAAAGCCTGCAAAAATAGACGAAGAGTCGGGTATGTGTCGTTATTTAGTAGAGGAAGACACTGACAATCAGGCTCGAGATGAATTTATTTCTTTTATGCAACAAAACTACCCAAGTGTGCGCTTAGTCAAGGTTTTTGATTTGGTTAATACTAACTACCAAGTTTGGCCCTATCTAGGATCCATTGCCATCGATATGCAGCCAGGAGATGATGTTTATATTGCTTTGTCGGAAAAGTACAATGATCCGGTTTTAGATCCAGTGGTTAATAATGCAGTGCTTTGGACAGCGGATTATGAAAATGCAGTTCTACGTCATCGAGATAGAGTGGCGATGATTGGTTTAGAGTATGACGTCGATGAATAGTCTCTCAAATGAATCTTATTGCCGTCATCAAGTAACTGAAGTGCAGCAACTGGCATTATCACAACTCAATGACGTTTTGAATTTTCATGAACCAATGATTTCTCATCGTATCTGGCGAGATATGGAAAGCCTACAAGCCAGAGCTAATTCGCACGATTGGATCAATGACACTGAATATGATGTTTGCTTGGTTTTTACGTGGCGTGATGATGCTCCAGAGTACCAAGCTAACGGATCATGCATCGCCACTTGCCTATATGATTATTATCGAACGGATGCCAGTCGAACTGAGTGGCAGTCTAACCAAAACTGGCATAACGACGCATGTGGAGACCATGTTTACCCTGTTTCTGGAAAACATAATATATGGTTTCATGGTCTATACGATCATTGCTATGATGACGGAAAGTTAAGCTGGGAGCAGATGTCTCGTTTAGGAGGATGCTATCTTGATATACAAAAAACGTATCAGTGTCTTGTTAGTTTTTCAGCAAGCGTGCCAGATGCGGAATGGGGAGACGATGATATAGGTTCGAAGCGTACATTTTTAAAAAAATTAAATGAGGTGTTGTATCATTATGAAATGTACTGTCGCCAAGAACTGATTACACAAGATCTGCTCTGTTCAGCCGAATTACAAGATGCTGTTCATCCCTTATTTGATTATGATATTACTTTGTCTGTCTTGTTTCACGTTACAGAAAAAAGCAGATATTACACAGAAGAAAATGGCGGAGAAGTGGCATTGATTTATGTGCCCTGCAAGGGTATTAGTCAGCAGCCATCCGAAGACATGCAATCTATCGGTGATGGTAAAAACCATAATCGACAGCGTAGTCAACGCGATTTACATAGCGTTCATTGTTTTTTATTTCAGGCATTGCTGGAGAGAACCTTGGTAGCAGATGATGCTATGGTTGATATAGATGACATTTATTTCAATGTTAATGTTTATCGTAAAGAGTGGGCAATTAAGGATTTTCGTAAAGTATTGCCTAGATCTGCTAGACAATAATTTGTGTTCTGAAAAAGTTAAAGATGGATTTATGGGACTAGGCTTTAGTTGTGACACGCTACAAAATGGTGATCAACGGTTTTATTTACTGATAAGACCATTAGATGTCTTTATGTTAGAGCATAACGGTCATGTTGAATCTAAGGATATTAGCACCAGTTGGACGCCCTATTCTGCTGAATGGTCAATAAACAACGGTTACTTGCATTTAACGCGTTTTTCACGAGGTAGCGTAGAAAATCATTTTGAAGGTGAAATTCCAAATCAGTTAGTACCGCTTTTGCAAGGCTCATTAGAAGGTGTAAAAGCCGATTGGTTTACTGGATTTATTCCTGTCTACACTCAATATGATCTCTTTGGTTCACCTTCGTTTACTATGGATTCATTGCCATTAATTGAGTTTGAGTATTTGTTGGTGTTCAAAAATGGTAAATATATCAACACAATTAAAAATTGCCACTATATTGCAGCGGGTGAGCGACTTACCTCGGGCATTAATTGGGGTGAATATGAAAAAATGCATTTACCACCAACGAGAAAAGAGTACGACAAACAAGAAAGGCTTCATACATTAATGATGCGTCTTATAGATTAAATTAATTAGCGGAGTGTCGATATGAGTCATTACGAGGAATTATCGTTAGTTGATTTTATTGTTCATGATAATGAACAATATTTTGTTGGCTTAAAATACGATTATGCTGTTAATGAAGCGCCACTCATTGTATTTATTAGTTCTGATAACGGCTATGAAAAGGTCGCTAGATTGCAGGGCGTGACAGCTGTTTATGCTCCCTATATTGCCAAAGCACTTTCGGATGAAGGTGTTAGAGGTCAAGAAATACCTGAGTTTTTATTTACATCAGTTGCGCATATTTGTGCTGAATATCAGATGTTAAAAGATAAAAAAATTAATCGAATATCAGACTATAGCGAGTGTAAGGTAGTGTGGTAAATGATATGTTAG
>JAEMQD010000113.1:0-2848 GCA_022759035.1 Thiotrichales bacterium
CTTAGATGACAATTAAACCTAACGAATCAACCCAGCCACTCCCTTGGTTTCAAATGTCGGGTCCAAATTGATTGTAAACTGTTTCAACAAATAACTCAGGATGGGTTTTTGCCATTCCTTAAGTTTTACCTCTGGGCTGATATGCCCAAGGTGCTTTTGCACAATGTGATGATTGTACAGATTAAGATACTCGTGGTTTTGTCTTCTAGCTTCTCTTGGCTGATAAATCGCTTTGTTGCCAAGAGCGCAAATATACAATCAGTAACTCTTGCAGCTCGGTCAGGCTGGGTTGAAGATTGTGTGGTCGATGTGATCTGTCGTAAACATCATCGCGCTCTAGCCACTTCGCTGCCTACCATAACCAAGGTTGTATCTTTTCCATCACTTGCGATCGGGTTAGTCCATAGGCTTTAATCTCTGTTCTTATTTTCGGCATTGCTCGTGCTTTAGGATGTAGGTTCATAAAACGCTGTCTTGATCAGACTGCAGCAATTCCATTATCTCAGCCTTACAACCTTAAACAAAATGACGAGACTTGAGATGGGAACCTTTAAAAACCTCGCTCCGCTGGTTTTTAGCATTCCCGACTTTATTTTTTGGCTGAAGGAAGGGGTTTAATCAATGAGTTACATGCTGCTCTTTGCAACCCCTTCCTCCAGATATCCTACCCATTGGGTTTTTAGGGATACCCAGATAATTATGTCTTATCCAACCAGTTGAAAACCGATATGTAATCTATTTGCAATAAAAATGTAATTACTTTGAAACATTGCTTTTCTAGAATGCAAAAAATCTAGGTAAATTTGGAAATTGATATGAGACGCTGGCAGGACGATAAAAAAGAAAAACCACGTATTGAAATTATACCAATGATTGATGTCATGATGTTTCTGTTGGTCTTCTTTGTACTACTCAGTCTAAACGTTATTCCTGCTGCAGGTATGAAAGCCAACCTGCCTACTTCAAGCAATCCTGAAAAGATCAGTGATAAGGTTGTGTTAACCGTAAGATTTTTACAAGATGGTAGTTACCAGTTCGACAATAAATCATTAAACGAGACTGAGTTGGTGCAAATCTTAAAAACAAAAGTTAATGATAGTCAGCCAATTGCCGTGATGTTGGTTGGTGATGCCGATGTTTCTTTACAGCAACTTGTTAACGCAATGGATGTAGTGAAACTAAGTGGGATTAAGTCTGTTTCAGTAGCAGCAAAAACAAAATAAGTTATGATATTTTTTATTTATAAATTTCGTGACCTTGTTGCATTGGTTGTTATTTTTTTTGCGACCATATTGGTCATGCTAAATTGGCAAAAAAATTCACCCCTCTGCCCGCCTGCTTCTATTGCGCTAGATATGGAGTTTGTACAATTAGCTCCAGAGCCTCCTGCTGAACTTAATCTTCCGACACCAGAAGTTAATCAACCTTTGCCAGAAATAACGACTGAGCAAATCATGGAACAGGTAGATGTTAAAAGTGAAGCACCCTCTGATGTGGTTTTGGCTAAACCCAAACCAAAAGTAAATACTAAGAAAACAGCTAAAAAAGAAACACCAAAACCAATAGATATAGAAGAAAAGACAACAGACAACACCTTAGCAAATAATCAACCTGCATCGCCAAGTCAACCAATAGAAAAAGTTATTCCTTTACAGCCTGTTGCTGTACCAACAGCAACATTAGCTCAATTAGAGTTGTCTTATGCTGCACAAGTTCGGACAAAATTGGAAGCCAGTAAACGCTACCCGACTAATCGTGAAGCACGGTTAACACGACCACAAGGAACGGTTAAGCTATGGTTACAGCTAGATAGGCAAGGTAATTTGATTGATGCTGGTATTGAAGATTCATCTGGTTCTAATTTGCTAGATGGCGAAGCATTAAGAAGCCTGCGTTCGACAGAGTTTCCATCATTTCCAGATAACGTTTTTCCTAACCAAAACACTCATCGCTTTAGTGCAAGCTTAAAGTATGAGATAAGTTCCGATGAATAACCACTAACCAAGAGGTAAAGTATGAAGAAGCACCAGTTACATATGTCTCTATTTGTGTTCTCTCTTGTGAGTACGCAAACACTTATGCCAGCGCAATTATTAGCAGCAGAAACGACGGATGTTGGTACCGTTCGTATTGCTGGTGAGGGCGATAAGCTCGGCAACGGTTTAATGATTGAAGAAGATGGTGTCAAAGCTAAAAGTACTGTTACTAAAGCTGCAATTGATAAAGCCATACCCTCTTCAAATCCTTTTCAATTATTAAACTTGCAACCTGGTGTTAACGCTTCTAGTCAAGATGCAACTGGTTTGTTCGGCGGCAATATTCGTGTTCGTGGTTTCAACGCTGACCAAATGGGCTTTACGATTAATGGTGCACCAGTTAATGATTCTGGTAACTTTGCAGTTTATCCACAGGAGTATGCCGATAGTGAAAACCTAAGCGAGATTTTTATTACGCAAGGTTCAACTGATACTGATGCGCCACATGTCGGCGCATCTGGTGGTAATATTGGTATGGTATCAACTCCACCTAAAGACAAGCAGGGTGGTAAGTTTGCACAATCTGTTGGTGATTTAAACTTTAGAAAAACTTTTGTGCGCTTTGATACAGGCCTGATCGGAACCAGTATGCCAATCAAGGCATTCATTTCTTATTCAAAGTCAGAAACTGATAAATTTAAAGGCACAGGTAAAGCAGATCGTGATCATATCGATGCGGGTTTGGATTGGAAATTGAGCAAGGATACCAGCTTAACAGCTAACCTGCTTTATAATCGTGCCATTAACAATAATATCATGACCTTAACTAAGGCGCAGTGGTTGGCTAATCCTAACCAAGATTTCAGCACCAA
>JAEMQD010000113.1:2948-6558 GCA_022759035.1 Thiotrichales bacterium
CCTTAAACCCATTCGAAAATTATTTAATTACTTCTCGATTGCAAACACGGGTAAACGATAAGCTTACCCTAAGTGCAGAACCCTATTTCTGGTATGGTTATGGCACTGGTGGCACACAACAAGCTACTTTAGCTGAAAATACTAGTTCTGGAAGCAATCTTCACAATGGCGTTGGTGATATTAATGGTAATGGTCAATATACAGATACTGTAGGCGTTTATCGTGGCTCAGTTACCAAAACCAATCGTCCAGGTATTACGCTTAAAGCAAATTATGAAATTGACAATCATAAAATTTTGACTGGTTATTGGATAGAGCAAGCAGAGCATCGTCAAACCCAACCAGCAACAACCGTAGACAATGCGGGCAATATTGGTGATCTATGGTTAAGAAACAATTTGGTTACCTATAACGATGGTTCAATTTATCAGGGGCGTGATTGGCTAACTAAATCAACAGGTCAGTCTGTATTTTTGTTAGATACCATTGCGGTAGATAATCGCTTACAAATCATACCAGGCATTCGCTATACCTCAATTCAACGTGACTTCACAAATTATGCTTCATCAGGCACTAATTCTGGTGCAGACTACAATGTCAATAGAACTTATAGTAAAGCATTGCCAAGCCTTGGTGCTACTTATAAACTAACCAACGACTGGCAAGCTTACGGTAACATTACGCAAAACATGCGTGCACCTTCGAATTTTGTGCTGAGTGGATGGGCTAATAATGTTAAATATGTAAACGGAGCTCCAAGCACTTACACATTAGTACCAAATAATTCAATTAAGGAAGAAACATCCACTAACTATGAAATTGGTACGCGCTATTTTGGTGAAACCTTATCTGCTTCTGTCGCTTTATTCCAAGTGGACTTTAAAGATCGTATCGCAAGTGGTTACAACCCTGAAAGCAATACTGTTACCGACTATAATGTAGGTGGCTCACAAGTGAAAGGGGTTGAAGCATCTATTGGTACTAAGTTATCGAAAGGCTGGAGTGCTTTTGGCTCCGCGACCTATACTAATAGTACATTATTGGATGACTTCAAAACAACACTTAAATCAGGTGGTGCGCAAACAACATTGGCAACTAATGGCAAGCTGTTTCCAGATACGCCAGAATTAATGTTAGGTGCGTCTGTTCAATATACAACAGGACCTTATTTAGCTGGTTTGTCTGCTAAATATGTTGGCAAGCGTTACACCACCTTAATGAACGATGAGTGGTTAGATGCGTTTACTACCTTCGATTTCAATGCGGGCTACAAATTTCAATCGACTGAGTATCTTAAGAACCCAACCATCCGTTTAAATGTCGCCAACTTGTTTGATGAGCGTTATTTAGTCGCTAACTCGGGTAGTGGTTCGAGCATTGCTGCAACAACTAATACAACAGTTAATGGTGGTGGTACTCCTTCTTATTATGTCGGTGCCCCACGCTTTGTCAGTGTGACCTTCGGTACCGAGTTTTAAGGAGTCTAATGTATGAACTTGGCTATTTTTCATGAAGCCAGCTTTATCGCCCTCTATATGGGGGCGATTTTGGTCACTTTTTTACTCATTGAACGCAGTATTTTGTACTACATAGTTGCACGAGATACAAATCATATTTTAAGGGGAGATCAGCTTAATCATCAAGGGCCTGTTGCTGATTTAGCAAAAGCGCTTTCTGACACTAATTTAAGTAATTTAACACGTCATAGTTTTGAGGATATAACCGATTCTGCTTACTTGCGTGCTATGAAAGTGCTTAAGTCACGTTTATGGTTACTAGATACAACCATCACTGCTGCACCATTAATTGGACTGTTGGGAACTATTTTGGGTATTATTGATACTTTTTTAGCGTTAGCCCAATCAGGTATTTCAGATCCTTCATCTGTAAGTTCTGGTATTGGTACCGCACTTTACGCAACAGCGCTGGGTATTACCGTAGCTCTATATGGTTTGCTGGTGCATAACTATTTTCAAGAGAGACTTTCTGTGTTATCAGATCGCTTCAAAGACATGATTTTACGAGGCGCTTATCATGGTAACTAAAGCGCTATCCAGTTTGTGTTGTTTATTAATTGGTTTTAATGCTTGTGTAGTCGATGCTAAAGATGAGGTGATAGCATTGTCTTCTGGTCCTATGCAAGGCTACACAACTATGCGCTCCACAACTATATGGCTACAAACCAAGGTGGGTGCAACCTCAGCTCAAATCGAATATTGGTCCGAGGATAAGCCTGAACAGCATTTTCGCTCAAAGAAGATTGCACTAAACGATATGGATGATTACACTGCCCATATTACCTTAAGTGAAAGTTTATCTCCTTCACAAAAATATGCTTATCGTATTTTGATAGATGATCAGGTGATGGATGGCGTTTACCATTTTGCTACACACTCTTTGTGGCAATGGCGTACAGATCCACCTGAAAGCAAGGTTTTGCTCGGTTCATGTGCTTATATTAACCAAGCTGAATACGATCGCCCCCAAACACCCTATGGCTCTGGGATGGAAATTTTTTCAACCATGGCGAAAGCTAAACCCGATTTAACTTTATGGCTAGGTGATCATGTCTATTTTCGCGAGGCAGACTATAGTCCTTTTGGCATGAATGATCGTTACCGTCACGATCGATCAACTCCATATCTTCAGCCCCTACTACAGACAGGCGCACATGCCGCTATTTGGGATGATCATGATTACGGTCCCAATGATGCAAATGCGAGCTTTATTCATAAAGACTATTCATTAGAAATATTCAAACGCTACTGGGCAAACCCGAGTTATGGTTTGCCTGAAATGCCAGGTGTATCAACGATTGTTCAGCAAGATGATGTTGAGTTTTTCTTACTCGACGGTCGTTACTATCGGGACGATGATAAATTAACAGATGTAGATAAAGCCATGTTTGGCAAACAGCAATTGCGCTGGCTGAAAAATGCACTACGCAACTCAAACGCAAGTTATAAATTTATTGTCTCAGGTAGTCAAATGCTAGACAAGTATAGCCCTTATGAGGGATGGCGAAATTTTTCGCAAGAACGTGATTCATTTATCGATTGGTTAACGCAAAGTGGTATCGAAGGCGTGATGTTTATTTCAGGTGACCGTCATCATACTGAACTACTTCAATGGACAAGAGACACGGCATATCCACTTTATGAGCTTACCTGTTCTGCATTAACGGCAGGGACACATGACATTACTAAGGAGAAAAACAATCCGGGTATTGTGGATGGTACGTTAGTTGGCGAACACAACTTCTGTTCTTTGGAGTTTTCAGGACCTAAAAAAGAGCGTCAAATGATTATGAAAAGCATCGCTACCGATGGTCGTGTACTATGGACTAAAAGTTTTAATGTTAAAGACCTAACTTATCCTAAAAAGTAATTTAATTAGTCGATCCTGAACAATACATAACCTACTGATTCAGCATTCATTAATTCATTTTTGACTGGTTTGGATTTGCAAGAAATGCGATAATACTGCTTAATTTCTTGCAAATTCTCAGCCCACTATGAAGCAAAAAACACCTGAAATCCCTAGGGAATCTCTAAAAACCCAGCCACTCCCTTGGTTTCAAATACTCAGTCAAGCGCGCTTCGGCACTACC
>JAEMQD010000014.1 GCA_022759035.1 Thiotrichales bacterium
GCATCATCCAAGCGACTGGGTTGTTTTAACGCGACTTGATACAGGCGGTGCATCCAAGTACCGATTTCATTCGCAGCTAGGTGTGCATCTAACAGCGACAAGTCTAAGCCGTTGCCATAAGTATGGCTTTGCGTTATAAGGGTATCATCAGCCTCATGATCATGACCCGAGGGTGAAATGGCTGCGGATAGGCTTGTTGGTAGTGGACGCTGTACTAGGTGTAATTGCGCCTTGCTGGTATGTGTTTCTACTGCTACGGGGGCACTGATGGGTCGGTGCATGGTCTTATCGTTGAAAGTGAAAACAGGCGCTGCTGCGCTAAATAGCGGTTTTAGGTAGGACTGCATCGAGTTTTCTTTATGTCCGTCTTTGGTCTCATACCAAGGGAGCAGGATTTGCTCTCTGGCACGAGTTAGGGCGACGTAAATCAGATTTTTTTGCGTGTTGTTGCTTTCTTCTTGCAGTTCGTTGATGAATTTTTCTTTAGTTGCCGGATCAACGACTTTCGGTAAAATTTCAACATACCCCTGGCTGAGCATTTGCTCAATATCATCAGTGGGATAACAAATAGCACTGTTGGGCAGGTCGGCTTTTCTCGGTTCATTGGCTCCCAATATCATCACCACTGGCCATTCCAAGCCTTTAGATGCGTGCCAAGTCATCAGGGTCACGGCAGGTTGATGACTGCTGGCATTGGGTTGGCGATCTTCTTCTTGCTGAAGTTCGCTCAGCCATAATCGGAAGGTATTGCTATTGCGCCCAAAAATACCCATGGCGTTTAAGGAAGCATCTTGCAGTTGATCGAATTGTTGAGCAAGACCGAGGAGTTTAATCATATTGGCACGATACTGCTCTCCTTCTTCCAAGGCATTAATGCGTTCATCAAAACTTAGGCTTTCAACCAAGCGCATACACTGTGCTTGCAGCGGTTGATCGAGCAAAGTGCCACCCATGGGTAAGAAGTCGTTTCTTAAGTCATCAATGATGCTGATTAGCTCATGATCAAACTTTTTTTGCTCAAAAAAGTGATGTAACTGTTGTTGCAAATCAGCGCCGACCAGTGGGTTGACGATAAGTGATAAAGCCGCAAAGTAATCGGTGTCGTTATTTAAATACTGCAAAGCATTCAGTAACCATTGCACGGGTGTCGATTGATAAAAACCCTCTTCTTGCAGTCGTGCAGGAATACCCGCTTGGCGCAGTTTATTAGCAAAACGCTTTAACTTGCTGTGGGTAGGTGCTAACACCGCTATGTCTTGATAGCCAATAGCACGCTGTTTACCTGTCTCTTTGTCAGTAACTGATACACCCGAATCAATACGTTGCTGCAATTCGCGCACCAGCAAGTCATAACCTTGATCGGTCATAACGGGATTTGGACTTTTGGGATGAAACTTTAACAACCAATTGTTTTGGTTAAATATAAAGCGTTCTACTGGCACTAGGGCAGATTGATCTTTATGAGCAGCGTTTGGTGTTAAAGGCGTGTAATCTGTTTGATAAAGCGCTGTACCCATGGCATTGATAAAGTCCATCACACCAGCGGTACTACGCCAGTTGCCTTTTAGCTCGGTGACTTCATCCTGTTGGGCATTGGTGAGCAGACTTTTGAACAAACGACTATCCGCACCTTGAAAGCCCATAATCGATTGTTTCAAGTCGCCAACGATAAAGGTAGGAATACCCGCTTGCTGAAAACGACGCAGTAAGGCGTATTGCAAGGGGTTGGTGTCTTGAAATTCATCAATCACCAAACAGCCAACCCCTGCCCTGATTTCCGCAAAACAATCTGGGTCATCAACAATTTCCTTCGCTAGGTGAATCATGTCAGCAAAATCGACCAAGCCTGCTTGGGTTTTGCCTAACTGATAACTGGCCAAGGCTTGGGATGCGGCATTGAGCAAAGCCGCAACGTGGGTTTTCATGTGCGCTAAAGGACCAGGGTGAACGGATAGTTTCCCTGCTGCAAGACTGACGTTGTATAACAGCGGGTAATGCTCATTATTTTGCAGTTTTTGCGGGATTGAATCTGGACCTTGTAAAGCCTTCCACAAATTCCAATCTTGAGTGATCTTCGCTTCACTGGCACTGTAAATGGTTTTTAGCCAACTTTTTACACCTTTACTGGGTGACGGTAAGGCATTGACAAAATCTTCCATCAGCGGAAATTGATGTTTAACAGCCCGAATCGCCGACCATAAATCACTATTGAGCGTGTCGGCATTGGCGATGTAATCACTGTATAAGGCATCTAATCGGTCATGGGCAAGAGCCACCAGAGAACTGCATTCCTCAACTTGTCCAAAACCCTTACCTAGCGCACGCATCTTGTTAATCACGCCGAGAATATGCTCTCGAAACTCATCGGCTTTGCTAACAAATTTATCGCCTTTTTGTGTGCCCGTGTAGCCATATTGATCGAGTTTATCGGAGAGTTCAGCCACTTCTGTCAAAATGGCTAGTGCTTGTTTGATCAGTAACGACTGTTCGGCTTCGGTAAGTTGACGGGGTTTGGGATTAAGGCCTTTTTCGTAGGCAAAGCGTTCAATTAGGCTTAAACCAAACCCATGAATGGTAGTAATGGTGGCTTTGTCTAGTCCGTTTAGGTCAATGTTAATATCTTGTTTATGAGCCGCTTCAAGCAGTTTACTGCGGATACGATCTCGCATTTCAGCGGCGGCGGCATTGGTAAAGGTAACAGCGAGGATCGTTTTAGGGTCTAAGCCTTTGTTTAACACCCAGTCCACTAAAGTGGTTTGGATTTGATGGGTTTTACCTGCTCCAGCACCGGCTTTAACAAGAGTGAGTGAAGGTATGGTGGTTTGTGATAGCTGGCTCATGCGTCATCCCCTTCATCATCAAAGTCTTCGGCATCTGGGTGCATGGCTAATTTAACCAGGCTGTTTTCAAAGGCATACGCCTTAATGCCCCGTGATTTCCACGCTTTGGCTTCGCTGGCACGATTGAGCATAATCTGTCCTAATCTGAGTTGAGCAAAGCGTTCGTTAACCAAATTCACTGCTTGCTCCGATTGCTTTTCAAGTGGTATTTCGGGTGTTTGTACCTCAATGTCATTGCTGCCTTCCACTCTTTGATCTAACACCATCACTCGGTCATTCAAATTGAAGTAACCAGTTACTATATTGACTGTGCCACGGCTTTGCGTGTAAAGCTGTCGATAAATGTAGGTTTGTAAATCGAAACCCGCATTTAATCGTTTGTAACGATCATCGGATTTCGACTTTTTATAGTCCATAATGAATACTTGATCAGGAGATTGCAAAATAGCATCAATAAAGCCTTTAATAGGCCAGTCCCATAGCCTACCTTCCATTTTGAGCTCAACGTCGGTAATGCGCCACTGGTGCTGTTGACACCAAGGCACAAAGACTTCAAAAGCTCGGTAAATTTCTCGTTTTAAGTTGGCTTTTTCGATGCGCCAATGGGCTTGTTGCATAAAAGGGGCAATTTGATTGACCGCTGACTCGTAAAGTACATCAAAACCTTCTGCCGTAATCGTTTCGTCTTGATGATGTTTGTAAAGCTCGAACACCTTATGGGCAATACTTCCCTGTAAAGCATTATCGAGTTGTTGCACTTTCCATTCACGCGATTCAATACCCATACGGCTAAACAGCCACGCTAATGGCGACACCATCATGGTTTCTAAACTACTGGGTGATTCAGGACGTTGAGTGTCATTATTCAGCGCCGTCAATTTATCCAATAGCGACTGATTAAACTCATAGCTTTCTGGCAAGCTTGGACGGATTATCGGGCTTAACGGAACCTCATACCAACGTAATAAGGGATGGATTGCGCGTTCAATAGGAGTGATCAAGGCATCGACTTCGAGCTTTCTAGCTAGCGTTTGAGCCAAACTTAGCCAGCTTCGACTGGGGTGTAACACGCTACCATCATAGGCTTGGCGAGCAGTGGTTATGATGACCTGCTGTTGTGACTGTGCTAATGAATGAACCCACTGAGTAAACCAAGCGGTACCACCAAACTGCGCATGAGGGTAAACATAAGCGAGCGAGCTTTGCTGGTACTCAAGGGTTAAGCCTTGCCAGTCTTCAAAACCAATGGCGCCTGAATTGGGGCTAGGTTGCTCATAATGACCGTCGTTAAAACCCATTACATACAGGCGATGCACTGAACAAGGCAGGTGTTGATCACTATCAATCAAGGTGACGGCATTCAGACGATAACGGGCTTCATCAGACAAACGAATGGGCGTTACTTGCCATTGGTTTAGCACGCGAGATAAGGTGGCTGACCAATCGGTTGCCTCCACTTCGTCTAACAGCTTATGCAATAACTGTCGTTGACTGCCCAGACGTGCTGAAGTCAAAGGCGTAGCGACCAGTTCTTTACAGTGGTCTAATATCTTATCTATCCATTCACTGAGTGCGCCAGGCGTTTGACGGCTTATGGGTTTTTGAATCAGTTGAATGAATGCCTTGTCTTCAGCTACTTCATCCAAGGGTTTTAGGTCATTATTGGCAATACGGGTGGCGTAAAACTGACCTTTAGAACGCGTCCAAGGCATCAGAGGATTGGTAATAATCGACTGTAGCTGCATCGTCGGTTGCTGTTGCGCTTGGTAAATGAGCAAATCTTTAATCAGTTGCGCTTGCCAGTCGGTCATCTGCTGACTGCGTGAATCGTTACTCACCAGAATACCCGCTTGGTTAAGATAGTGTCCTAACAAATGCACATAATCAGTCTGCCCTGTTGGTAGCATGACGGCGAATTGATCGGCTGCGATACCCAGCTCAACTTCAGACTGAATCATACTGGCAACCGCTTGGCATTCGGCTAATATATCGCGACATGAAAAGCAGACAACAGGATGATCTGCATCGCTCGGTTTAGACTCACCAGCCAATAGCGCCTGATGCCAAGGCTTCAATTTAGGAAAGTTCAGCTCTAATAGTGGCTTAACGACGGGAGTTACATCTTGCAAACGCTCGACGATGATTTTCTGCCACAGAGGTAAATCATGGAGATCCATCATGCAATGACATTGCACTGATTCAATGGGGGTTTGATGGGATTGCACTAACCAAATAGCCGCTCGCATCTGATCATAGGGTCTTACCCCTTCCATCTGCGCCCATAAACGCGATAAGTCGTTAAAATAACGATTCAGTCTGAGATGATCTGATTTTTGAAAGCTCACGGGCTGTTCAGGAGTGGATGCCCAAGTCAAAGGCACGCCTTCTAGCACTAAGGCCAAACTGGCTCGCACTTGCGATAAGGTGGCCGTTTCATCAACGGCTAAACTCTTAGACCAAAAAGCGTCGGTAAAACACAGTGCAGAAGACTTGAACTTTTCCTTCCAGGTGTCTTCTGGAGGGGGTAACAACCAAAGTTCGAATAAGAGATCGAGCAAAGCTGAAAAGTTGCCCACTTTAACACCGGTGGTGTTGCTCAACGCCAGTTGATGGCGAAGGTGTGATGCCATCAGGCTATCGGACACCAGCATAAAAGTCATCATGGGCTGTTTCCTTTATCAGCGCAAGGTTAAAGTTGGATTTTAAGCGATTGGTATTCATTTAGTCAGCAGTTAATAGCGTTAAAATTCCGGGGCGTTTAAGCAAAATTATTGACCTGGTATTTTGCCTTCAAAAGTCTCAGGATATTTCACTTGATCTAACATTTTGTTACAGCTGGTTTCAAAGGCAAGATAGCCACTGGTTCCCGGTTTAACCCCCGTTTTTGTGACTGGCTCCATGCATTGATCCATCAGCAGATCGTAGTTGACATAACTCAGCCGCTTTTCTTCACCGTGGATAGCGTAATAATTGGGTGGTGATTCTCCATTCACTTCCAGACTACAGAGCACCGCGAACAAGGTTAATTTGACTAGCTTCATATTGCTTCTACTCATTTCAACTGTTTCGCTACGCCCACACAACCAGAAACGGCACGAATCGACCCTTCTACCGTAATGACGCGACGGTTATCGTTAGTGAGCTCGGATACCTGTCCGACACATTGGGTGTAGAGTCCTCTTCACGACTAACATCGTACGCACTGCTGTTATCGACTTTGGTTTGGCTACTACAACCGCTGAGCAAGAGGGTTGACAGGGTAAACATAATGATTGCTTTCATGGATGGCCTCCTAGTTACCTTGTTGTTGTTTGACAAGTTAAGTGTATCTAGGGTTAAGACAGAATGAGTCTAACAAAGATTACTCACCCAGCAACCAACGACTGATATTTACCAGTGATTGGGTTGCCGGCTCGGTATAAATTTCATCAAAAATCGACTCCAGCATGTATTTGCTAGGATGCAAATTACATAACACCTTTTTGCAAGGTTTGTCGGCTAACATGGCTTGAATCGGAATCACGGCACCATCGGTGCCAATGACAATCACCACATTATTGGCATCTGAGGCAATACGCTCGACCAGTTCATACATAGGCGCATACAAGGGGGCTGCTTCTTCAAAAAAGACAATATCGGGTCTTGTGTCAAGCCGATCTTCGGTACAACACATGGCATAATCTGGATTCCAAGCTTTAT
>JAEMQD010000173.1 GCA_022759035.1 Thiotrichales bacterium
GAACAAAAAGTCTTTCCAGCTTGAAGGTGGTACAGAGATCACTTCTTGGCTAGGGCTGTAGAAAATAAAGTCCCGAATTTTATTCTTGCTTGGCTGTCCTGTTAGTACCAATCTACCCTTAAGTCGACCATTTCTTAGGTTAGTTGCTTCTTTACGAAGTGCCATGCCAGAGCCGCGGATGTCTACAGGCACATCATGAGTATCAAAAATAATTTCATTAACGTTATGATTTCTGAATACTTGGTACTTTTCAGAAACACTCATCTTCCCTTTGTTTGCTTTAGAGATGGCGGAACGTAACCCAACATCATAAACTTTATCTAAATCGTCATGATTAACATGTACCATTTGATAAGGTGTAATGACATAGTTGTCGTCTCTGTTCCGACGTAAAAAGCCAGCACTGACTTTTGATGTTAGCATGCCTTGTTTATCTTTGTAGGAACCTACAATTTCGCCGTATGATTTTCTTACTCTAGCGCCACTAATATCGCGTAATCCATAACGTTTATCATCCAGCATACTCATTTTAGAGAAAGTTGCGATCTCAAAGATGTTGCGAATCATGCCTCGCAAGCTAGAACCAGGTATGGCATATTCATTCGTTGGGGTCTGATAGAACTCAACTTTACCAGCCTCTTCTTTTGTTGCCGCTTGCTGTTTACCACCTACAAGTAAAGGTGTGCTGTTGGTTAGTGTAAAAGTGATTTCACCACTAAAACCATCTCTAAAAGGGAGATCTTGGCTGGTTTGGGCATACCAATCAGCTTCCACTACTTTATCGGATAAGGGTACAAAGTTATAAGGCGCATCAATTTTTGTTGGCGTACTCATCTCAATTCCCCTCAAATCCATTGAACATTGCTACAGTGGGACGCTTGTTTTCCATATCCCAAATACGAATATATCGGCTTTTCCCTGGTGCCTTGGCTGTACCCAGAAAAGTGATTGTATCTGTCAAATGTGTGTCGCCATTGGTAACATAAAATGCTGTTGCTAAATAGCCGCCTTTGCCGTTGTAACGAATACTAATGCTGCTCGTGTCATTGATCATGGCTTCTGCTTGTATAAGAAAACCATGATCAGAGTTATCGATTGCTGATAAATCGCCCTGTGTAAAAGCAATATCCTTTTGTTGCAGTTGCAGCCATCCAGCTTGAGGTTGTTGAGATAAAAACCAGTTTAACGCTTCGGCAGGTGAGTTAATGGTTTGAGATTGTGCATTAAAACCCGTCAGCGTCATTTCGGGTAATTTTAGTTTTTGATAAGCGGCTAATAATTCAGTTGTTTTCATACTTTATCTCCCGAAATCCATGCGCCTTTGTCTGTCCATTCACACGTGCCTTTCATAAAACCATGTCCTTTATTGCTACCAGCACCTAAAGCAAGACGACCCTCGCATAAATCATTTAAAGCGCGTAATATGGCAGTTTTTTGTGTTTGGTTAAGCTCAGCTAATTTATGTTTGTCAAAAGTGATGCTAATCTTAATGGGCTGTTGGCTTTTCCAAGCTAATTCTTCGCTAAAGAGCATATGTTCACGTACGCCACCTGTAAAACGGTCGATGCAATTGTGCATTTGGATGCTAAAATCATGATGTATTAGGTAAACATCGTCAATTATGACGTGTCCGATTTGA
The DNA here is from genome assembly GCA_022759035.1 of Thiotrichales bacterium. GTDB lineage: Bacteria > Pseudomonadota > Gammaproteobacteria > Thiomicrospirales > Thiomicrospiraceae. The sequence continues at coordinate 1,640 of JAEMQD010000173.1, forward strand.
CCTGATGGCGCATTGGTGTTTTTAGAGTCTTTTGCATAGCCAAATATTTGTTGAACAAGCGAATTATTGGCTTCATCCTCATTTTCAGTTAACACATCTTCTGCCCATCTCGCATTTAAGCAGTTATCGTGAAACGCTATACGATGACTCAATGCCCCTTTAATGCTGGTTGCGGGAATCAGCAATGCTTCTTGTTTGTTTTGTTGAATAAGTGGCTTACTGCCTTCCCATACAACGCGTACCTCAGTTTTTGGTAACATATCAGCCTCTTTGTCATCAGCTTTTTTGTGGCTGATATTGCCGCCACCGATGCGCCAGAAACCTTCAGGTATGAGTGTAAGCGTTGCCGTGACTAATCCATGTTCATGCGTTTGAAGTGCGTTTAACGCGTTATTTAAGCCATTAATGTCATCCATTCGGCGGCTAAGCTGGCTAAACGCAGTGCGATCATCGGCTGTTGTTAGGTTATAAGATCGACTAAAAACTTGATGAAGCTTCATTTTACCTAATCCGCTGCGGGTATTTCCGCCCAAGCGGAACATGGGGTGCTGAAGTAAGCTTAATAATTTATGCCAACGTTCGTCATGTTCTTTATCACTCCACAAACTGATTTCGCAAACAAAACGAAAGCCAGCAGGCAAAATCGAACGGTCAAATTTTCCTGTGTTTTTAGCTACGCCTTTGTGGCTGATGCTGACACGATCTCGAAAAATTGGCGTGCTAATTGTGTCGTATGCAAGCTTTAGCAGCGGGTCATTGGTCAGTTTATGAACATCTGTTTCAAGCCCATGCACATATTTACCGTGACTATCGGTGATATGTGCCCAGCTGATTTGTACTGCTGAGCTCTGACCTTCTTTACTGTTTTGAAAGCCAAAAAGCTGATCTTTGTCATTACCACATAAACTGCGCAACACGCCGGCTATACTGGTTGCAGGAATGGCAGGTAAACCGTTAGCATCGCGTACTAGGCGCAGATCAAATACGCCATCGTTGCCATTGGCTCCAATCGATAATGGTGTTTCATTTTCGAGTACAAGGCGAGCGATATAAAAGTGGGCTAAAGTGGTCATCATTTAGCTCCTTTTTGAGTAGTATTAAGGGTTTGTTGCGCTTCGTGAGCAAAATGCTGAACAAAAGCAATTAGGTCGTGTGAATGTTGATCGCACAAGTGCTTGAACCAATCATAGAAACTAGTGAGCTTATTGTCGTGCCAGAACTTATCTTTCCAGCCGGGTTTTGAATCTTTTACGATCGCGTCTGCACCAGTAAATAGTGTATTTATGAGCGATTTGCTACTGCTGGCTGTTTTCGCTGCTGCCAGTAAGCTACCCCATTGGCTTTTACTTGGTCCTACAGCTACGCTATCGTCTAAACCCAGCATGCGACGATTGCTTTCATAGAAACGATATAGTTTTTGCGCTTCTTCTTTGGCCTCTTGCCGAATCCTGTCAAATCCCGTTTTACCTTCATGTTGTGCAACCAACCAACCGACTAAAGGATGAGATACAGTTGGTAGGTTTGAACGCGTTTTAATTTCTGTTGCGGTTTTAAGTTTGAAGCTATCCAGTAGAGTATGTGGGCGATTGACTAACACTTGTCCTAAACCATTTTCACGGTAGAGTCCAATGCCCGACATCAGGAGCTGGTTTTGGTCATGAGCTAATGGCATCTCTAATTGATAAGTGAGTACACTTCCCGCGACAATGACATGACGTTCAGTATCGTAACCACGCTTAAAGGCATTCCAAACATTGTAGCTTCGTTTACGAATAAAGGATTGGCTTAAATCAAGGCTGGCTTTAGGAAGTTGATCGTCCAGCATACTTAAGCATTGTGGGAACAAGTTAGGTTGTCCGTGATTGTCGAGCAAGCATAAATCTGATTGGAGCCAAATACTAAGCGTATTGTTGTTGTTTGAAATCTGTGGTGGTGTTGTTTTTAAGATTGCGCTTACTGAGGCTTTACCATATTCAGCAGAACGAGAGCGACCTAATAACAATGTGCCATTGAAATGTTTGATCAGGTCATCAACAATTTTCTGATCAACGTCATCGTCTATTTGAATGATTGCACTAAATTGATGACCTGCTTCGATGAAAGCATAGTCAAACAACTGAGCATCTTTAGCCATTCGTGTTTTGGGATCAATGGCTGTTTTCATGCGGCTACCAAGGCTGACTTTGACTGATTCAAAATCGTCGGTATAAAAACCAGAACGCACTTGCTTAGGTTGGATGTTCGCTTGCGTAAAATGTGACGTACCATTGTAAATTGTGGATGCGTCATCTTTACTGTGATGCCAACAAAAAGGGGCAGGGTAGCTATGCTGACCTGATGGACTAAGCGGATAGCCATTTGTAAATCTAACCTTGCCTGAGTGGAAAACCTGCCATGCATTTACATTCGTTAATTGACGGTATAACTTGCTTGCCGCACTGCCTAATAAAGTCGAACCAGGGATAAAATTCAGGCTTTTGTGACCGCCTTCGGTGGCGGCATTTTCAGAAATGACGGTATCTTCTTTGAGTTCAATGGTGAGTTCGATAATTTTCATCGTATTACTTCCAAGATAGTTCTGCGCGACCAAGACCGCGATTTTTTTGTTTACCAACCGCTTGTATCAGTGGAAATGCCTGTGCTAATAATGTAAACGCCATGTCATCAGATATGTCGTTATGATGAGCAATGATAGACACTTCAGCAAATAGAGACATGGGTACAGTCATTTCGCTGCCACGTAAGCTTTGATCTACAGCAACACCGGTTTTCTCATCGATTTTGGTGCTGAAATGTTCGGCATATAGATAGTTAATCAGTTTTTTTCCCTCTGGATGATGCTTAATTGCAATCATGAACTGTTCATCCATATTGGCAGAACCTACCCGAATAATGCCTTGTGTGGTTTCATTACCATCATCACCCCAGACACCAAATAATAACTCGGTGACATGATTGAAGGCGTGTTCTTGGTAGCCACCCAATGTTTCCCAGCGATAGACGGCATCACGTAAAAGACCTTTAAGGGTTCTTCCAGGTAAGTAGGGTAAACCCAAATCATTTTTTTCAACGACCGAGTCCAATAAAGCGCCTTGCCCTGCACCAGTACCTGCGTGCCAGAAACTCGAAATATCAATTTTTAATGTTTTAGTATTCATTTCGCGCACCTTTATTATTAACAGTCATGACAAGGGCATCATTTTCAGAGAGTAGAGTTTGTACATCGCCAATGGGGCTAAAGCGAACATTATTTTCTGCTTTGGTGTAGGGAAGATCATCACTGTTGGCGTTAAAATATGATAATGCTTCGTTGACCTTGGTGGCATCTTTCATTAATGATTTCCAGCGCGCATACATTGTGATGGCTTGTGGCGTGTCGACACCTATCGTACCCAGCAATTGTCGGAAGATACTGGTTTTACTTTGTTCTTTAATCAGTCTTGAAAGGTTAATCAAGTTATCTAGCGTTGGTAGATGTGAGTCTTCTTTAATGCCATAGGCTTCTAATGTGTGAACATATTTGTGTTTTGAATCGCTAACAGAGAGATTGCTTTCTAGGATTGTATCTAAGTTTTCAATTTGTGAGCTGGTTAAACGATAAAAGCTAATGCTAGACGGAACGGGCTTTTGCTTGCCGTCGTGATTCTTTTTAGAATGTTTTTTTGCTTGCTGACATAAAGACTCTGCTAAGTGGGCAAGTTGTGCAATGGGTTGGCTCGGTTTCGCATAAACAATACCCGCACAAGCGGTTAAATAACTAGGTTTTATGTTGAGGCTGTATTTTTTCCACACAGCTTCGATTCGCTCATTAGTTGCACTTTCAAAAGCAGCTAAAAACGTCTGAGTAAAACCAAGTGCCAAATCGGCACGAACAATAATGGTCAGATCATCGCCACCCAGAATGATCGGTCTTGCCGGTAATACATCGTTAACGCTGTGCGGGATAATGCAGTCGGTAAGTGCTTTTTTCGTGGCTGTAATGGTTGCATCTTCTAAAGCTTGTGAAAAAGCTAAAAATATTTCTGCATATTTTGGATTGTTTTTTAATTGATCTCTTAACTGCATGAGCAATTGCCCCATACCGTTACCATCGGCATGAATAAGGGCAATACGTTTGATTTTTTGATAAGGGAAGTCTTTCTCGTTCGTCTTGTTGTCATCTTCTGGAGTTAGGTTGACCGGAAAGCTAAAGTTTTGTTGTTGGTCATTTAATAATTTTTTACTTGGATCTTCTGCTGTTTCATAGATAGCAATTTTCTTAGCAGTTGTTTTGTCAATTGGCACTTTATTGCCGCGAATATTTGAAAGTTTAGTGGCAAGCTTTCCTGTTCTTGGTGCTCGTGCAACAAAAGGATTTCCCGCAGGTACGGCTGGTGCAAGCTGGTTAATTTTTTGAAACAGATGCTGTTGCGCATTTTGAAAAGCTGAGTTGTCGTCCTTACCAACACCCTTTGCGTCAACAAAAAACATATCAGGTGAGTACTGTTGCACAACTACTGGCCAAAGGCTGGCAAGCTTGTCTATTGAGTATTCATTGTTGCTAAAAGCGTAAAAGCTACCACCAGCGCAACGTGAGAAGTAAATATCATCACTGCCAATACCTAGGCTTTGCAGGCAATTTCCTAAAAGTCCTTTTGTATTAGTTAACTCAAGCAACTGTTCACTCGCTCCTACAATTTCTTTTAGTTTATTGGTGGCAAATATGTAGGATTGGAGGTGCTTAGCCTCAAATAGGTAGCAGTAGGTCATGCTGTTTCCTTCACAATATGAATTGCCTCAACAGGCAGTAAGGTTAATGCTCTTGGTTGAT
>JAEMQD010000035.1 GCA_022759035.1 Thiotrichales bacterium
ATAAAGTTGTACGTATTTTATCACTTTGCAGGTGCGCAGTTTTTTAGAGGTGCCCCTAATATTGTACGCTCTGTGGTAAAGGGGCGAAAGGCATCTTTTGTTATGTCGGCTCGACATCAGTAACGCGTGTTCAGGCATTAAATCTTTCTGTGCAGACCTAGCTAGATTGCGCGATAAAAATAGGTTAATATTTCGTTGGAACGTTTACAACTAAGAGGTTAACATGTCCCTAATTTCGTCTTCATCGCGCACTCTAGCGCTTTCTATCGTTGCCGTATTTGCAACGGGTTTGTCCACCACCGCATGTAATCCTGTAAAAGATACAGGTGATACACTTAAACAAACCTTCAATAACGATGATCCTTGCAGTAATAATGCTCGCAATATTGGTGTGGTTGTTGGCGGCATTGCTGGCTTGCTTATTGGGCGCAACAACAGCGATAACGCGGGAGCAATAGCACTGGCGGCAGCTGCGGGTGCAGGGGTTGGAGCCTTAATTGGTAATGACATCGACAACCGTCGCTGTGAATTGTCTAAAATCTCTAAAAAGTACGATGTACCGATTCAAGCTGAGCCGATTAAACGAAGCGATCTTGAGCAACAACCACAAACCAACCAATTACCGAAACAAAGTGATGCTGTCGGTTTAAAAGTTACCATGCAAGATACGGGTAAACAGTTCGAATCGGGCTCTGACCAGCTAACACCCGATGCTAAAGTTTATTTTACCGATATTGCAAAAACCTATAACCCAGATAGTGCCGCCACAAAAGATCCAAAGCAGCAAGAGCAACAACGCCAATTACTGAAACAGAGACAAGTTCTGATTATCGGTCATACAGACGATACGGGCAGTAGTAGTTTTAATGCTGATTTGGCCGAAAGACGCGCAAAGGTAGTCGCAGAAATATTTTCTGCAAATGGCGTGCCTCGTGAAAATCTGCATTATCAAGGAGCTGGTGAAACTCAGCCTATTGCCGACAATCGTACAGAGGCAGGTAGAGCCAAAAATCGTCGTGCGGAAATTGTTGAGCTACCGAGTGTTGTGGCGTTAGAAAACTATCTTGGGCAACGTAAGCCTGTGGTTGCTTATTATCGCACCACCAACGCTACTGCTTTTATGCAGCCTAAAGTTGTACCGCAACCTCCTAAAGCCGACAAATCAAAAAAAGAGACACAAGTCACTGCAAAAAATAATGTGACAAATCCTGTAACAACCGTTAAGCAGGCACTTGCAACGACAAGCAGTCAATGGCATTTCGAAGGACAGCCGTTAATAAAAACAGATGCATCGGTGAGCGTCGGTGAAGTGCTGCCCGTCAACAATAAACTTTCTTGGATTCCATTCATCAATACGGCAATAGCCTCTGAGCAAGATAGTGTTTATGCAAGCAGTTGTTCGGTCGATCATCCTCGCGCGGTAAGAGGAGTTAAGTCACTTTCAACGGGCAAAGAGCTCGAATATAAAACGTCCGATTATTTGCCAGGTATGAACAATACAGCATGGAAGGGTATTGCAGGGCAGCATACGGTTGGTTTGACGGGTGTTGCCGTAGCCAGAGATGGTGGGGCACCAGTGAAAAACCCTGTAGTGCTTATTTATAGTGGCTCACAACCAGCAAATGATGCCAAGCCATTGGCAAAACTGACAACGCAGGCGAATGCCTATCAAGGAAAAAATGGTGTTTTGTATCGTGTTTTTGTTGACGACAATAGTACGCCCGTTAGCTGCATTGATATTGTTTTGCCAACTCAGGCACCGTTTGCGGCTAATAGTGGTTACTTAATTCATCATGAGTCGGGGCAACTTTATGCAACGGCGTTTACACCCAATAAAATTTAACTGACTAAGGAAATATCATGACTGTTTTAGAGTTTGTTCGCGAGTTTTGGTGGGCGGTGTTGTTGAGCGTTTTTTCGATGATTTTGATAAAAATTTATTGGGATCAGGTGAAGTGGTGGTGGATGAATACGTGGTATGCATTTCCGTTGATTGGTAAATTATCGCGCTTAGCGCGCGATGATACGCGTGATGAGCAACACAGTGGTTGGTTAACTTCTGAACGAGCGCTATGTGCCGACTATGCTAAGTTTATTGTCGTCAAAAGCAGAGATCAATTTGACAACTATAACAGTTACTTAGAGCGCTCTGGTGATTTAGGTCGTAAACCACTTTCGCCTTTTATGTGGATTTTAATCGCAGTGCTGGTTGTTGTTGAGGCGATGGGATTCTCTTATGTCTTGGCTGGTTATACGATTCCTGGGGCTAGTGAGGCGATGCAAAGTTATGGTGCCATGGGTATTGCGTTCTTAATTTCTGTGATTTTAGTTGCCTTTACGCATTACGCAGGTGGTGAGCTTTACAGAAATAGTAAGGTAAACGAGGCGCGTCGAGAATGGAGAGATGACGGTAAGAGAGGGCAGCTAACGTATAAAACCAATGTTTCGTTGAGCAAAAATTACGAAGATGATGACAAGCCGCACTATACGCAAATGGCGCATCGAGTGGGAAAAAACCCAAGTTATATGATTAGCATTCTAACCTTAGTGTTTGTGGTAGTCGTTGCTGTTTTCGCTACCTATGTACGTGGTGTGGTGTTGGAAAAAGAGCTAACCAGTGAAGTTACAGGTGCACAAACAAGCTACTTTAATGTGCCAAAAGAGTTGGCTGATGTGGCTGTTGCTGCCGAAACAAAGGCTCTTCAAGATACACAAGACTTAGATCGTCATGGTGGCTGGGGTACATTTATTGTTTTGGCATTTATTTTCGTATTTTTACAAATTTTAGGCGTCATCCTAGGGTACAAATATGGGTTTGCAGGTTTGCAAAGTAAAGAAGCTTATCGTGGCTTAGGCAATGGACGCTTTCACACCTATGATGAAGTTTTGGCGCATGTCGATGAAATTATTAGGGTTGCACAATCGCGTTTAGGAGATTTGCAGCAACGATTAGAAGCGCACAACTCTTTGCATGGCAACCAAGCAGTAAACACACAAAAAACTTTCCGAGATTATTTGCTAGAAGTTGCTCAAGAGAAGCATGAAAGCAGCGTGCAACATCAGGCGATTGGTCAAAAACAAGCGGCCCCTGTTGTTACGGAGTCAGTCATGAACAACTCAGTGCCAACGCCGTCATCACAGCCAGTGATTCAAGAAGAAGATGAAGTCGCAAAACTCAAAGCGGAACTGGCAAAGCAGCAAGAAATTGCTGAGCTGAAGCGCCAGTTGGCTTCATTAAAAGGTGAGTCAGTGTAATGTGTCGTTATTTATGGACAAGCACACTCTCGATTTTGCTTGCGAGTCATAGTTATGCTGCGATGGATATGACCAGTTGTACTGATATTGCTAAATTACCAGCACAACAACCCACACAGTTTATGTTAATTGCAGTTGATCAAACGACTGTGCCGGATGCGAACTTGACCAATAAGTTTGTTTCCTTGGCAGTCGAAACGATTAAGCCAGACACAGAAGTGAGTACCTATACCTTTTCTTCTTTCTCTCAAGGGCGCTATTTGTCCGAAGGATTTACAGCAGCTTTAGATGCACAGCTCGATGACAAGGTGCGTTATGAAACAGCTAAAAAGACGCTGGCGGTGTTTGATCGATGTTTAGCACAAAAAGCACCAGCCATGAAGCAACAACTTCAGACGCACTTACAGCAGGCAATGCAACAAGCCAGTGGGCAATTGGCAAAATCAGATGTGATCCAAAGCTTAGTTGAATTGGCTAAGGTTATTAAATCGAATCCAGCAACGCGTAAGCAGGCATTTGTTTTTTCAGACATGCTCGAAAACTCTTCTGTTACTAGCTTTTATAGCAACAATAGCGTTAAAAAATTAGATGCTGCTAAAGAGCTTGCTCTGGTCGAAAAAGCGAACATGTTTGCCGATTTTGGAGGCGCAAAGATTTATGTCATGGGCGCTGGATTGTTGTCTGAGCAAGGCAAGTCCAAAGGCGTGTACCGCGATCCCAAAACATTACAAGCACTACAAGCCTTCTGGATAGAATGGTTCAAACGATCGAATGCAGAACTGGTGGAGTTTGGGATGCCGGAGATGTTGGGAGAAATTAAATGAAGCGTTTGCTTTTTGGGGTTGGATTGATTGGCTTACTCTCGGGATGCAGTGGCGAACCATCTGAAGCCGATCTTAAAGCCGTCGTACAAGCTCAGTATGATGCAGTGAATGGATTGGGTAGTATGTTCGGTATGAAACAGGGTATTGCTAGCCTAAAGTATGTGGAAAAAGTAAGTTGCGCCTCGGTGCGAGATAAAGTGTATCGTTGCGATGTTGTGGTTGTTGGCTCTAATGCGATAACAGGTGATGGCAAAAGCGCTACAAGCTTGTTACTGATGAAGACAAAGGAAGGATGGGCAGAAGTTGAACAGTAAGATTAGGACACGCGTGTTTTCGTTGGGTCTTAATTTTTCTAGCGACCTATAAAAATTGATTCAAAATAGAGAGAGGAATCAACGATGAAAAAGACATTATTATCGGTTGCGATTGTGGCTGTTTTAGTCAGTGGCTGCGATGCCTTGCCAACTAAAAAAGATGCCGCTCCGCAAACGGCTTTGCAAAAACTTAAAAGCGACAATCCAAGCGGACTAACCTTTATCACACCTGAAGAAGTAAAACCCTTAGCAAAAGAGACTGCGGCCGCAGCTTCTTCTGGTTTGGGTATTATTGGCTTTGGTGCGTTAGAAACAGAACTGAATAATTTGTATAGCAGTTTTTTTGCAACAATGAATGTCGAAATGCCTTATCAGCCTAAAGTGGTTATTAGTGGTGCTAGCACGCAACAATACCAATTAATGGCAAACGGTGACATTGTTATTGATTACGGTTTACTCAAAGGCTTTGCCAAGCAAGAGCAAGTTGCGGCAGTGTTAGCAAACTCAGCGGCTTTAGTTGCATCGGGGCATCGTCAGACACAGCAGACGAAAAAAGTTATGGCATTTTCATCGCAAATGCTCGGCCTAAAAAGCCAAGCTAATAACGATACGATTGGTTCTCTTAAAGAAAAAGCAATGGGAATGGCGCTCGATGAATTGTCTGAGGGCTTAGAGTCTGGCATGTTAAAAGATGCCGACCGTTTAGCGATGGAGTTACTGGCATCGAAAGGCTACGATCCGCAGTTATTATTGGATAAGTTGCCAGGCTCTATTGGAAATCCTGTTAAGCCAACAGAGAACTTGGCGGCGGGCGAAGTTGGAACAACGAGCATAGATTCTGCTGTCAGCAATCTTGTGAAGGGATTGTTTTCGTCAGCAAAAGAAAAGGCTGTGGGACCCGCTGAAAGTCGTTATGATGCAGCCAAATTGTCACTGCAAAAGATGCCGTTATTGACGCCAGCTGTTCAGCCCATCGCATCGTATAATAGTATTTTTGCATCTGCTGATACCCAAAAGCGTTTCGTGTTAATTGATAATTTGCAAAAATTACTAGAAACCAAGCAAATGAAAACCCAAGATGTAGCCGCGTTGCGTAATGTGTCAACGCTTGAAGGCTTAGAGTGTGCCACAGTAACTGCACACGCAAAGACTTTGTTTGCCTTTAATAATAAAGTAGAAGCAGCAAGGCTCACCGAGCAATACGCTAATGTATGTGCTACTAAATCACAAGATTTTTCTGGGCTTGCGATTGCATTCTTGGATAAAGCAGGGCGCAAGCAAGAGGCGTATAATATGGCGGTGATGGCAGATGATACGTTTGATGTGCCTCAGTTTATGGTTGAGCGCATTCGTTTAGCCAAACAGACGAATAAACTCGATATGTCTGGTATGCGTTGTTCGCTGGAGTGGGCAATGTCTAGTTTTAATGGTGTTAGGGTGCCTGAAATGTGTAAAAGCGCTGAGCAAGGTCAGCCAAGTCAGTGGCTAGCGCAGTACATGCGTTAGTGGCTTGGTTGTAACTTAACGTCAGAACCCACGGTCTCCAAAGAGGTTGTCGCCGCTGCACATCGAGCTAATGCCCATAAAGCCGTTGCAGCGTTGCGCAGCTAACGCATCGTTAGATGCGCATGGTTACTGTCCTTTGTTTTATCGAGCTGCTGTTGAATCATGTCGATTGTTTGTTTCTGTACCCCCAATTGCTTAGCAACAGCCGACCAATTCGCGAGCGCATCGACCACTTGCGCAATGATGTGTTGTGCGCTGCGCCATGAATCGATATTTGCTTGCGCAGCAAGTCGCTGCATTTGTTTTAATGGCGGCTTTTTACCATAACCCATAAAAGCAGTGGTATGTTCGTTATAAGGGCTGGGACTGAAGGTTAAGTCGTATGCGGGGCTCAGTTGCCATTGTCCATTGTCTTGTTGCAAAAAAGCCCAGTTTTTACTGTGATCATCTTGATTGCAAGCCAATAGATTAGGGCACCTCTAAAAACCCACGATTTTACGCTATCTTTCTCAAAAAATCACTTTTTGAACAAAAAGACGC
>JAEMQD010000040.1:0-4865 GCA_022759035.1 Thiotrichales bacterium
TCTAACGTAGACGTTACAGGCGAATTAGTGAATATGATCTTTATGCAAAAGATGTATCAAGCGAGTGCGCAGGTGATTTCTACCGATAAAACATTAACACAAACGATTCTACAGTTATAACTTGGCACAGTTAATGCTTTATCTCTAGTGAGGCAATGATTGCCGTGATGATATCGTCGCGGCAATCGGCGCCGTAAACTCACGCGGTTACGATAAAGGAGTGGCGGATTATGGACAGAATGTTGTACATCGCCATGAGTGGTGCTAAAGAAAGCTCGCTTGCGTTAGCAGCCAACTCAAACAATTTAGCCAATGCGAACACTACGGGATTTAAAGCTGACTTTAATCAGTTTCGAGCCATGCTTGTTGCTGGTCCTGGTCATGATAGTCGCGCGTACGCACTATCTGAGCGACCAGGGACAGATTTAACCGCTGGTCCAATGAATTATACTGGTCGTGATTTAGACGTTGCGGTCGGTAATAATGATTGGCTGGTGGTGCAAACCCCTAAAGGCGATGAAGGGTTGGTTAAAACAGCCAGTCTGCAAATTAAGGCAGATGGTTCGCTCACCGATATTTCTGGGCATCCTATTCTTGGGGTAGATGGTCCAATTGTCATTCCTCCTGCCGAAAAAGTCGATATTGGTACTGATGGTACGATTTCTATTGTGCCGTTAGGTCAGCCAATGCAAAACTTAGAGATTGTTGGTCAAATTCGAATCGTAACCCCTGTTGATAGTTCTCCTAAACAAATGGAAAAAGGCTTGGATGGTTTTATGCGTGCGAAAGCAGGCGTTGTTCCTCAGCCTGAAGGTCGTTTGATGACTGGTGTGCTTGAGCAAAGTAATGTGAATACGGTTCAAGCCTTGGTAGATATGATTTCCTTGCAGCGTAAATACGAAATGCAAGTGAAAATGATGAATACCAGTAATAAAAACGAAGAAAAAAATAACGCGTTATTATCGTTAAGATAAGGGTAGGGTAAGAAAATGAATCGTGCATTATATGTTGCTAAAACAGGGCTAGAAGCGCAAAACACGCGCTTAGCGACCATATCAAATAACTTAGCCAATGCGAATACGACAGGTTATAAACAAGGTCGTGCCGAGTTTGAAGATCTTATTTATCAGAATGTGCGCCAACCTGGTGGTTATACCAATCAGCAGACAACCTTGCCTTCTGGCTTGCAATTGGGTGTTGGTACGCGTGTTGTGGCGATTCAAAAAATGCATCAACAGGGTAGTTTGCAGAATACAGGTAACCAGTTAGATTTGGCGATGCAAGGTAAAGGATTTTTCCAAATTCAGCAACTAGACGGCACCATTGCCTATACGCGCGATGGTTCATTCCAACTCAACCAGAATGGCGACATTGTGACATCTGGCGGTTTGTTGCTTCAACCACAAATTACTGTGCCACCCAATGCAACTGAAATTACGGTGGGTACAGATGGTACGGTGTCAGCAACGATTCCTGGTCAGATTGATCCGCAACAATTGGGTCAGTTAGAAATTGCTACTTTTATTAATCCAGCGGGATTAAATTCTAAAGGTGACAATCTTTATACTGAAACCACGGCAAGTGGCGTTCCTGTCGTGGGCGTGGCTGGTGTGGATGGCGTGGGTACGATTTTGCAAAACTTTTTGGAAGCGTCTAACGTTAATACAGTAGAAGAATTGATTGGTATGATCGAGGCGCAGCGCACCTATGAAATGAATGCAAAAGCCATTAAAGCGGCTGACGGTATGATGCAGTACCTGAACCAGAATACTTAATGGGTGCTGAGGAGAGATTAATATGAAAACAAAACTAATTATCGCATTACCTATTTTTTCGGTGATGATGGGGTGCTCACATACCCCAGATCGCATGGGTAAGTTTGAATATGAACCCGCTTATCCTACCAATATTCCACAGGGTGAAACGCCTAAAAACGGCTCGCTTTATCAAGTTGGTGCAATGGACTTGTTTAACGATAGTAAAGCGCGTCGCATTGGTGACATTATTACGGTTAATTTGCAAGAAAAAATGAATGCGCAGAAAAAAGCTGCCGCAAATGAAAAGAAAACCAATGCGACTAATATCCAAGCACCAACGGTATTGGGTGGTACATTTAATGCCAATGTGCCTTTTACCAATATGAACTTGTTGGGACAAGATAAGTTTGACTCTTCACACCAGTTTAAAGGACAAGGTGATGCTTCTCAGAGTAACAGTTTGACGGGGAGTATTAGTGTTACGGTTGTGGAAGTGATTCCTAATGGTAACTTGGTGGTACGTGGTGAAAAATGGGTAACCATTAACCAAGGTGAAGAAGTGATTCGTTTTGGTGGTATTGTTCGTCCTGCTGATATTGGACCAGACAATAGTATTCCTTCTACAAAAGTTGCCGATGCACGCATCATCTACAGTGGTGATGGCTTAGTGAATGAGGCGACTCAGCAAGGGTGGTTGGCACGGTTCTTTAGTAATTATTGGCCTTGGTAACTAAAACGCCTACTGGCAACATTAAGTAGTCTTAAACACACAAGATCGTTCATAATAATAGCAATACCACCTTAGGGTGGTATTTGCATACTTATAGTTGGCACATCTATTGCTTTTCCACTTATGTATAAAAAATAACATTGTGGGAGCCGAATTGATGAAACGAATAGTGATAGCGAGTTTGATCGCAATATTTGGTATACAACCTGTGCTTGCTGAACGTATTAAAGATTTGGCACAAGTACAAGGGGTTCGTAATAACCAATTAATTGGTTATGGTTTGGTTGTTGGCCTAAATGGCACGGGTGATAAAAACCCGTTTACAGACCAAAGCTTAAATTCGATGTTAACTAAGTTTGGTATTAATATGCCGCCCGGTGTTAAACCGAACAGTAAAAATATTGCCGCAGTGGCGGTTCACGCCGATTTACCGCCCTTTATTAAGCCAGGACAAACGATTGATGTCAGTGTTGCTTCGCTTGGTAATGCGAAATCGTTGGCTGGTGGTTCCTTGTTAATGACGCCTTTACGTGGTTTAGATGGTAATGTGTATGCCATGGCGCAAGGGGCATTGGTTGTTGGTGGATTGGATGCCTCTGGTAAGGATGGTTCCAAAATTACCATTAATTACCCAGGTGGTGGTCATGTGCCTAACGGGGCGATTGTTGAGCGTGGTGTCGACAGTGGTTTTGATGTGGGAAATACCCTAACTTTGAATTTGCGCCAGGGTGACTTTACGACCGCAAAAACAATTGTGGATGCTATTAACCAGAAATTTGGTGCGGACACAGCGCGAGCGCTAGATGCACAATCTATCGAAGTGATGGCGCCACGTATGGCTTCACAAAAAGTATCTTATCTGTCTGAAATTGAAAATATTGAGGTTACACCAGCCCAGTCGGCAGCTAAAGTGATTGTGAATGCAAGAACAGGTACAGTCGTCATTGGTCAAAATGTGCGCATTGGTGCTGCGGCGGTGGCACATGGTAACTTGAGTGTTTCGGTTGGAGAGGGCAATAATGTTTCCCAGCCCAATCCTTTTGCTAATGGACAAACGGCGGTAACGCCAGCTTCTCAAGTTGCTGTTGATCAACAAAAAGCACGGATGTTTAAATTTGAATCAGGTGTCTCTTTAGACGAACTTGTGAAGACGGTAAACAAAATTGGTGCTTCTCCTTCCGACTTAGTCGCGATATTAGAAGCCTTAAAAGCCTCTGGGGCATTAAAAGCGGAATTATTGGTGATTTAACATGATTAGCGCACCCAATATTAATATTGCCAACGATGTCGGCGCCGTTAATGGACTGCGTCAGGTAGCGCGTAAAGACAAGGAAACGGCTTTGCGCGAAGTGGCAAAACAATTTGAAGCCATTATGATGCAGCAAATGCTCAAAAGTTCGCGAGAAACGACATGGGATGATGGCTTTTCGGAAGATATGCCTGGCGCTGGCTCAATGGATAGTTATCGTGAATGGCGCGATGATCAGTTTGCACAAACTTTATCGGCTAAAGGTTCTTTGGGTTTGGCCGATATGCTGGTTAAACAGCTCATGCCAAAAAATAAGGCAACATCAAATCAGCAGATAACGGAAACGAGTTTGCCTGCAAACGAAACCAAGCAAACACCGACTGTTTCGAACGCGAGCAATGCTGGTTGGTGGCGTGTGCCAGCGGCTGCAGAAGTCGTTGCGCCTAAGGTAACGAATGAAGAAGTGGCGTTACCCTCGACAGAAGAGGCGTTGTTGTTGCACAATTTGTTGCAAGGGCGTATAAAAAATCGTGTTGCGAGCACGAATGTTTCGTAAAGGGAGAGCGAGATGGCTGACTTATTAATTACGGCTTCATCTGGGCTTCGCGCTTTTCAACAAGCGCTGAACGTGACAGGGCATAATATCGCCAACGTCAATACCGATGGTTATAATCGTCAGCGTGCGACTATTGTTGCCGCAACGCCACAGCTTACCGCTGGTGGCTACATGGGGCTTGGCGCGCAAACACAAAGTGTGACACGTGTTTATCAAGATTATTTAACGAATCAAATTAATGATAGTTTTACTTACCAAAATAAGTACAAAACAGCCGATGTTTACTCAACACAGTTAAATTCGACATTGGGTGATCCTAATGTGGGTATTTTTGCTGGTGTAAAAGACCTTTACACCTCGTGGAACACCATGGCAAACGATCCAGTTACTAGCAGTTCGGCGACCTTTCTATTGCAGTCGCAACAGCAGTTGCAGCAACAAGTGCAAACCTATCGTAATACGCGCGCAGACTTGCACGATCAAGTAAACGGACAAATTACGGCAACAGTTACGCAAATTAATAAAATTGTTCAAGAGCTTGTTAATGTCAATGCTGGGCTGGGTTCGGCTAAT
>JAEMQD010000040.1:4965-6424 GCA_022759035.1 Thiotrichales bacterium
TGGATCCAAATGCCGGGTACTGGGCAAAAGGTGATTGTTAGTGACTTTATAAAAGGTGGAGAGTTGGGTGGTGCCCTGGCTTTTCGTAAAGATCAGCTTGGGCGTGCAGAAGATGAGTTAGGGCTTTCTATAACGGGCATGAATATCGCCATGAATGCCCAGCATCGCCAAGGCTTTGACAAAGTTGGTATTCGTGGTGATAACTTATATTCATTAAATGGACAAAGTGCTGCGTTGATGCCTAGTGCAACAAGCTACGATAGTATCGACAATACTGGTTCTGGTGCAATTAGTACACTTGGCGCGCCAGCAAGTGCTTTCGCGTATAAAATTGTCTACAACGGTACAAGCTACGATATTACCGACGCCTATACCAACACAGCAGTAGTAACAGGTGTTGCGATGCCGCAAACCTTAAATGGCGTTACCTTAAACATGACTGGTACACCAGCGAAAGGTGACGTATTTATGGCCTATTCAACAACGGACTTTTACAGCCAAATTGAACAAGCGTCATATGCGGATAATCGTAACACAGGTACGTTAAACAATACTGACGTTACGGTTAACTTGGATAAAACAGGATTAAGCAATAACGCGTCGGGTAGTAAATTTGTGCAAAACGACCTGAGTAATCCAGCCGATTATGACCAAGTGATGAAACAAATGGCGTTGTTGCAACCGCGTTCTTATAAATTGGTTTTTGATGGTACAAACTACAATGTTACTGACTCGCGGACAGGCGAAATTATTCCTGTTAAACAAAGTGTAGATGATCCTGTTGGGCATCCTAATGTGTCGACATTACGCTTTGAAGGGTTGCAGGTGGATATTGACCAAACGACACGAAAAATTGGCACAGGTGATACGTTTGAATTGCGCTTTTTAAACGATGGCGTACTGAAAATGGATCAAGCGATTACTGATCCAAATAAAGTTGCTTACAGGGGTGGGGATTTAAGCACAACCCCTGTTGCGGGTAGTCGCCCTCTTTCTGTCGCAAACAATGTGAATGCAGCTAATTTAGCAAGTATGCAAGATAAGAAGATACTGTTAAACAGAACAGCTAATATTCAAACGACCTACAGTAATATGGCTGGTAATGTGGGTAGTTATCACCTTGCGAATAAAACAAGTCAAACAACGACAGATGCGCTTTATAGCCAATTAAATCAGGTTAGAGATAGTATTTCTGGCGTTAATTTGGATGAAGAAGCTGCGGATATGATGCGCTTTCAGCAGGCTTATCAGGCAGCGGCGCAAATTATGCAGGCTTCACAAAAAATGTTTGACACAATTTTGGGCGCAACACGATAACGGAAGGTTAACGAGGGGTAATAACGATGCGTATTTCGACTCCGCAAATGAATTATAACGGTGCAGAAGGGATTCGTCTTCACTCGGAAAGTTTGTACAACATTCAGCAAAAGCTTTCGAGTGGACAGCGTGTGATGACACC
>JAEMQD010000006.1 GCA_022759035.1 Thiotrichales bacterium
TTTTATACAGTTGGGTACTCTAAAAACGAGCGAAGCGAGGTTTTTAGACGCTCCCAGTTACACAATAGAAATCATGCGGTAAGCAATGGTATTCTGGTAAATGAGTGGGTAGTGGTAGTGGCAGGTGATTAACCCATCGACGGGGGCATATATTTTTTCTCGTACACTGCCGTCAAGCGCATCGAATACTTTGCCTAATAAGTCTCCTTTTTTGACAAAACTACCAACACGTTGGCGTGGTTCAAACACGCCAGCGCGCTGTGACGGGATCAGCGTAATCGCATCTTGGGTAATGATGTTGGTTGCGTAGCCTTCAAAAATCTTTGTGCGAATAGCGCCAACCTTCGCCAAAAAGCGAATCAATGCATCGAGTACTTGATGTGTTGTGTTGTTGTCGATTTGTTGTTTGTTACCAAATACCAAGCCATAGCTTTTGGTGTGCCAAACCGACCAGTTATATTGTAAACTGCCTGCATCGCTGGGTACAAAATCACGGTGATGGGCAAACTGCAACCCAAAATAACTCGCGGCTTTCTTGTCTTCGAAACCACTATTGATCATGCGCAGATAGGGCATGCAATCATATTGATCACGTCTGTCTTCTAACTCAATACCCCACTCAAAGCCTTTGAGGTGCTCGAATAAATGGTGGGCAATACGCTGACTGGTTTCACCTTGATCGAAGCCAGGGAACATGGCGTTAATGTCAGTTTTATCCAATGGCCAATGGCGTTCGCCCATGTTAAAGCCAAAAGTATTGACTGCGGGTACAATTAAGATTTCGCCCGTAATAAAGTTTGGGTCTTCTGCCTGATGTGTTTGTAAGAAATTAACCAATTGTGCGGCGGCATGCATTTGTGCTAGTTCGTGTCCATTCAGTCCCGCAACAATGGCAACAGATGTGTCGGCATCGTTATGTTGACGGGGAGCAAAGCGGAAGCCTTCGACACGAAAGTCATCACGACTGGGTGAAGCAAGGTTGACAAGGGTATGACGGGTCATTGGCAGACTCCTGTTTGATCGTCAAAAATACGGGCAATCAGTGAACCTTCATAAACAATTGGGTATTCACGCAGGGTAAAGAGTACGCCTCGACCCGGTGCTAGGCAGGGAACGGGGTCTTGGACGCCGTAAGGGTCATGGATATGACCAATCAGCTGATCGCTATGAACCAGTTGGCAATGATCCATTGCGGGGACAAAGATGCCCGCTGCAGGGGCGTTGATGTAATAAACGGTACCATGATCTGAGTAGCAGGGTTCGCGTACAGGTAATGCATCAATTGCTAAGATGCCTTCGCTTGCCAAGAGGTTAAGAATGCCAGTGAGCAGTTGTTGTCCGTAGCTGGGTGTTAAGCGCATACCAACACCATATTCAACAACCAGTGTGCTTGTGCCTAAACTGTTTAAGCTGTGTGCTAAGGTCGCTTCAAGCACGGTAATGGCATCATGTACCCAAATAAAGTCCATATTAAGCTTTTTAGCTAAAGGAACGAGGGTGTCAGCGTAGGTTGATGCAATACGAACTTGTGGTAGTTCTCGTAAAAAGATATTGCTGGCATGAATATCAATGGCGATGTTGCTGCCTTTAATCGCTTCGACAATAGCATGTGCCATTTGGTTGGGGAAGGTGTCGCGTGCGCTACCTGGAAAAATGCGGTTAAGGTCAACCTGATAAAAGGGAACAGTACGGGTAATTGAATCAATCCCAAGTGAATTTAACGAGGGATACAGATCAATTGTGCCGTGAATTTTGTCGCTATTTGCCTTGAGCCATTCGGCAAGCATGGTAATGACATAAATGCCTTCAACTTCATCGCCATGTGTACCCGATACGATGCTGATGCGTTTGCCGTGATTAGGCTGATCATCGTTCGGTACAAAGCGGTTGCGTTTGAGTTGATAACTTTCGCCAACGGGAAGCTCGATGGTAACTAAGGTTTCTAACATCTTCTGATTCTTTCTGTTTGTTTTACGATGAGGGGGTTAGGTTTGCTTGAATCGTTAGCGTATGGGTAGCGTTGCCACTGAATGCGCCGCTATTCAGTGGACAATCACTAAAGTCACGTCCAACAGCAAAGGCGATATAGGGATCATCTTCATGTACCAAACAATCGTGCGTGGGATCAAGTCCGAGCCAATATCCATCAATCCACGCTTCAACCCATGCATGACTTTGTCCTTCGCCTTGCGCAATACCCGCCACATAACGGGCAGGGATCAGATAATAACGCAATAAGGCAATGAGTAGGTGCGCATAATCTTGACAGACGCCGACAGGGTTGTCGATTAACTCACTTACCGTGTGTTCGGTATGTGTTGTGCCCGCACTGTATGTCATTCGCTGATAAACAAGGTGCGACAAGGCTTGTGCCAATGTCATACTATTTTCATAAATGCTCGGCAGTTCGAGCCAACTGCTCAAACGCTTTGCATCGCATTGGGTTAGCTTGCTGGGCGCAAGATAGACAGCGGTTAACATGTCGGACGATTGCTTTGCTGGCGTACCACGCTTTAATTTCGCCTGATAGCTGACGCGAAAGTCACGATGTGCCTCAATAGCTTGTCCGCAAATGAGCCGATTACTAAAGCCGTCATAAAAGCGCCCAGCATCATGCTCACCTGTCACCATAAGTTGCTGACTTTGCACCACAATGCCACTGGCAAGTCGTGGTAGCAGACGCAACATAAACTGATGGTTACGCACAGGAGCATTGAATGCAAGCGTCATTTGATAGCTAAGATTAAAGATCATAATGAATAATGTTGCTGGTGCAGGTTTGTAAGCTGTTCATGTTTTGATACTGGTTGTGATTGAGTGGCTCGAAAGTTTGCCAATTTTCGGACAATTGCGAACCATATAAGTTCAGTTGATGTGCATCTTCTAGTAGGGTATCTACCTCGCCATACAAGCGCATTTTAAGATCGATCCTCTCTAAGCTTTGACCAAATAGAATAAACTGTGATGAACGACTTTTAACCAGTCTTGTACTCAGTCTGCCCCAAAAATATTCAATTTCGGTGAGCAGTTGTGCAAGTTGATAAGCGTCTAAACTGGCATTGTTTTCTTGTGCTTTAAGTGCATGATACACACTGTTGACACTGCCAAATAAGCTATCTGATAATAGGTCACGAATCGTAATGGCGTTTTCACGCGCTTGTGCACTGAGCATCAGCAAGCTCGCACCATGTTGACCGTAGCAGGCTTCGTGTAAGAATTGCGTGGCACAAGCATAGTCGAGTTGAGAGCCGAGCTTGGCAAATAAGACTTTGCCTGCTTCTGGGTTGCGGTCAATGATGGCATCGAATTGTACAAGGGTTTCTTTGCCTAAGGTTTCTAAGCGTTGTTGATAACGTCCGAGCCATACCAGTGCATCGGCCATGCGTGGGCTTAAATATAAAGATATTGCCATGATTACGCTCCCATAATCCACGTGTCTTTGAAACCACCACCTTGCGATGAGTTGACTAAGTAGTTACCCGCTTCGCGAGCAAAACGGGTTAGACCACCTGCCCAGACAGTGATGTCTTTGCCGTGTAGGATATACATACGTAAGTCTGATTTGCGCGGTACGATTTGACCGTCCACTTGGGTGGGGATGTCGTAAAACTCGATGAGCTCTTGGGCAATAAAACGACGTGGTTCGGCTTGAATGTGTGCTGCTAAGTTAGATAATTGCTGCTGACTGAGCTTGCTGCCAAACACTACGCCATAACCCCCCGCTTCTGCCACATCCTTAATCACAAGCTTGTGTAGATTTTCGAGTACGAACTCGCGATCATCATCAAACCAAGGCAAATAGGTGGGGGCGTTAGATAAAATTGGCTCTTCGCCCAAGTAATAACGAATCATTTTGGGGACAAAATAGTAAATACCTTTGTCATCGGCAATGCCGTTGCCTACCGCATTAAGCAGCGCCACATTACCCGCACGATAAACGCTCATTAAGTTAGGAACACCAATCATGCTGTCACGATGGAAGTTGAGCGGGTCTAAAAAATCATCGTCGAGCCGACGATAGACAACGCCCACGCGAATGCGTTTACCATTAAAACTTTTGAGATATAGGACGTTATTATCAACGAATAAGTCACTATTTGTGACCAGACGTGCATCACTGATGCGTGCTAAATAGCTGTGCTCGTAGAAAGCCGAATTAAAACGCCCAGGGCTAAGTACAACACTAATGCCACCAGGATTAACGTGTTCGTACATGCTGCTTAACAACTGACCGTAATTATCACTCGGTGCAATGGACATCTTTTCGAATAATTGGGGAAAGAGTTGACGGTATGCGCGACGAATGCTGAGTGGATAGCTGGCTCCCGATGGTACGCGTAGGTTGTCTTCTAAAATTAGCCATTCATTACTGGCTGAGTCTTTAACCAAGTCAAGTCCACTAATATGGGTACGAACATCTTGTGGGGCACGGCAACCATGAAAAGCGGGTAAATAAGCTTTGCTGCCAAAAACAAAGTCGGGCGGAATAATGCCTGCTTTGATGATTTTTTGTTCGCTGTAAATATCGTTTAAAAAAGCGTTAAGTGCCGCAACGCGTTGTTCAAGTCCGCGTGATAGGTGTGCAAATTCGTCGGTCGGAATAATGCGCGGAATGGCATCGAACGGGAAAGTTTGTTCGATAAATTGATCATTTTTGTATAAGTTGAACGTAACCCCTTGACGTTGCATAAAGTCATCAAAACCAGCCAGTCGGGAATGGTCTTGTTGCTGGAATAAATCAAAAAATTGATTATAAGTTGCATTGTTTTCGAGCATAGCACACCGTTAATAAGTAATGTTATCGTTAACCCGGTGGTATTTGTTTTTTGTGTTTTCAGTTTACCAGCCTTGATGCGTTATGGCTAGTGCGGTTACTATTGAGAAGGCTAAAAGGGCAATGGGTAGTAGGCCTGGAGGATGGGGTTGTTGAAAGAGGCATGTAGCCCTTTGATTAAATTCTTTCCTTCTGCTAAAAAACAAAACTTGGAAAGTCTGAAAACAAGCAAAGCGCAGTTTTCAGAGGCTCCCTAATTTTTAGACTGAGCGATTATGTCCATAAAGCGACAATTGATGGGTGCGTTTGTTTCGGCATTAGTTGCTTTGCCTTTGGCGTTGGCGTTTGGCGTAGCATCTGGTTTGGGTGCAGAGGCAGGTGTGCTTGCGGCCGTCATTGCAGGAAGCTTGTCGGCATTGATGGGCGGGACGGCAGGTCAGCATTCTGGACCAACTGGCGCGGTGGCTGTTTTGCTGGCGCTGTCGATGGCGCATTTTGCCGTTTTTTACCCCGATCAGCCCGATATGGTGTTTACGCTAACGCTGTTGGTTGTGGTGATGTCTGGTGCGATTCAGATATTTTTTGGCTGGATGCATTGGGGACGCTTGGTCGAGTTATTGCCCCATTCTGTTATTTCTGGCTTATTGACTGCTATTGGCTTAATGCTGGTATTGGAGCAGCTTCCTGCATTGTTGGGTGGTGAAAATGCCATTCGTCCGCTGGATGTTTTGATCGCTCTGCCTGATATGGTGCTTAGTCCTGCATGGGCTGAGTTGCTGTTCGGGTTGTTGGCATTGGTGCTTATGGTGGTATGGCCTAAGTATCTGCCCAAAGCCAATCGTTGGTTGCCGGCTCCTATTTTAGTATTGGTGTCGGGTGGCATTGCTGCGTCGTTATTGGCAACTCAGCCCATGACGTTGCAAGCTGGGCAGTGGTGGTTAGGTGAGCTTCGGGTTATTGGCGCGTTAGATTTTTCTTTACCAAGCTTGCATTTGCCGCAAATTGAAGTATGGCAATTGCCCTATTTGGTGCAGTCAGCTTTTACATTGGCGGTTGTCGCATCATTAATTTCTTTGCTTGGCTCTGTCGTGGCAGAACGATTAACCCGACAAGAACATGATCCTGATCGAGAACTAATCGGACAAGGTATCGGCAATATAGCAAGCGGTTTGTTTGGCGGTATGGCGAGCACAGGCGCGCCGATGCGCACCACCGTTGCCATGTCGTATGGTTCACGAGACGCGTGGGCTGCGGCAATGCATGCGTTACTGGTTGGTGTTTTTGCATGGTTGATGAGTGATTTGTTTGCCATGATTCCCTTGTCTGTCTTGGGCGGTATGTTGATTAAAGTTGGCTTAGATCAGGTCGACTGGTCTTATATTAAGCGTTGGCACAGTGTGCCCAAAGCAGGGCGGGGTATGATGTTGGCTGTGCTGCTAACCGCAATGGCGTTAGATTTAATTACGGCTGTATTGGTCGGACTGGCAATGGCCAGCGTCGTTTTGCTCGGTCGTATGACGCAGCTACAGTTAAACGCGCTGCATCTGGGCACAAGCACAGCAGATTTGCCGTTGGTTTGGTTTTCCGAGAATGAAAAAGCCTTGTTTGATAGCGTCAATCAG
>JAEMQD010000007.1 GCA_022759035.1 Thiotrichales bacterium
ACAAACACGCACTTTGTTGGTGTGTTGGTTAGGATTTCTTTTTGTTCGAGTGCTGCTATGTAATCAAATTTTAACACTTCAAGAAACAACACAAGCACGATAAAAAACAAACTGATTGAAACCTTGATCGCAGGAAAAAAACATTGCGACCGCAATGCAATAACGTTGCATAGTCTGTAATTTATCTTTTGAAAGACATGGCGCTGTTTTAATTTTATCTCGCATTGCTATGCACAAAGCCCTTAAAGATGGTCATGATGATGATTTTAATATCGAGCCATAGCGACCAGTGTTCGATATACCAGAGGTCATACTCAACGCGCTTTTGCATCTTATCGAGTGTATCTGTTTCACCTCGCCAACCATTCACTTGCGCCCAACCAGTTATACCAGGTTTCATTTTGTGGCGAAGCATATAGCCATCAATTTGTTCGCTGTAATAGTCGTTATGTGCGACAGCGTGTGGGCGCGGGCCGACAATCGACATATCGCCTTTGAGCACGTTAATAAACTGCGGCAGTTCATCTAAACTTGTGCGACGTAAAAAAGCCCCAAAAGGTGTAATACGCGCATCACCCTTTGTTGCTTGAGTCACTTGCCCATTATCCTCTGTATGCACCACCATACTTCGAAACTTCAACATTTCAAATGCTTCGCCATTCCAGCCGTGTCTTTGCTGGCGATAAAACACTGGCCCTGATGAAGACACCTTAACGCCGAATGCCAATACTAGCATGAACGGGCTAATCAACAGCAAAATCATCGCTGCTAGTATACGATCTTCTAAGGCTTTTATTACCAAATTAGCAGGCTCAGACATGGGTGAAACGCGTAAATCTAAGGCCGTCATGCCCAACAAATCTTTAGGCACTTGCCACACTGATAACAATGATGAATCATCCGGCAACCAACGTAAATTCACAGTACACTGACTCAATAAATTTAGAATAGGTTCAATATGATGTGCCTGAGACAAAGGCAATAACAACCACAACTCGTCATCGCCAGGTAAGCCTGTACTGAGTAGGTCTACCTGGTCTAGTGTCATGATTTTCGCCACTTCATAACCTGCATAGGGGTGCGCTAACACCTGTTCAGTTACGCGCTCGCAGACACCAGCTTCGCCTAATAAAACAACCCGCTTGTGATTCGCTCCTGACCGGCGCATATAACCCAACAGGCTATACACCACTATACGCACAAACCACATGAGTAACAAACCACCCAACCACCAAGCCAATAGCCAAAAGCGTGAAACCTGCTCACCCACCTTAAACAGGAAAAACAGCGTTGCGACAATCAGTACCACACTCGTCCAAGCAATAAACACTTGACGTAAGACAATCAACTTCGCCTTATTCAACCAGAAATGATATACGCCAAAAAGCGAAAAAACGATTAGTGTCAAAAATACAGATGCCAACTCTGCTCTGGCATAAAGAAATTGCAACTCATTACTTGCATTGTTCGGCACCAAGTACCAACCAACAACAACAACAGTTAATATATCTAGCAGCCTAATTAACATAAAAACAACTTAAATTAAGATACCCACTCCGACAATAATAACTCATATTGTTGGAGAACATTTTTCCATAAAAATTCGCTTTTAAATCTTTCATAACTAGCTTTAGACATGATCGACAATCTATGGTCATCTGAAAGCAGGGCATCAAATGCTAACGTGCAAGCCGCCAATCCATCAAAATACTCAGCTTCATCACCCGCGACCCAGCGATTATATTTATTATCATGAGCAAGAACAGGCTGACTTGCACCTAAAGCCTCTATCAATGAGGGGTTTGTACCGCCCACCGTGTGACCATGAACATACAGCATCGCATAAAATCGTAAAGCATCTAAGGTCGCGTGATCATAAATAGGGCCAATAAAATACACCTCTGAACTCGCAGCAGCTTGAACACTTGCATGATATGGATTATTAGCAACATCATACGAACCCAATACAACTAACTTAATACCTCGATAACAAGAAGAAAAAGAAGAAACAATCTCTAAAATACTATTTTCTGGTTCTGGGCGAGCAATTAAAATCACATAGCGCTTTGCTTCTAATTGAAAAGGTTCTAATAAAGAAATATCAGCAACGACAACATCTCTAGCACCATAAGGAATAACACTAATCTTAGTTTTACTCACTCTAGTTGACAAATGATTAGCAATCTCAGGGTGATCAGCAATCAAGTGATTTCCAACCAAACACCCTACACGTTCATTAAGATACAACCAAGCCTTCTCATACCAACACCACTTATCTCGCTTCCACTCGATACCATCCATATTAATGATGTTTTTCTTTCCTTGAAGTCGTAACCAAACATTAAAAACTGCCGTGTTATAACCAAGGGTTAACACCAACCCTTCACGTTTGGCTGCGTCTTTGGCAACCAAATAATCAAACATGACCGTCGCTTTAGCACCATTACCTTTTACAGGAATATGAATAAGCTTCACGCCTTGCCAAAAACTTTCCGAGTTATGAGGACAAACACTCAAACTCTCTTGGCAATAAACAACTACCTGCCAACCTAAATTAACGAGATAAAGCGCTAAGGCTTCAGCAAAGGTCTCGAAACCACCGTGTGCAGCTGGGATACCTCGAATACCTGTAATCAAAAGTGTTTTCATGAAGATTGTTTTGACCGTTGTTGAGAAAGAAAACTAAGCAGAAACAAAATCATCACCACTGGTGAAACCATAGCGATCGCAAAAAAACCGCTCAATCTTCGCACAAGACTGATTGGTTTATTTTTCGTTATTGAAACTAATTTTTCTGCGAACTTACCCCAATAAAACTCAGGCGCTAAATTAACCATTCCTTGTTTTAGTTTTTCAAGCCTATGGCTATCTTGACTAATTGCCAACAAATCTGCTGAAAGCTCATTATGCGTCGTGACAATTCCCGCAAACGCATCATGTAAACGCCCGCTCCACTCGTCATCTTTGTTTTGCAAGATTGGTAAACCTAAACTCAGACAATCAAAATTGCGTGTTCTTGAAGCGTAATCATTTTCATAGCCCTCCGCTCCCCATACTAAAGAAAGATCAAAACCCGCCCAATAGTCTAGTCTTTTAGCAAAAGGAACCCAAGGTAAAAATATAATATTTGACGCTAAATCAGCTGGAACACAAGACAACATAGATATCTGTTTTTGCTCACTCACCCCAAAAAAAACTAACTTTATAGATTTATTTTGGCTAAGCGCAGGTAGTACGGCAATCAACAATTGATTAATATCAAACCAACCATAAACACCGCCTAACCAGCCAACCAGAAAATCACTCTCATTAAGCGAACCCGCCTTTTTATCCAACTCATTAAGAAGACTTATGCCATTTACCCGGCTACGAGGAGTATAAGCTTCACAACCAAACGGAATAACATGCACTTTATGAAACTCATCTGTTCTAAAAAATGGTGCTGATATCCCTCGCATTAAATCTAACTGTCGTTGATTCGCAACGACAATATGATCAAAAACAAACACGCCAAACAAAGACCTAAACGCATTAAACATTGATTTAAATGCAAGCTTCGGGCTGACCATATCCATTTTACGTGCTTGTTCATCCAACTCAATCCAATGTGGCACATAGCTATCTAAAACAACGCTTTTTCCTAAAAAAGCCATTAGAGATGACATCAATAAGATAACAGGTCCGCCACCATGCAACACAATAATATCGCTTCTGAAAAAAACCTTAACGACATCAAACACCTTACCCAACAAAACAAACTGGATAGATCTACAAAATAGTGAAGGAATTGCTTTTTCTGTTACTATTGTTACACTGCAACCTAGCTTTATTATCTCTTCTGCTAATGCAATATACCGCATCTCTGGTCCACGCAAGGACGTTCCATAATCACCTTTATAAAACAACAGATAATTCACGACACACTACCTAAAAACGATTAGCTTTTCTACAAACGCAAGTTTAATAAACAACACAGAACAAGCCAGTATAACAATCGTTATCGCAAATCTACTAGGCACAAACTGCTTAAAAAACACATAAACATAAGGAACTAAAAACACGAAAGAAAAAGCAAAAATATCAGAAAATCGTTGTTGCCAACCTGGAATATAGCTAAATCCTACAAACAAAATCAAAGAGAATAAAAAAGCTTTATAACAAAGCATCTCATACTGGCTAAATCTTTCCTTATAAAACCAAAAGACCACAGCAAAAAAATAAGCAATAAAACTTTGCAACTTGAATGGAGAATAATACTCTGTAGAATTTTGCGCAATACCCAAATAACTAATGAGCTTTTGCATACCATAAAAGCTGTTATTCAAACCGGAACAAACATTTATGAAAAATGAAATCACTTGATTTTTATCAAAGATTAGAACTAACAATGCAGCTAAGGCTAACATAACAACCAGTATATTTTCTGATCTTTTATACTGGATAATCAACATCACCAAAAAAACTATCGCAGAATAATGCACTAAAAAAGATACTAACAACACTGATAAAAAAAATAGCAGTGGCTTACTATTTTCAATTAACAATAACGACAAATACAACAAGCCAACAGCCAGAGATGCTCGAATCGCAGTGCCATCTTGAAACAAGAAAAAATAAGAAACATAAAACCCTAATGAGAGCCAAAAAAACTGGCTTTTCTTTTCTATTAAGTAAACCTTAATAGACACAGAAAGCAAAGCATAGATAAAAAATACAAACCAATCGTTAATATGAAAATAATCAACCAATACACTTAACCATATTAGCAATGCTTCCGTGTGCTGATTAAATGTTTGCCAAAATGAGAACTGCCGTTCAACAAAAGAACCTATCAAGATGTGATAAGCTTCTGAATCACGTGAAAAACAAGTAGACATCGCTGTAGCGAAAAAAAACAAAACTAAAGCCGTATAAAAAACTCTAGGGCCAATACCAGAAACAACGCGATTAACATGTGACAACAATATCTTTTTCCTTCGCAATCAGATACACTGAACACCCGTATAACAAAACAGCATCCACAAAAACTCGAAAAGTCCACGCAATCGCCGCACCTATTAAACCCCAGTTTTCCACACAATACCATAGCACAAAGGCGTAGAACGGCAACTCAACCATATGCAATTTTGCGGTTATATCAGCCCTACCAACTGCTTGAATGAATGCAAAAGGCACCATGGCGAGTGCATTCAATAAAATACCGATAGCCAAAAGCTGTACAATTTGATAACTCTGGTTAGCAAACTCATGTCCTAGCCATATTTCCATACCCGCATATGCAAACCAATACAACAATCCAGAAAATGGCAACATAACAAGCAATACGACACCAACAGACAACTTAAACTGCCTAACAACCTTTTGGGGATTCCCCTTCCAATCTGTTGCGAAGCTTGCAAACATAACACCGATAAATGCAAAGGGTATAACAAGGGCTTTCGTTAACAAGTCAAATGGTGTCGTATAAAAAGCTACGACAGAAACAGACAAGACAACAGCAATATAAAAACGGTCGAAATACACCATTAACGGACTGATAACATTACTGATCGTTATCCAACCACCAAACACAAACAATGACTTTAGCTCTGCTAAATCGCTTTTCGAACCTTGATATGTTCGTGTTGTTTTAACAACAATCATCACCAAAAAAACAAATGTGACCAACCTAATAAAAAACAAAGCGACCAATATCCATTCCAATGAATTTGTCCACGACAATATCACCAGCGGTGCCAAAAACATCATCACGCCCAAAGGTGCTCTAACGGATGCAGTCCAACCAAAATGCTGTTGCCCCTCTAGAACGCCTAGTAAACCAGTTGAAACAATTACTAAAGGAATAGTAAAAGCCAACCAATATATTGCATACAAACTTTCTAATTTTAAATCTTCTGAAATATTAAATAGTTCATACACTAAATAATGCGCACTAAATACAAGCACCAACGTACCAGTCATTCCAAATAAAACGACAAAAGCTAATGATTTCCAGATCAAAGGCTTAAGATTATTCGTATTTAACGCACCGATTCTCTCTGCCACCTTTTGCGTTAATGCTCGCCCTAAACCCATATCTAACAGGCCAAAATAGCCGACTAACATCCAAGCAATCGACAGCATACCAAACCGTTCGAGTCCCATACCTTGAATTAATAATGGAATTACGAACACTCCCACAAACATGGGTAGGACGTTACTTGAAAAGTTCAACGCAATTTTAGTGGTTAATGCAGGCATACCATTCTAAACTTTGCTTTGTTTATTGCCCACTGCATCATGACATTAAGGGCACCTCTAAAAACCAACGATTTCACGCTAACCTTCTCAAAAAATCACTTTTTGAACAAAAAGACGCACTTATTTTGTTAATCCATCC
>JAEMQD010000093.1:0-2735 GCA_022759035.1 Thiotrichales bacterium
AGTTACATGATTCCCAAAAAACTATGGCTATGATCCCAGAATTTTTAAGATCATATTCCTATTTTTTCAGAAATGAAGATGGTGCGATGCTGTTTTAATCGCGCCCTTCATTCCATAAACCACCCCCTCCACTACATAATTAATCTGCTCAAATTCATCAAACAAGGGGTGTTCAAAGCGCAGCATCATGTCATGTATAACGCTTGAATCTAATGATTTATCTTTGCGTTGTTGATTACGCTTGGCTAAAGTCTGATCACAAGCGAGCATCAACAAAGCGCGGGCTGAGTAATGACTGGGTAATTGCGACAACCAGTAACGACGTGATTTGCGTGTTAAATTGGTCATATCCATTAATATCGGTCGCTTATCTTGGATTGCTTGTTGAAACTGAGCATTAAGTAGTGCATCGATTTGCGCCGATAAGCCTTGTGCTTCTTGCATCTGCCAGGCTTTGCGATAATCCCTATCCCCAGTTACTTGGTGAAGACAGTCATCACGAGAGATGATGCAATAGCCACCGAATCGCGCTCGCAGGCTGGTTTTACCCGCACCCGGCAAGCCAACTAAAAACACAATCGGCACATGATTGTCATCTATCTTGGTCGCTTGTGCTAAGGTCTGTTGTGCTAAATCAGCGACCACCGATTTACGATTAGCCGATAAGGTAATTTGTCCTTGTTGGTCATGCTCTACTTGCTGACAAAGTTGTCGCCAGAAATCTTGTCCAAAACCAGAAAAAGCACGCATCACTTGTGACTGCTTCACCGCCTCATCTTCAGCAAACCAACCAGTGTATAAACATCCGTGTAAAGCAATTAAACTAAAAATACGCAACTTCTCAGGCATCGTTAGCAGTAAACGCTCATTCTGCAATAATCGCCATGCCATCCAAGCAGAAACCGACTCATGCCCCTGAAATACTACCCGCTTTTTATGGTGTAACACTTTAGCCGCAACGGGTTTACCGATATCATGCAATAGCGCACATAGCCCCACACACGAATCTAGCTGATTGCGTTGCACATAAGCCTGTGCCACCAACAAACTGTGCGACCAAACATCTCCCTCTAAATGCCAAGGGCTTAAGTGTGAAGGACTATAGTGATGACTCGACTTGCGCATAGCCTGAACCAATTCACTGTGCTCCTGTACCAGCCATTGAATCCAACTGGCCATTTGTTGTTGCGTATTTTCAGGGGATAAAGATAGTGAGTTCATACTAAGGTTCAATTGGATAGTGACATTGCAAGGATTAGATTGTCTTATCTAGGGCAAATGACTGCAAGACTTTCAACTCAACATAGCTCAACAAAGCTTGATCCGTTGCCGCAAAGACAATCGGTGGCGCCACACCAGCTTCAAAAGCTTCTAACCAACGCAAGGCACACAAGCACCAATAGTCTCCCGGCTTCAACCCCGGAAATCCCAGTTGAGGAGTGATCAAATCATTACCTTGGGTTTTAGAATAAGCCAAAAATGCCTCAGTCACTTGAGCGCACACCACATGCCTTCCTCGATCTTGAGCATCGGTACGACAATAGCCATCTCGAAAATAACCCGTTAACGGCTGATGAGAACAGGGCAACAAAGGCTCACCCAAAAGATTCAACTTCCCGGTCATCTTCCCTCCCCTTTCACATCTTTACCAAGATGCTGAGCAATAAAAGATTCAATTACGTCAAAATGCGCATCAATCAATTCAATCGAATCATGATCTGCTCCTTCGACTTGGTAACAACTCACCCTTTGAGGATTAGCTGCTTGGCAAAGCTGTTCAAAATCACTCAGCGGAATGAGTCTATCAGCAGTACCATGAATACACAGCAACGGCTTAGTTATTGCCTTAACATTGGTGATAGGTGCTATGTCATCAAAACGATGCCCAATGACCCACTGCACATAAGCACTAATAAAGGCATACAAACCCGGCACATGCATGAGCTTACCCAACTGTCGTTGCATCATCAACTTAGGATGTGCAAAACTGGCAATGGCAATATAAGCGTCGGCAATGGGATTACGCGCAGCTGACAATAGGGTTGCCGCCGCACCAACAGAGTGTCCCAAAGCAACCAATGATTGAGATTGTGCTGATTTATGCTGTTTTAACCAGATTAAAACAGATGTTAAATCTTCAGCAAACTTTGGCATGGTCGAGGTACCACGCGCATCACTATCACCATGATTATGTGCATCCATCAGAAGAACATTGGCCCGAAGCTCGACACAATGACGTGCAAAAGGCAACATACAGCTCTTATTCGCACCCCAACCATGCAAAATAACCAATGTCAGTTCGCTCGGTATCGGTGAAGCAATCGACCAACAGCTTAGTTTTTTGCCAGAGTTAGTTATTATCGATAAGTTTTCATAAGGCAAATCTAAGTCAGATGGCGTGGCCTGATTCGCCATTCGTGGTGCACGAAAACCAACATGAATACCGACAATCAACAGCAACACCACCAATACAACCAGCAGCACTAACCCAAACAACACGTTCATTAAACTTTACCAGTGGTTATGGCATAAAAAAATAAATAAGACGATGACAGTATGACATAATTGCCCATATATTGACCATGACATATCACTGACAATGAGAGAAAACTGATGAAATCCACTCACCCAAACACGCGCCACTCACGACTCAAGCTCTCTCTGCTGGCGTTATTGGGTAGATCACTGGTGGGATGCAGTGCCAGCAATCCTTACTATCAAGCCGATAAACCTCA
>JAEMQD010000093.1:2835-6315 GCA_022759035.1 Thiotrichales bacterium
AACCTCATCACCAGCGCCCGCTGCTTCGGCTAACAGTGTGCCACAAATAGTTCCCGACCTCGCCCTAATTCATCATCCATCACAACCCCAATCAACTTGGCTGGGTCACTCCACCCTATTCGTTCAAGCTGATGGACTCAACATCCTCACTGACCCCATCTTTTCAGAACGCGCCTCACCTGTGAGTTTTGCTGGCCCCAAGCGTGTTCAGCCAATCCCACTTAACCCTGCTCAACTCCCACCGATTGATGTCGTGATCATCTCGCACAATCATTACGACCACCTGGATGAACACAGCATTAAAACACTGGCTCAACAAACAACAGGCTCACCCCTGTTTCTCGTACCGCTGGGAGTAGATCAACTTCTCAAATCCTGGGGTGTTGAAAAGGTGATTCCGCTAGACTGGTGGCAATCTTACACACTCAATAACACACAACTGGTGTTTACCCCAGCTCAACATTGGTCTGCACGAGGATTATTTGATCGTAATGAAAGCTTATGGGGAAGCTGGAGTCTACTATCACCACAACTCAACTGGCATTTTGTTGGAGACACAGGTTACACACCGATTTACCAAGAAATACGCACACGTCTCGCACCTCAAGGATTTGATCTTGCCTTTATTCCGATTGGTGCTTACGAGCCTCGTTGGTTTATGCGTGATCAACATGTAGATCCCTACGAAGCGGTTACACTGCACCAAGACTTAGCCGCCAAACAGAGCATTGCCATTCATTGGGGCAGTTTTGTCATGGCCGATGAAGCCATTAACCAACCGCCTAAAGATCTCGAAAAAGCTTTAGCTGAGAAAAACATCGACCCAAGCTCTTTTCGAAGTTTAGCAATTGGTGAAACATTTATTGTTTCAAATCGGCGTTAACGTTAAGTCCAATACAATTGATTTCGCTATATCCCTAATGTTAACAACTAGCCTATAGTAGTAATAAAGTGGAAAGAATTAGAAAGCCAATATGTATATATCAATCTTTACGTTTAACTAATGATAAACCCAATAGGATTGAAGCTTTAATCACATGGCTGATATAAACTTCAAGGTAAAGCGGTTCATCTTTTCTTGAACCATATATTGCCGCATCAATCGCTAATTGCCAACAAACAATTCTTAAGTCCTCGGATAATGTAATGGTGTCTGACACACCTTCAACATTGGACATAATCATACTATCAAGAATAAATTGATGGCGTCCTTCATAGTTATTGAGACGTTCAATTTGATCTCTAATCCATCTTGACTTGCCCCTAAGGCCATAGCCAGATTCAACTGTTTTAATAGACAATTGAGAATGCATTTCTTTGGGTATCTTTATGGTGACTCGACTTGTTGAAGCTTGCTCCAAAGCTGTTTTTGAAAAGTTTGAACTGAGCGTTATTTTTTTCATGATAGCTTCTCAACGATCAGATCAATAAAATTTTCTTCACTTGCATCAATTAAAAGCAAATCAGCAAGTTTCAGTGTTTGCTGTTTATTCAATTTCAAAAAAGTACTTTTGTTTGTCGTTTTTTTTCCAACGGTTGGAATTTTCTCAGTCGATTCGATCAGATTGTGCTTCTTTTCAAATTCTTCAATATCACGAAATTGTGTAATTTTACCTGATAAAACAGCTGTGTAATGACTGTCTTGTCTTGCAAGTTTCAACAACATATAAGCTGCGCTTTTTCGAACACCGAACAATTTCATAACATGTTCAGCTTTGTTGAAATTATCGTCTATATCCATTAGTTCTTTCAAACCAATGACTTTTTCTTTCAGACTTAAATCATGGCGCGCAAGATTTTCTGCAATTGAGAGAGTTCTATGCCCTTTCTCATCAACTTGCCTATAAACTGCTCTAATAACCGTTCTACCAAGAAGTATGTGTGACCAATATCTTCTTTCTCCTGCAACAACCATGTATTCACCAATTATGGTAGGATGATCTGTAACGACGATTGGTTGCAATAATCCAGATTGATCTATGCTGGAAGCCAAAGCTAGGAGTTCGGTTAATTGATCTTTAGTAATCTCATCAACTTGACTTAGATAGCTGTCATAATTCGGTTTATTAGCCTTTAGATTGTCAATATCTAGATTTGAAAAGTTAAGCTTTCTTGGATTGAAAACGTTTGGATGAAGTTTTTCAAGGTTAAAAACTTTTACTTCACCTTCACCAGACATTTCGTTATTAATTCTTAATTGGTGGCTTATAACTGAAACAGTATTATCATTATCAACTAAGTCTTGTACTTTAAATCTTTTTGCCATGATCAGTGCTCCATTATTCTTTGTAACAATAATTCGCAGACCATTGTCGCTTGTTCTGTGGCTTTTGATTTATCATTAAACAAAGATGGCGCACCAAATAACATACTTTTTTGATAGTCTCCCCATTCACTGAACCAATCATTGAGTAGGTAAGGTGAAATAATTGGATCTTTTGAAAGCTTCTGTTGTATTGCTTTGTGAACTGAAAAATTTGATTTAACTCTATTACCAACAATACCAGCTATTTCTAATTTACGTGAAGATGTCATATTAATTGCGTTCTGTAATCCTAACATTCCATGTAAACCTTCCACTGAGGGTGCGGCAAATTCTGTTGGTATAATCAGATGTGTTGCAGCATACATAGCAGCTTGCACTAATGGTCCCATCGATGGTCTTGTATCAATGATGCATAGGTCATAATCATCTGCAATTTCTGGAACAGATAAGAGTTTATATAGGTGTTGTACTACTTGGTCCTTAATGTCTGACTTTCTTACGTATTCTATATTTTGTAATTTATTTCCGTGGCCCGGGATAATTTCCAACCGTTGGAATTCTGTTGGATACATGACAACTGAACCACTAAGCCATATTTCTGAAGCATCAGAGTATCCATCCCAGTCTTCCTCTCCTTCGTATTCAGGATGTAGCGGGGGAGTGTATAAAAAAGAACCATCGTCAGTCATTCTCATATCAAGGAAGCGCCTTGATAGGTTACATTGAGGATCTAAATCTATTACCAAAACTCTGAGTTGCTTTTTAATAGCTGCGTACTCTGCTAAAGTTTTACTAATAAATGTTTTACCGACTCCGCCTTTGTTATTTCCAACGACTACGGTCTTCATCTCTTGCTCCAAGATATATCGTGCTGTATGATAGAGCGTAAAGTATCAATGTTGCTTTATTTTGTCAAGTACTATTGCTAAAATATTATTTTATAAACTCTTTTTATTATTTTCTTTAGTTTTAATACTTTAAGACTCGTTTAACATATTGATTAAAAACATTTATTTTCGTTTATGGTGTGGGTTTATATGTCGTAAAGTGTTGTATTTTATGATGTAAAGTGGAATGATTTATGTCGAAAGGCGTGTTTAAATAGAATGGTGGAAAGGATTAGAAAGCTAAGGTGGAAAGGATTAGAAAGTGGCTCAGTTAGTTAAACATAGCGGCATGATTCAGATGAAAAATTGCTTAACCAGTGTTGAGCG
>JAEMQD010000027.1 GCA_022759035.1 Thiotrichales bacterium
GAACACTCAGCGAATCAAGGCCAATTGGTGATTGATTTCGATAAATCTCTGGAGATTGGCAAATACTTATCAACTAAAACAACACTAAACACTAATCCGATCTGGCACTTTGAACGTCCATCATCAGCAGTTAAACGAATTTTAGGAGAATAAAAATGGGCATGATTAATATCGCAGGCGAAACATCTAAATCAATTTTAACCAATGTTCAACCAAATGATCCGCAACCGAATGCAGTGGACCTCCGTTTAAAGCAAGTTCGCCGAATTGTCGATGATTCGATCTTCATTATCGATGAAGAATCAAAAACACATCGCAAGTCTGCGCTTGTTGAAGTTGGTGAAGATGGATACTGGCACCTTGAACCTGGATCTTATGAAGTGGTTATGGAAAATGAGATTGGCGTTGCGCATGGTGAAGCGGGTTTTGTAGTTACTCGTTCAACACTAAATCGCAATGGAGTCTTTATCACATCAGGACTATACGATTCTGGATACGGATTTAAAGATGAAGAGTATACAGGTGGTGTTATGGCAGGTGCGATGCACGTTAATGGTACTATGAAAATTAAGCCAGGGACTCGTGTTGCACAATATATTTGCTTTACTGCAGAAACATTACATATGTATGATGGCTCATATGGCAACCATAAGGAACACGACCAGAAGTACAAGTAACTCTGAATAATATAAATCAATCGCTTAAAAGACCCGTAATGGGTCTTTTATTTTTTACTTGACTTTTTGCATCGAAATGTAATATAATATTAGTATTAACAGAAAATATAAGGAATTTAATATGATACTTAGACGATTATACGCGTGGTTAGGTGCAATTTTAGTTTTAAGCGCATGCTACTACATCGATGTAGTTTTCTTCAGTCGAGTATAAAGGGAAGTATTATGGCTAAGAACCAGACATTATTGGCAGTTCAAGATGTGTTGGCCGGGATGCCGGTATCCGAGGCTGCGGCCAAACATGGAGTTAATCGTACAACAATCAGCAGACATCTGAAGCGAAATAACATTGTCAAACCGCCAAAGATGAAAAAGATTCAATCCAGTCTATCAGAAGTGGATAAAGTTCAATCTGATGATGCGGGGGCGCAGAAACATGTTAAGCGATCATATAATATCGATATAGCTTTGTTGTCTGAATTAATTCTAGAACAAAAAACGTTAGATGAAATGGCACAACGAATGCAAATCCCCATTGAGGTGCTAAGTGAGTACATAAAAGATCACGGAATTCAAGCACATAGAGCCAAACGAATTTTGTCTGATTTATCTTACAGAAGCAAAGGGTATTGGTTTATGGGGAACTGGATCGCGGAGAAGCCGGCTAAACGGGTGTGAGGGTATTTCTTGGAATATCCTCACACAAAAGATTAATTAAGTGCTCGGGGAACTATCCTCAAGCATTTTAACATACGAGTCAACAATCTTGTAACTAACGTTATGGTAGGTCAATTCGACAGTAATCGTCGTGATTCCATCATCAACGATTTCAGGTTGCTGGTGGGATATAGAGCTGATATAACAGTTATGCAAAATAAAGCTCTCTGTTACTACTCTATTTGAGTTATATAGATCGACTTGGACATCGAAACGATAGTCTCGTTCAGCTGGATCCAGACGATCAGGGGGGATGTTCATTAGATCTTTATATCGATTTAATTGTCGCATAACTTGAACATATAACAGACTGCTCAGCACAGAGTTTTCGTCATCAAAGAACTCAAATAGAACCGGACTGAATGTAACTCGACCTGGGTGTTGGTAACTAAACTTTTTAAAGGTGACTGGATCTATATCGAATGAAATCTCGGGTCTAGTCACTGATTTAACCTGGCGACCCATTACGTTGCCAACGTTTTCTGGCAATTTAAAGAAACGACAGTAGAAGTTGTCAATGACCCTGGAGCGGTCTAATAATGCGGAAAAGCTTTTAATTGTTGCCATGATTAAGGTCCTTTTGTTTCAATTTTACCCGTTAAATCGACTTCCCCACCATCGCTTGACATAACGTTCGAGGTGATAGATTTAATGATGATGTCATCGTTTCCGTGCGGATATCGAAGTCTAATAGGCACTGAGAAGTTTAACGTTATCATGGCGACGCTTGCATCTTGACCTAATGGGTAGCTAATTTCAGGCTCGATTGAGACCAATGAGATTTCAGTTAGGTAAGCACCAGACGCAACTGTTGTATCCACGTTAATTGTAACACGAGGATTAAAGATTAACAGGATTTGTTCGACAATCTCGAACAATTCGGTAATCGATGATGCATACACGCCGAGCTCAATTCCTAATTGAAAGCTTGGCCCGATAATTCTAGATGCTGCAGTTCTTGCTGTGGGATCTACGGCAAGATTGGGGACGTATTCCTCATGAAGTGGTGAACGTTTACCCTCAGCCAAGAGCTCAATCCCAGACATGTTAAGTGCCATTATGGGAGCCCGTTGCGCTTGGTGAATATTGCCAGTACTAGATAAAACACCAGCAACAACCCGTTGCATACCGCCGTAAACTAAAGGTATCCGCCCCAAAGTGCCGTCACCTTTATCATATTGAAATCCGGAGAATACGCGCATAATTTGACTGATATACGTCTTAATCTGGTTACCTGCTGTGAACGGGTACAATTCCATCGTTTATCCTCTACCTAGAGTATTTGTAAATATATTAGTATTTAACGGAGCGAACTATGCGAACATTCGAGCAATTATTACTTCAAGAATCAGATCCTGCATCTTGGATGGATGTTTCTGAACTTAGGATGCTTTACTATGGCCGCATGGATATACTCATTTCTTTTTCAGACGACGATAAATTTGAGATGAGTGGAATTATCAACGGCCAGCTAAAACATCCCAAAGGCTTCGAGTGTTATGATATTAAGGATGTTATCGGTCGACATGTTAGTACTGACAGAATGTACGCACATGTGTTCCGACTGAAGAAAATAATCTCTAATGGACAAGTTATCAGAGACCTTAGAGATTATACAGGCGATGACTTATCTAATGATATTGCGCGTTTAAATGAGTTATACACACCAGAATTCGTTAAACAGTCGGTCGATAAAGTTAAGATGGATCCTAGAATGAGATTTCCATTTGAAAGTTTTTGGAATATAACCAAAGATATCGCAGATAACTATGGAACACATGGCGATGAATTCTGGGCTAAGATTATGAAAAAGCTTGGGTATGTTGGTTTTGTTGATAATGGATATGGTTTAATAGGTAAGAAAGATAAGAAAGTGACGCTATTATTAAAACCAAACATTGTCGATCAATATGATATTGTTCCAATCCAAAAGTACAGAAAAGAGCATCGCAAGTATATTATTGATAGAATAGGTAATGCGACCAAGGAAATGTATTCGATGAGATCTGCAGTTGCCAAAGAGCAGACTGATCGAGTGCGAGATGTTACAAAGCAGACCAAGATTAAGGCATACGTTAAAGAATGTATCGCGGGAGAGATAAATGGCTAATGTCGCGCGAGTAGGTAAGATTGGCGTTTACGGCAACAAGACGCGAACGCTGCAACGCAAATTGTCATATGAGGCTTTAGGTCTGACATTTAAGGAAGCTAGATTCTTTTTATTTCAGGGCGATAAAGACGCCGCGAAATTATCCACCACATCTTTTAAAGATAAAGTGTTCTATGAAATCGCCAATCGCTCATACGCTAAAGATTATGTTGCTATCCCTGTTGCATTTGATCCGCGCACGCATATGAAGACCGATTTCTCCCGATTCGGTTTAGTCAACCCGATGACAGCTGAAGTTGAATACATTGTTCATGTAGATGATTGTAATCTATTGGGCAGAAAGCCTGTTATTGGTGATGTGTTTGAGATACCATTCTTTGAAACCTCGCCAGGTTATTCTGTATGGGAGATTGTTGACGTTGATGATAAACGATCTTATGAAGAATACATATTCACGTTAACAGCTATACCTGTAACTAAATCCAGAGCAACTCGAGATCTTACTATTAATAGTGATAGTGAATCTGTATTCTCGACCCTTATGGATGAGGCCGATGTCGATTACGCATCATATGTTCCAACGACTGATGTCAACGCAGACCAAACAACTCCCCCAACATCAACATCAGTTAGATATATTCAAGATGCACAATTTGACTTCTTGAATGATCCAACTAAACATTTTTAAAAGGTGATAATATGACATTTGTTGAATTATATAGTGAAATATTAATTAGGTTAGGCGGAAATCTGGTTGATATTGAGTTGAGCACCGAGGATGTCGCTATTGCATTTAAGTCCGCAATAAGAACATTCAAACAAAAAGCTCATAATACATATCGCAGAAAATGGATGGCGATTGACGTTTCTAAAGGTATTGATACATACACGATTCCAGACAACATTACTGATGGTGTTAAAGTTATTAGGCCTGGAGCCTTATCTGGTTTTGCGGGAACGCAGGACGTTTTCACACAGAATGCTATTATCGACATGCTCCCAACTGCAGTTAACCAAAGCTGCACAGGCATCGCAATGCTTGAATATACTCTTCTGGCTAGCAGAATGAAAGAAATGTCACTATACACTGCGACCGATGTTGATTTTCAGATCGACAAATTCAGACATGAGATTACATTCTTTAACACCCCGCAACAAAACGAAACATGGTTTGTTGAGGTTTATGAAGATTTAACCGACGATGAATATTCGGATATTGATTGGATTGTTCGTTGGACTCTGGCTGAATCTAAGATTATTCTAGGCAACGCTTATCGTAAATTTGGTGGGTCTATTCCAGGCCCTAGCGGCGTTATCTCCCTGCCAGGCTCTGAGCTAATCCAAGAAGGCACACAAGATAAGACGGATCTTCTTCAAGAGATCGAAGAAATGACTGATGGTAATATCGACTATTGGGGTGTTTACTTCGGTTAACCTGCAAACAATTGATTTTCTGTTAGGAGACGGAATTTAATATTTCTCTCCTGGCAGTATTTTTCAGCCGCAGCCCATTTCTCCATATTCGTGATATACGTCAGAGTATTGTAGTCATTCGTTGACTTATTCCGACTCATCTTGGGCTTCTTGGTTTCGGCAGACGGTTTAATCTCGATAATCTCTGTTATAATTTCACCGTGTTTGTTCTTATACTGGACAAATATGTCTGGGAAATACCTAGCCATTCGACCCTTAACTGAACTTAGATAAGGTATCTGCACGACTTCAGATCCCCATTTAATGATGGAGTTAGATCTATCCAAGAATTCAAAGACATGAAGTTCCCAGCTAGATCTATAAGTAAGCACACCAGAATTCATGCATTTTTCTGGATTCTTTGGTGTATAGTGACCTTGTTTATACTTGCGAGCCATATCCGTCAATAGTATCAAAGAATGGATCATTTTCATCGATGAGTTCAAGAACCATATCTTCACCTTGTTCCTCGATAGCATCACACATCGAACTGTAAACAGACATCATTAAACCAGTCATGCCGTATCTTTCTTGATGGCAAGTGTAAACTGACCCAGTATTACTGTGAAAATAAAACACACCATCTTTAAAAGACGACGATTTAATACCACTATTAAGTCTCCAGCGATCACTCCCAAGATAACCGCCCCACCATCCAGCAAGAACCTTATATATTATCTGTGTTGGTGTTGTAACTTTTACGATAATCCATCTATCAGGTGAATAATCCATGAAGCCTATGCCTTAGGTTGGCGAATCATGCCAAAGCCGAAACCACTGTTAATATAAGCGCCAATTGAATGATCCATTTTCATGGAAGGTGCTAGTTTAAATCCAAAACGCGCATAATAACGAATTAGAGCTGCTTGAACATTACCATCAACTTCGCCTGTTTGTTTATTTTGAACTTCAACATCCAGAACGATTGGACGACGAATTATGTCTGCGTAGTCACAAAGTTTCTGCATAAAGACTGCAGCTGCACCTTTATTCGATGTTTTGCGTTCGATATAGTGAAGAATAATCTTACGATCGACGTACGATAATTCTAGAGTAATACCTTCTGATTCGGCGTTACGTTCCATTGTGCGGAGCGTATTAACAACATCCCGAACATTTAGAGTGCCGTCCGGGTTGATCGATTCATTTAGCGTGTCTGCGATAGATTGCTTAATATTTTCTCTGAG
>JAEMQD010000060.1 GCA_022759035.1 Thiotrichales bacterium
ATAAAATACCATGCGTCGCAATGGAAATAGCTCCTGGACGCGGCTTACTTCCCCTGTCATTTATCATAATTAATGCTACAATCAACATACACAATCATATAGTTACAAACAAAGGTTTTCTTAAATTATGCTACAAATCAGCATTAATGTTGCTACAA
Source organism: Thiotrichales bacterium (assembly GCA_022759035.1). Lineage (GTDB taxonomy): Bacteria > Pseudomonadota > Gammaproteobacteria > Thiomicrospirales > Thiomicrospiraceae. The sequence continues at coordinate 159 of JAEMQD010000060.1, forward strand.
AATTTACTTATAAACATTAAACGCGCTACAAAATGAAAAGCCCTAATTCAGTACGACAAATAGGCAATACACACGGCAGTATATCAGGTGTATTCCCCTTTCGCGGAGAAAAGATGATTCCATACGAGTCAACACTTGAACGCGACTTTCTCATCAAAGCTTCTTGGTCTGATTCAATTCTAGACATTCAAGAGCAGCCGCTCACAATTCCATACAAAACGTCAACTGGTCGTGATTCAACTTATACACCTGATTTTTTGATTCATTACAAAACAACCAGTCTTGGGCTTACACCACAATCAATATTAGTTGAGGTTAAACCAAAGATGAAGCTTGATAAAGAGTTTAAATCATTGAGACTTAAGTTCAAGGCTGGCATCAGACATGCGAAAAATCAAGGCTGGCGATTTAAGATTTATCATGAGGCACGAATTAGAGATGCCATGTTAGCTAACATCACATTTTTGCAACGCTTCTACAAAATGTCATTCCGAGCAGCTGATGCTCAATACCTACTCAATGGACTTGCCGAAATGGGGCATTGTGAAATGGACTCTTTTCTTGCAATCATGTATGCCAAACAATTAGAGCGAGCACAGGCACAATCGCTAATATGGCATTTAATAGCCACAAAACAACTGTCTTGTCCTATGCATGAACCATTAAGGCCTCGCATGGCTATATGGATTAACAGTGATCCTGGTTACTTACCAAGGGTTGACGGTGATGAGCAAGAAGAATTTAGTCCAAGCGAGTTCTATGATGACTACGAATAACTTACCAGAACAAGTTGCCGCAAAACATGCTGTTCATAAAATATCCGTTGGTGCGCTTGTCAACTTTGAGGGTGAAACATACGAAGTTATTGCACTACTCGATCATGTGGAAGTTACGGCAAAAAATACAGCGACCAACAGACACCGAACATTGCGTATTGACAGTATTTCTCCAGTAAACATGGAGGAAGTTAAAAACCACGAACTTTCTGATATTGGTGATGCTCAGTGGCAAGAAGCACAAAGGCGATTTGCTATTATCCAGCCATTACTTGGAAGCAATGTCGGCCGCAGGAAAATAGAAGAAGCAGCCAAGGAAAACGGTGTTTTTTTTACTACTCTTTACAGGTGGATTGCAAAGTATAAGGAAACAGGGTCATGCACAAATCTTGTTGACTTAAAACGCGGTCGGAAAACGGGGCATCTTAGTATTGCATCAGAAGTTGAAGCTGTCATAAAAGATGCTATTGACAGTGTTTATTTAACAGTACATCGACCTAGTATTAAACACACCATTAATGAGGTGCTCATTCAATGTCGAAAACGTGGACTCATCGCGCCACATGACAGCACCATTCGAAGGAGAATTGCACAACTAACTGAATATGATATGCTTCGTGCTCGTGGTCAACGCAAAAAAGCGCGAGATATGTACCGTCCCGCATCTGGCTCTTTTCCTGGCGCAGATTCTCCATTGGCTGTTATTCAAATCGACCATACACCATTAGATGTGATGGTTGTTGATGATGAATATCGTCAATCAATTGGTAGGCCTTATTTAACATTGGCAATGGATATTTATAGCAGAATGATTACTGGCTACTATCTTTCACTAGATGAACCAAGTGCTGTGTCTGTGGCAATGTGCATAGCTCAAAGCATTCTACCTAAACATGAGCTGCTTATGGGTATGGGAGTAAGTCATGACTGGCCAGTTATGGGAATCCCTTCCAAAATACACATGGATAATGCTGCTGAGTTTAAGTCGGAAACTCTTCAACGTGCTTGTGCTACCTACAATATTACAACTGAATACCGCATGCCTGGTATGCCGCAAACAGGCGGTCATATTGAACGCGTAATTGGCACAATCCTTAAAGAAACACACAATCTGCCAGGTACGACATTTTCAAACATCAAAGAACGAGACAATTATCAACCAGAAAAGCATGCCATCATGACACTATCTGAGGTTGAAAAATGGCTTGTTAGCTTTATTACTGGCGTTTACCATCAAAGCATTCATAGTGAACTTAAGATGTCGCCATTAAAGCAATGGGAAATCGGTATTTTTGGTGATGGAAAGTTAACCGTTGGCTCTGGGCTTCCGCCATTACCAGCCAATCATCACACACTATTGATTAGCTTTTTACCGTTATATCATCGCTCAGTTCAAACCCAAGGCGTATCCATTGATGGACTTCATTACTACGCAGATGTCTTAAGACAATGGATTAAGAGCAAAGACCCATTTGATGGCAATAAGGCGCGGAAATTCATGTTCAGACGTGATCCACGCAACATTAGCATTGTGTGGTTTTTTGATCCATTGACGGAGCAATACTACCGCATCCCTTGTTCTGACCAACGCATTCCCGCCATATCTCATTGGGAATACCAAAATGCAATTAAGCATATTAAAGAAGCAGGCATTAATAGTGTTAATCCAGACCGTATTTTAGATGCACTAGAGGATTTAAGAACGCAAGCAGAAGCATCGGCACACAAGACTAAACAAGCAAGACGATTATTGCAACGCAGTAAGGAAGCTGAAAAATCTCGAAAAAATGATGCGCCTGCTGTTAATGAGGAAACTGGCGAAGCAATCTCGCACCAATCTGCACCAGCACTTACTTATGCACCTTCGACAATAGATAACGATCTTTGGGGTGACTTAGATGACCTTAAGCCATTTCACATTGAATAGGAACCAACATGGAACATCTGCACGAAAGCACATTGTCTATTATGGGTTGCTCAGATAGCGAACGAATTTCTTACCTCTATGAACCACGTTGGGTAAGCTACGAACGCGCTGAAAATATCTTAGCTTTGTTACAAGAACTGTTAAATCGACCCAAAAAACCAAGATTAGAAAACTTGTTGCTGATCGGTGATTCCAATAGCGGAAAAACGACACTCATTAACAAGTTCTATAAGGACAACCCTTACAAAATCCTAAATGGCTTTACGGCTGCCGATATTGGGGCTAAAGTCGTTCGCCCAGTGATTCTCTGTGACGCACCAAGCAAGCCAGATGAAAAAGCTCTTTATGGTGCCATCTTGGAAAAGCTTGGTGCGCCATTTCGCGCTACGGATATAACTGCAAAACTGCACCATCAATTGGTAGCACTCATGCGCCAATTAGAAGTAAAAATGCTCATTATTGATGAAATTCACAATGTGTTAATTGGTACGCCTGTTAAACAACGCGAGCTAATGAATGTCATTAAAAACTTAACGAACAATCTCAACATTCCAATCATTGGGGTTGGCACAATCGATGCAGTTCAGGTTTTACATACTGACCCACAACACGCTAGTCGGTTTGATGTTGTAGAGTTACCTAGATGGGATATTGATAAGGCCTATTTGCGTTTATTGATGAGTTTCGAGAGCATTCTGCCCTTACGTAAACCATCAGGGCTCCACCATAAAGAGATAGCAATGAAGTTACTGGCTATCTCTCGTGGTAATTTGGGTGATTTACACCGGTTACTGATTGAGTGCGCACGGGATGCCATTCAATCAAAAGTCGAACAAATTACACCAGAAATCATTGAAAAGCATAAGTGGGTACAACCAACACAAGGCATTCGCAAACGGCTTTAATTATGATGACTGAGCGTTGGCCAATCCATACCGACTTAAAAGATGATGAAACATTACTATCATTTATAGTTCGAACAGCAATACTGAACGGCTCCTATCCTCATGTATTGTTTCAATATTGGCGCAACTTACAACACTCTTTTGTCAGCGACATTGATAAAAAGGTTGATCAGAACGCACTGAATCGTTTATCAAGCCATACAGGGGTTTCGGTCTGCGTCCTACAAAATAGTTTATTGGACAAGCTGATCGAAAAGTTAATTGACCAAGAACAATATGAAAACATTCGTTTATGGCGGTATGTAATGCATATTGGCGCAAGAAATCATCGTCGCAGTTTTGGTTATGGCTTCTGTCCTGAATGCATGGCTCATGATCACAGTCGTTATTACCGACGACATTGGCGACTACTGTGGCATGTAGGATGCAGTGAACATAAATGCCAACTGGTTTTTGATTGTCCCCATTGCGGCAATGAAAATAAACCACACACTCTATCATTTCAAGCGCGATCAATAAATGAGTGCAGCCATTGCGGTCACTCGCTGTCCAGTGCAACCAAAACAGACGTGCATACTGATGCGCTTTCTGTCGCCTCTTGGTTGGATCATTATATTGACACTGGAATCAATACCAGTAAATGGTCTTTTACCGACGTTCAAGAAGCTGCGCTTACACTACGCCAACTCATGAGTATTGTCAGAAGCGCGTTAAATAAACCCCATATTCGGTACAACATGGCAATGTTAGCTTCGATGAACATTGATGCTGGTTTGCCAATAGATAGAAAGAGTATTACGCATGAACAGTGGTCGGTATCCTTACGGGAAGTGACATTGAGAGGTGCGTGGCGCTTACTCAATGTTGATCCAGAAAGCTTAATTACCCTTTGTCAGTCAAACAATATAAGTCAAAAGTTTTGGCTCTATGACAATAAGCTTAAGACAACGGCAATACATCGTATTGCTGATCATTTGGCGGTTGATAAACGAACAACCGCCAAAGCTGGTATTTCTAACAGCCTGATTGAGCCATTATCACGGGCTGAAGCTGAAAGTCGCTGGCTATCAATCAGTGATCAGTTGAAAAAATGAACCAGCCAACTAGCCCGACCTGGCAGTGTTCATCATGTCATGAGAATAAAACAGGCCGTCGTTATCGTCGCAACGGCCATCAGTATTGCTCAATATGCAAAAGGCTAGAATTTCATCGTGCGAATTGTCGCCAGTGTGGTAAGAATGCTTTGTTGCTTAGAGATAACTCTAATGGATTATGCCGACAATGTGAAATAGCTTATCGTGCTTGTATTCGTTGTGGACGAAGCAACATGAACTGGGTTCAAGTAACTAAAGATGGGCCCGTATGTCAGAGCTGCTCTTACTATTTTAGGAATGACCAGCCGTGCTCACGATGTGCTCGGTTGCGTAAACGTGTTTACCGTTCGCCCGAATATGGAATCCATGAGCTTATTTGTGATTCTTGTCTTAATGCGGACATCAAGTTTAATTGCTCTGCATGTTATCAATTCAGGAATGGTTTTATCTGCACTTTGGATCGTAAGGTCTTGTGCGAAACCTGCTCAACATTGCCTGATAAACATTGTCAGCAATGCCATAAGCTGATGTCAGCTGGACGAGGGAAAGTTTGTCGAGACTGTAGTTATCGCAATCGATTTTTAAAGCGTGTTGCCATTAACAAAACCGCACTATCCCCCTTATGGCGTGAGTATTTTTCAACCTATGCCAATTGGTTGCTTAATCACGCCGGCAGTCTTAGGGCATCATTGCTCATTAATCAACATTGGCCGTTTTTTAGAAAATTGGACAGGATTACCCAAGAAATAGGACAAATACCGACTCATCCAGAACTGATGCGCTACATGACAGTTTTAGAAATGCGTCGCTCCCTATTGGTCACTCAGTTTTTAGATGAGTCGAATATCATCACGCAAGATGCTCAAACGAAAGCTGATGCTGCAGAATGGGATTACATGGATCGAATGAAACTGCGTCTGGCAACAAACAAGGCGCTTGAGGCTATTTTTGTTGGTTATCAGGATTACATGTTAAAACGTGTTGAAACAGGAAAAACGTCGTTACGCTCTGTTCGCCTTGCTATGACACCCGCAGCGCGATTGCTGGAATTAAGCGGCCTTATGAACACAAGCCTACCTGATCAGTCTGTGCTCATTCAGTTTTTATGGCAACATGCTGGGCAAAGAGCGGCGATAAGTGGTTTTGTGAACTACCTTAACGATAAACATGGCACGGCGCTTGTGCTACCCAAGAAAGGAGAAGATATTCGTCTTGTTCTAAAGCATCCTAAAGAAGGTCGAGAGAACATGCTACGTAAAAAGCTAATTG
>JAEMQD010000079.1 GCA_022759035.1 Thiotrichales bacterium
ATCGGGGTGGTCTCGGTGTACATACTCGCCCTACTGCGTAAGGCTTTGGAAGCTAACGGACAGACAGGACAACACCTAGCTTTCGTCTTGTCTATCTATTAGTGAATCTTTAACGAGTAAGCCATCATAAAGCTGATTCACATTTACTTTCAATGCAGTAGAAAGTAGTAGCACTTCTTTGTCAGTAACGCACCTAACTCTTGATTCTATTTTTGCCAATGTACCTCGACTAATCGACCAGCCAATTAAATTACAATGTGCAACTAATTGTTCTTGCGTTAAATTTTTTCCTTCTCTGATTGTTCTAACCTTAGAACCAACAATATTCATCAAATGCTCCGAAAATAGAGCTTGATTCTTTCAGATTGCTAGTTTAGGATTGCTCTGAATTCGGAGCATCAGTGTTATAAGTGCGGAATATCTATCCATATCTCAATCACATGTTGAACCGTTTAACTTGTTAATTTAAACGAATTATGGTGGTAAGACATGAGGCAATGGTTGTTTAAAGCGAGTTTAGTGCTTTTTCTGTTGACGCTCGGTGTCTATGCGTTAACCCTAACCTATGTCTCTTACGTTGGTGTCAAGTTGACTTATGTTGCAGTGCCAGTAATCGTCCTGACTGGGTTTATTGCCTATCTGACACGTCCTAAAGATGTTATTCAAAAATTAGAAAGGTTTTGATGATGAAACATAGTATTCGTAATTTACTCCTGCTGTCAGCATTACTTTCTCAGCCTTTGGTATATGCTGGTTCTATTGAAAATGTTTTATTACCTTCAACTATAGAAAACAGGGAGCTTGTTCCGTTTAAGGTGTCTTTTAATCCGCCACTTGAGAAAGGTGAGGCATTTTATGTGATAACAGATGAAGATAAGTATGCCTTGAAAGTAACAACCGAAGGAAATACAACAGCATCTGAAGTTTCGGCTAGATTTAAGGCATTAACGAATGAAGTACAATTCATTATCGTTAAAGATGGTAAGACGATTAGTCAACGAAATCTTTCTTTTCAAAATACAGATAATAGAGTTATAGGAATTATAGAAAAAACAAATGAGCCTCTTGCTGCTTGTAGATATATGCCTGTTCAAAATGAATTTAAGATCCTCTGTAGATCTGCTATGTCTAAAAACGAATACATTAATAAGGCTATTTTAACCAATCCTAATGGTAATGTGGTTATTCAGACAACACCTTATATATCACAAAATCCTTACTTTGGCGTTGTAGGTAATTTTAATCCAAAAGACTTAGGCGTAAAAATATATACATCTTCCGATGAATACCAGAATAATAATTCTCTTGAAAAAAATGGAAGCCGAGAAATTAGTGATGTTGGATTACATGTTAATGGTAATGGCTCAAACACAAATAACTCAAACTGGACAAAAGCCAACTGATTTGGAGAATAGGTATGAAAAAAATTATTTATATCGCATCAGCATTTTTTGCAATCCTATACCTGTCTGGTTGTAGTTCTACACCTTCTGCTAAGATGACTAGCGTAGGTGGCAAGTTTTATATGGTTGGCGATTCTAATTGCGCTTATTACAAGCAGAGAGATGAAAACTCCATTTTGTGTGCTAATGAGAATAAACAAACAACTGGCTACCGTAATGCACTTTCAGATCAAGAGCTTCAATATAAAATGCATAGGGAGCGGATTCAGCAAGCAGAATCAGCTGAATTCAATAGATCATTGGAAAGCCTTAATCGCTCTATTGATAGCATGAATCAAAATATGAGTAATAGCATTAACAATATGAATAATTTTAATCAACAAATGTATGGTTCACCTAACAGGCAAAAGCCACGTAATTGCATTTCATCACCTATTGGTAATAGTATTAGCACTCAATGTTATTAATATCGGTTGCTTGATCGACTGCTATACAACTCGGCTCTCTCTAAATTTAGGTGGGGCTTGTGGGGCTAACTCACCATCAAGCCCCTTATCTACTCCCTCCGTTTCACTCCCACTGATCTACTCTCTATACTATAATGGCGAAATGAAACCATTTTGATGCTAGCGTTTCGACCACAACCAGTAAGAAGTGACCAAAAACTATGCCAGCCTTTGACGACTTCGAAGATGAAAACGAGCACATCCGTGCAGATCACGACCAAGGGTGCTATCAAGAGTACCTATGTGATGGCGTTTGGGATGACATCGAACCTTACTACGACATCAGCAATATGTCGGTTGAGTGGGCGAAAAAGCTATTTCATGCCCTGTATGGCAAAGGTGATTTTGAGGGCTTCGATCGTCGAGATGAAGGCTCACCGTTGTATCATCCGCACAATCAAACCAAGCTAACCACCGATGACATGCCAGATACGCCTGTCAACCCTGCTGAGTTTGTAGATAAGGTTCTATCCGAACTAACGGCAAATGGGGTTTTTATTTCCGATGCTACCCCCTTAGTTCTAGAGGGTATTTGTCGCTTATTCAACTACTCGATGATTGCCGATAAGCACCTAGCTAAGCACATCAGAAGCCTTGTTTTTCCTGCCCAAACAGGTATTGGCAAATCGGTATCCGTACAGGTTTATGTTTCGATGCTAACAGAACAATCGTCTTTGCTGGTAGTATCTAAGGTGGAAGAAGCCTTACAGTATTGCCAGTATATCAATCGGCTTAAGGGTTCAGATGATTATGCTCGTTGCTTTTATACCGTCACTGACAAAAACAAAGACCACCCACTGCGTATTGATGCCCAGCAATTACCCAATGTTCAGTGTGCGGTGATTACCCATAATATGTTCAGAAAAGTCGGTGCTAGTCATGTAGAGACCTTCGGTCAATACCATCAAAAGCCCCGTGACTTTATCACCATAGATGAAAAGCTGTCTTTCTATGAGCAGTACAAAATTAGCTACAATGAACTTGACCAGATCATAAGTAATCTAGATCACATATTAACTCACTCGCCAAGCCTTGCTCCGATTCAAGTCTGTCATCAGGCATTGAACTACCTAAAGCAATACAAGCATTATCTCGTTGCCCGTGACGATAAGATCATTACCGATAGTCATAGTATCGTGGTTAGAAATACTGTCGATGAGCTGCAACTATACCCCATACTCGATGCTTTAGGTGAAGATCTCGTTTACTCTTTGTATTCGAAGAATGAACCTAGAAAAATCATTGGCTTAAAAAATAAACAAGCGGTATTGGATGCTTCACCTAAAATCAGAATCAATCACCAAAAACGAACAATTATCGGGGTTTCACGCAGAGAACTATGGCACGACTTAGATATTGAATTAGATATAGATGACTTTTATTGTAAGCATTTTCCTAAGCTTGCCAAATGCCATCATGTCCAACAGTTCGATGCTGCTGTCGTAAAACATTTGGCTGATGGGGGCAAGATCAACACTGATTTTTGCATATCTGATGACGTTGAGGAACTCTCTAAAGACTATGATTTTAGAGATGATCGAGCCATTTGTTTTGAAATCCTGCGCTTAGTATTTAAGGCAAGGGTAGATGAGTTATTCAACGAGCTACAGCAACTAGGAGCCGACAAAAACCCATCCTATCAACGACATACTTTAGATAAGGTTCAAGCCCAACTAGATGCCTTGGTTTATCTAAATACTAACGACTTTATGATCTACAAAAGCAATATGGGCAATAGTGCCTTTGCCGTGAGTAACCTTGTGAATCAGCTTGGGGTGAGTGTGGTACTTGATGCGACTGCCAGTATTAACCAATACTATCAACTGGCTAATCGTTATTTAGGGCATGTGGCTTGGGTAGATGCTCCGCAAATCCGACAATATACTAACCTAACGATTCACATAGCTACGGGCTTTAATCAGTCTCGTGCGAGTCTGTATAAGGCGCAAGCCAGTAAGGTAGATGAGAATGCCATTAGTTACCTATCTCATGCCATAGCAGAACTTCAACCCGATGATAAACTACTGATTATTTGTCATTTAGACTTTAAGAAGGTACTACAAAAAAATTGCCAAGATAAGCGTATTCAGTTTACGCATTGGGGTAATCACGTTGGTCGTAACCTGTGGTCGGACTGCAATAAGGTAATGCTCATCGGTTGGAACTACCTGAATCCCTTAGAATATATCTCGATGATTGCCTCTGCCTTAGATTCAGTACTACTCACCACCCGTCACCTAAATGATGAATTAGTAAATGAGTTTAGTCTCTCCCAACTTGCCGATGATATTGTGCAGGGTTTGATGCGTTCTCAGGCTCGAATCATTGCTACCCCAGATTCTGATTGTCGCCCAACAGATTTTTATTTATTCCATAAGGGTGATGAGGAAAGTCAAAAGGTGATTGATTTGGTTTTGTCACAATTTCCTCAAGCAAAGGTCGAAGACTGGCAACCTAAAGGGCAGGCTGTTGCAGTGAAGAAACGCAAACCACAGAAAAAAATCGATTCGATTATTGAGTTGCTTCAAGAAAAGGCAAAGAGCCATCAGACCTACCTGCTCAATGATCTGGTAGATGAATTAGGCATCAATAAATCTACCATGAGCCGAATCGTGAACAGTGATGAGTTTGCAGAAAGACTCAGTGAACAGAGTTATCTACTCAAGCAAAAGGACGGCAAATCTAAGCAGTTTATCCTGAACTAGCTGGAAGGTTTTTTTGTTTCATTTAATTGAGTAGATTTTTGTATTTAATGGAGAAATGAAACCATTTTTTGTTTTAGATTGCGAGTTGCTGCGCTGGCTATAAGGCTCTCAGCTCCTGACGGAGCTTCATCAGCACTTAGCCTTTACCTTTTACCTCCTATCCTTCCGTTACGGTTCCGCTGCGCTTCACCTTCACGTCAGTCAGTCGGTAACGGCACGGCAAAGCACTGACCGCCAAAGTGGTGATAGGGCTGGTAGGTACTTCAGTTGATATTACCTAAGTTGGTTTCGCAAGTCTAGCTATGAGGTAAAGTGGTCGTATATTCTGGCGTAGTGAGTTGAATACCTAATATGAGCCATTCTAGTTCGTTGAGCCATTTCCTGATGGTTTCATTGCTGATGTGTAGGTAGTGCTTCAAGGTAATGTCGTTGCCTGTGGTGTGGTTCAAAATACGTTTTACAACGGCTAAATCGGCTCCTAGTTCTGAAAGCAAGCTGCCACATGATCTACGTAGGTCGTGCCACGATAAGCCAAGGTCATGAATGGCTTTAGGTATTCTGTCGGGTATGGTTAGTAGTGGTTGATTAGCTAATCGGTTTAGGTTGCTTAACAGTGACCAAGTAACGTCACCAACAGGTAACAGGTGCGGTTTTTTGCTTTTTGTTGTTTTAAGTTTAATACTTTTAGTGTCGTGGCATAGGTTGCTTTTCGTTAAGGATTGAAGCTCAGAACGTCGCATACCTGTAAACAGTGCCACCAGTACGCCTGTTTTGGTTTCTGGTGTTAGCTTGTTTAAAGCAGTATTAAATTTGCTGATCTGGTGTTTTTCTAATCTGGCTTCTTTGGCATTGCTTTTGGTAGGTGCCATGCCTGTTCGTCTCGCTAGGTTGGTGGTAGGGTTGGGTAGTGATTCCCAATTCCATACAGCAGAAACGTATCTTGCCAGTAATCTGGCGCTAGAAGCACGATTATCGGCAATGAGTTGGCGGTAAATGGCTTCAAATGCCACCTGATCTAGTTCTGAAGCAGGTTTGTTGGCATAGTCACCAAGTAATCTTGGGCATCTCTCCACTAGGTCTGTTACGGTACTAGCAGCGAGTTTTCGACTATTAGCGTAATCTGTGAATAGTTGCTTGGCTGTTTTGCCTGCTGGTGGAGTAGGTTGGGTTACGGTAACAAGGGGTTTGCCTTGGAGTAGGTCGAATGCTTTAATTCTGGCTTGTTCGCATGATTCAAAAGGAAATTTTCCAATAACGATGTGCTTTCGTTTCTGGTTTATTTGTTTCGTGAAGGTGTATGAAATGCTCTTAGATGAGACAACTACAGCAAAGCCAGCTAGGAGTGAGTCTCGAATAATGAATCTATCCTGAGCCTTTTGTGGCTGTTTTACACGGTATAAAAATTGATCTGTAAGACATGGCATTTTACTTTCATCCTGCATGCATTCTGCTAGCACTGAAAGTT
>JAEMQD010000155.1:0-2048 GCA_022759035.1 Thiotrichales bacterium
GTTTTCACGAAGCCAAACTTGCCAATGCACCTGTGGTGCATGCATGGGGAACAGGTAAGCCAATGCGCGAGTTTTTGCATGTCGATGAAATGGCGCAAGCGTCTATTTTTGTTATGAACCTAGATTCAGCAGTTTACCAGCGCGAAACTCAGCCAATGATGTCGCATATTAATGTTGGTACAGGCATTGATTGCACCATTAAAGAACTTACTGAAACGGTAGCAAAGGTGGTTGGGTATCAGGGCGAAATTCATTGGGATACAACCAAACCCGATGGCACACCGCGTAAACTCATGGATGTTTCACGTTTAGAACGGTTGGGATGGAAAGCTAAGATTACGCTCGAAGATGGGTTGCGTTCGACCTACGCTTGGTTTTTAGCCAATCAAGACAGCTTTAGGAAGTAAGTAGATGATTAACATACTTCTTTCTGGCGGTTCTGGCACGCGTTTATGGCCATTAAGTCGTAGCATGTTGCCTAAGCAGTTTGTACGTTTATTTAATGGTCAGTCGTTGTTTCAACAAACGGTTGCGCGTAATGCTTCTGTTTGTTCTCGGACGCTAGTGGTGTCGAATGCGGAGCAGTATTTTTTGGCGGTTGATCAGTTGGTGAGTATCGCACCCACTCCCAACGTGGAAGAGGGCGTTAGATTTTTACTAGAGCCTGTGGGGCGCAATACGGCACCTGCTATAGCCTTAGCTTGCTTATTGCTCGATGCGGATGACTTGGTGTTGGTGACGACTTCTGATCATTTGGTGAAAGATGTTACCGCTTACGAACAGGCTGTTTTACAAGCAAAAGCACTTGCCCAGCAAGGCTATTTAGTGACTTTTGGTATTCAACCGACTTATCCAGAAACGGGCTTTGGTTACATCGAGGCAAAGGGCAATGATGTTTTATCGTTTAAAGAAAAACCCGATGCCAAAACCGCACAAGCCTATATTGATTCGGGTAATTATTACTGGAACTCGGGTATGTTCTGCTTTAAAGCAGGGGTGTTTTTAAGTGAATTACAACGATTAGCACCAGATATGCACACAGCTTGCGTTGCCGCCTTAGCTCATGTCGAATCCAGTCAAGAAGTGCGTATTGCCTTAGATAAGATGCTTGCAATCCCTGAAGATAGCATTGACTATGCGGTGATGGAAAAATCCGACAAGGTTAAAGTTGTGCCCTGTGACATGGGTTGGTCCGATTTGGGTAGTTTCGATAGCCTGTATGATGAAGTGAAAGCAGTCGAAGCTGATAACGCCATCGTACTGCGTAGCGATGCGCCTTTACAGCCTATTACCATTGATGCGGTGAATAATCTGGTGGTTGCCCGCGACAGGCAAATTGCCCTCATCGATGTGCATGACTTGTTGGTGGTTGACACCATGGATGCCATTTTGATTGCCAATAAAGGCAGTTCACAAAAAGTGAAGCAAGTGGTAGCACAGATTAAAAAAACCAAACCAGAGTTAGCAGAAATTCATCGGTTGGCCTACCGCCCTTGGGGAAGTTACGAAGTACTGGTCGATACCGCAGGCTATAAGGTAAAACGTATTGTCGTAAAACCCGGTGGACGTTTAAGCCTACAAAAACATTTTCACCGCAACGAACACTGGATTGTCGTATCTGGCACCGCCATTGTCACCGTCGATAATGAAGTGAAGCTGGTACGCCCCAACGAATCCACCTACATTAAAATGGGGCAGGTGCATCGGCTAGAAAACGAAGGCAAGATTGATTTAGTAATGATTGAAGTGCAAGTGGGTGAATATACGGGCGAAGATGATATTGTTCGCATTGAAGACATCTATAGCCGAAGCTAAGCAATGACAAGCACTGAAACCATTAAAGTCTTTGAAGAAAAACACGTGCGCACGGTTTGGGATGACGCGCAAGAGCAATGGTATGTCTCGATTGTCGATGTGATTGAGATACTCACTGGTACAGATCGTCCAAGGAAGTATTGGAGTGACCTTAAAAAGAAGCTCAAAGCCGAAGGTAGTGAACTGTCCGAAAAAATCGGACAGTTGAAGATGCGCGCCGAAGACGGCAAAAT
>JAEMQD010000155.1:2148-6066 GCA_022759035.1 Thiotrichales bacterium
AATATGAGCAATACCGAGCTCATTCTCAATATGCTGGCAGAAGCGTCCACCAAGGATATTTCCGAAGCCGTCAACCCGCAAAATTTTGAACAGAGTAAACAGGTCGCACAACAAGGCGGCAATGTAGCCAAAGTCGCACGCAAAGAACTCGAAGCCAAGACAGGCAAAAAAGTGGTGACTAGCCAAAACGCCAAACATCTGTTGGATGATAAAAAGAAATGATCGCCAAACTCACCGCCCTTAAAAACCACGCTGGCTTCATCCGCTACTTCAAAAACACCAGTTGGATGATGGCGGAGCAATTCCTGCGCATCATCGCCGGCTTATTGGTCGGTATTTGGGTAGCGCGTTTTTTGGGGCCAGAACAATTCGGGTTATTTAGCTACGTACTCGCCTTTACCGCTATCTTTGGCGGCATCGCCAAGCTCGGGCTAGACGGCATTATGGTGCGCGAACTGATCAACCACCCCGAAAAACGTGACACCTATCTTGGCACCGCCTTTTGGCTCAAAGTATTGGGTGCATTCCTCGTTATGGGTATTATGGCAGCAATTGTGCCTTTTACCAGTAATGACGCCACCACCAATACCTTTATCTTTATTATCGCCGCAGGCTTAGTGTTTCAAAGCTTCGAAGTGGTCGAGTTTTACTTCCAATCGCAAGTACTCGCCAAAATTGTCTCCATCTGCAAAGTCATCCAACTCGCGCTCTCGTCGATGATTAAAATCTATCTCGTGCTTAATGAGGCAGAATTGATTTGGTTTGTATTGGTTACGTTATTCGACACCCTAAGCCTCGCGATTAGCTACGCCATCGCCTACAAACTTCATAAAAACCCCGCGTTTTATAAACATTTTGATTTCAACCTTGCCAAACAACTGCTCAAAGACTCATGGCCGCTGATCTTCTCTTCGATTGTCGTCATGATCTATATGCGCATAGACCAAATCATGATTAAAGAAATGCTAGGTGAATACGAAGTGGGGATATATTCGGCTGCAGTAAGATTAAGTGAAGCCTTTTACTTTATACCTATGTTGATAACCGCATCGTTGTTTCCAGCTATTTTGAACGCCAAAAATCAAAGCGAGGAGCTCTACAAACAACGGCTACAACGGCTTTATACTTTTATGGTTTGGATT
This sequence comes from Thiotrichales bacterium, assembly GCA_022759035.1. Lineage (GTDB taxonomy): Bacteria > Pseudomonadota > Gammaproteobacteria > Thiomicrospirales > Thiomicrospiraceae. The sequence continues at coordinate 3,291 of JAEMQD010000155.1, forward strand.
GCAATCGTTATTGCACTTGCTTTGACGTTTTCTGCTGAAGTGTTAATTGCACTACTATTTGGTAACGCTTATCAAGCTGCTGCTGAAGTTTTGGTGGTTCATGCTTGGGCAGCAGTTTTTGTTTTCTTAGGTGTTGCATTTAGCAAGCATTTGGTTGCTGAGAATTTAACCAAAATCATGTTTCAACGAACGCTATTAGGTGCCGTGGCTAACATATTGTTAAATCTTTGGTTAATTCCTTTACATGGTTTAATTGGTGCTGCCATGGCAACTTTATTAGCGCAATTTATCGCAAATTATGTATATGACTTTTTTGATAAAAGACTCTATGGTCAAATCTTATTGAAAACCAAAGCTTTTTTTATGCCCTGGTTAATAATAGTAAGGTAATTAAATGAAAATCGCAGTAGCAGGAACTGGATACGTTGGCTTATCGCTGGCAGTGTTGTTAGCGCAACACCACGAAGTGGTGGCTTTAGACGTCATTCAGGAAAAAGTTGACTTACTTAACGCTAAAAAATCGCCTATTCACGATAACGAAATTCAAGACTTTTTAGATAACAAATCACTTAATTTAATCGCTACGCTAGACAAAGCATTGGCTTATAAAGATGCTGATTTTGTTATTATTGCCACCCCAACAGATTACGATGCTGAAGCCCATTATTTCAATACGAAATCAATTGAATCTGTCATTGCCGATGTCTTGTCCATTAATCCTAATGCAGCGATGGTTATCAAATCAACGATTCCTGTTGGTTATGTAGAGAAAGTTAGAGCTAAATTTGGTATTGATAACATTTTATTTTCTCCAGAATTTTTACGCGAAGGCATGGCACTATACGACAACCTTTATCCATCGCGCATTGTGGTCGGTGAGCAGTCGGAAAGCGCGCGCACTTTTGCAAACTTGTTGGTAGAAGGCGCGATTAAAAAAGATATGCCTGTGCTATTTACGGACGCTACCGAAGCAGAAGCCATTAAACTTTTTGCCAATACTTATTTAGCCATGCGTGTCGCCTATTTTAATGAATTAGATAGCTATGCTGAAGCACATAAATTAAATGCACGCCAGATTATTGAAGGCGTTAGTTTGGATCCACGTATCGGAAATCACTACAATAATCCAAGCTTTGGTTATGGCGGTTATTGCTTGCCAAAAGACACCAAGCAATTATTGGCTAACTACGACCAAGTGCCACAAAATATGATTCAAGCTATTGTTCAAGCGAATGATACGCGCATGGATTTTGTTACACATCAAATATTGCAAAGAAAACCAAAAAAAGTAGGTATATACCGTTTAATTATGAAGGCTGGCTCTGATAACTTTCGCGCCAGTGCAATTCAAGGGGTGATGTACCGCTTGCAAGGTCAGGGTATAGAGTTAGTTATCTATGAACCAGAAATGCATCAAAATCATTTCCATGATGCAAGGGTGTTTCAAGACTTTGACGCATTTCTTGCTGAATGTGATGTGATTGTTGCCAATCGATTGGATGACCAACTCATACCGTATAAAACCAAAGTTTATACACGCGATTTATTTGGAAAGGATTAAGCATGACTCAGAAAAAAATCCTTGTAACTGGTGGTGCTGGCTTTGTCGGCAGTCATTTATGCGAACGCCTAGCACAAGACCCTAACAATCAAGTATTTTCACTCGATAACTATTTCACTGGTTCTGAAGCCAACCATGTTCCTAATGTCGCCTATATTAAAGGTGATACAGTTGATATCGCTAAACTAGTTAATTTTGTTCCAGACATGGTTTATCACCTCGGGGAATATTCTCGCGTAGAGCAAAGCTTTGAAGATATTGAAACAGTTTGGCACTATAACAAAGATGGTATTTTTGCCGTGTTAGAGTTTGTGCGTAAAGCAGGTTGTAAAATTCTTTATGCGGGTAGCAGTACCAAGTTTGGTGACGGCGGCATGGGACGAAGTGCCAGCCCCTATGCTTGGACAAAAGCGACTAACACTGAACTGGTTATGAACTATGGCAACTGGTTTAATGTGCCTTATGCTATAACCTATTTCTATAATGTGTACGGACCTCGCGAAATTTCAACGGGTAAATATGCCACACTAATCGCATTGTTTGCTGAAAAAATGAAGCAAGGATTACCATTAACGATTGTTAGTCCAGGTACACAAAAGCGTAACTTTACGCATATCAATGACATTATCGACGGCTTAGTGTTAGTAGGCGAAAATGGTTATGGTGATGAGTTTGGTATAGGTAGTCCTGAAGCATTTAGTGTTGTTGAGGTAGCAGAGTTGTTTGGTGGGAAAATAGAAATGTTGCCTGAGCGTAAAGGAAATCGAATGACAGCGGAAGTTCTCTCGGCAAAAACAAAAGCCTTAGGATGGGCGCCTAAAATGAAGTTGGCGCATTATATTCAAACGCTAAAAGAGAACGCGTGGCATAACATATGAATAAGGTAGAGAAATTTATTCCGCCGCATCCGTTAAAGACAGCAGTATTATTTCTGGTATTTAACCGATTGGACACAACGAAACAAGTTTTTGAAGCGATTCGTCAAGCTAAACCACCGCGTATTTATATCGCTGCCGATGGAGCAAGGGTTGATAAAGAGGGTGAAACAGAAAAGGTTCAAGCTGTACGCGATTACGTAATGGCTAATATTGATTGGGAATGCGACGTCAAGACCTTATTCCGTGAACAGAACCTGGGCTGTAAATACGCCGTAAGCGGAGCTATTACTTGGTTTTTTGATCAGGAAGAGCAAGGGATTATTCTTGAAGATGATTG
>JAEMQD010000021.1:0-2182 GCA_022759035.1 Thiotrichales bacterium
TATAGATTCCACTCTCTCTCTTGCAATCTTGCCCAATTCCTCAGCTTTAACGTTTGTTTTTATCCATTCAAGCTTCTTAGCCCCATCTTTACCGTAAAGTGTCGACGTACCTTTTACATAATATTCGTTAGGTACGATCTGGGTCATTCCATAATCCGGGTTATACCCCTGAATTGATGCACGCTTTCTAACTCGCTCTCTAATGCGATTAACTGTGCGCACATTTATGCTCATGGCAGCGGCAATATGCTTAGTCTTAGCGCCGTTCTCCGTCATACTGATAACTTGGTGCTCTCGTTCACCTTCACAAAACTGAATAAGTGACATTAATTTTCTCCTATCTCGGTGGGTTGATATTTAGACTGCGGCAACAAGCTGTTTAGCTGCCCGCGTTAATCCGGTATATCTGAATTTGCGGTTATCTAGGAAGTAGCTTACATCCTCATCAATGAATAATACACTATCGAATGTAGAACCTTGACTTGCATGAACAGATATGCAATATCCGAAAGTAAATTTAGAAACAGCTCCGTCTCTTTTGGGTTTATGATCTTTTGGAATCTCCTCCGTTATCCAAGTTTCATTATACACATTGACTGAATACTGTGCCTGAGTATCTAGGTTTCGGATAAGAAATGTTGATATCTTGGTACCGTCGATAACGTTTAAGACCTCAAATAATTCGCCATTATTAATCTTGCCTGCAGACCCAGACTCACCCAGCATCTGATTCTGCTTGCAGATAATGATTTCGCCTATAGATGGAACATCCGAATCAAATCCTCGGGCGCGTCTAACGCTGTTATTGATTGATCGGCGAAGTTTGTTGGTTCCACAGAGAATCACATCAAATCGATTTTCTTCATGGTATGATACGCTGCTTAACTTCGATCGCGATAGTGCGGAGAATCCAGGCCTCCTCACTCGCGGGATGGCATTATGTTCCTTTACATATTCACTAATCTCGGCGATACCTAGTGAATCTGGGTCAACTCGACGATTAACTGTTAATCTAACACGAATGCCAGGAACGTCGACCATACAATTAAAGTTCGGGTTGTCTTTATCGATTGCGGGTAATTGATTCTCGTCACCTGATAAGATAATGGGCATATTAAAAGACGCCAAAAATTCTAGCTCCTTTTTCGGAAACATAGATGCTTCGTCGATGAGAATATAGTCACCTAGTAGTTCTCTGATATCTTCACGGGACTTCTGTTCGAATCGAACAAACACGCCGTCTACATCGTAGACAGGATTGTAGATTAAAGAATGCATTGTTGAGGCATCGATGCCTGATTTACGAAGTTGTGCAGCGGCTCTGCCAGTGAATGCAATAGGTGCACCTCTTACCCCGTCGGACATGTATAAATCACCAATGGCTGCACCGATAGTGAATGTCTTTCCTCGGCCAGCCGGCGCATCCACTATCATATACTGGTGGATACCCGAATTCGTTTTAATATGATGAATGATCTGGTCGTAGACGTCAAACTGCTCATCTAATAAGCCGTCTCGTTTCATATTTTTATACTCCTTTTATTTTCTTATATTATAACAAATTTTCGTTAGTTTTACAAGTAAAAAAAAAGACTCTCAATTGAGAGTCTTTTATATTGCACAACGATTGTGTGTTATTTCTGAGTTTTTGGTCTACCGTATGATGGTTTGCGATCTATTTTTGGTTGGATTTCAACGGGCTTTTCAACGGTTGGTTCATCTTTTGCTGCATCTTCTTCCTCATCGGGCGGCAAAGGTGTTACTGTAAAGTTCGTTGCATCATCTCTTTCAGATGTTTTGAGGATGCGTGTGCCTTCACCTTCACCAGTTTTAACCATGACCTGAATCAACTTGTCATACAACGCAAGCATATTGCGGCCGTTGCTGAGTGTTGCTTTGCTCATAGTTTCAAGCATATTGTCCGGGTCTTGTTTTGAAATATCGGTCAACCGATCGTAATCAACTTGTGTTAATGATGTTAATGGAATATAAACAACACGATTGTCTCGCTCCATAAGCACGAAGACGCGCTGCATGCGACCGTCAATACGGATATCTTGCATCATAATAAATTACCTCTCTTCTCTCTTAAAAATTTATTTAGATTCTTCAGACTCGTCTTTCTCGTCTTTATCTTTCTCGTCTTTATCTTTCTCGTCTTTATCTTTCTCGTCTTTATCTT
>JAEMQD010000021.1:2282-5981 GCA_022759035.1 Thiotrichales bacterium
CGTCTTTATCTTCAGCCTTACCGGTCTTCATATCATCCGAGTCAATATCACTCGCAGTTGTATCTGCCTCTTCAATTGCAGCTTCGGGAGCCAAGGCGCTTTCAATAACGTCTTTAACAGTCTGCTTAATCTCAGATTTTAGAGATTCTTTGTTAATTTCAAACATAATATCTATCCTTCATTGGATTAAAAAAAATATATTTATAGAACCAACACTGGAGGTTTCTTCAACCCCGCGTCTCGTCTATCAAATATTGTTAACTTCTGTTCTGCGAATCCTAGATCTTTAATGAACTTAATTGCCGATATAACGCTGTATCGTTTGAATTCGTAATTGATAATCGCGCTTTCAATAGCCTCGAGAATATTGTCCGGTTGTTTAGTTAAGTCAATCAAAGATTCATTAAATTTATACGCATCTAAAACCTTAATTCCATCAGGTCTAACAGTTTCCATTAGGTTAAGGAGTTTAACACCCTGCTCTTCGAATGCTTCTCTAAGGACAGATTCGCGCACGCGAGGTAATGCCGACCGAATATTGTCGCTAGCGTCTCCTCGAATACATTTCAGAAACAGATCAAACTTTGGATTATCGCTTTCTCTAAACGAGCCTTGTTTCATGGGAGTATATAATCTCACCAGCGGCGAGATTAACTGCACGTAATCTTTATCTGTTGACAAAATAATGGATTCGGTTGTCGACACTCTGGTGATAACCGAGATAATGTCGTCTGCTTCGCAACGAGGTGCTTTGAGGCATAACGCTGCTGTGTAGTTTCTGAAGAAATCAAACACCAGATTCGCGCCGTTAACTATCTCGTTGAAGTAGATATCAATATCTCTGTCGGAACGCTTGTAATCTGGGTAAAGCTCCTTCCGCCATCCATTCGGACTATCCATTGCAATTATTAGTCCCGTGCACTTAAACATAGTCATGTGTCGCAAGATGACGTCCACGACTTCGATAAAAATATACTTATCGATGTCTTTTTCTTTCTGGCGGGTTGATGTTGGAGTTTTGACTTTGCCGAACCTAGTTAAAAAGCACAGGTTGTTTAAGTCGACCACAAGGTTTGTAAACATATAGCTTTAATCCTGTGGGTCTGTGTATAAATCTACGATCTGCCCTGCTACCTCTTCAGCTAGCGTCAGTAGTGCCAATTGAACGCTAAATTGATCAGTCGAGCCGGGCGTAATTCGTCGAATTTCAAGTAGTTTCTCAACAGATTCATCGTTAAATGTAATAACTGGCGTTGCTTTTTGGAAATCAGAGTCAAAATCGAATCGCACCGATACAGTCTCAGCTTTAGATGTAAGAATGGATATATCGTGCTCTAGTTGTGCAATTTTTTGATTGGCCTGCTCGAGTTGTGCTCGGAGTTCGTCTGCTTCCTGACGGACTTTCTCGTATGTTGATGATAAACAGAACATATGCTCTCCCTCTCGTTGTCTCTCTAGACTATTTAATAATATATTAGTTTACCAGAAAAACTGAAGGAAATCAAGCCAAACTGTTTAATATCTTAAGTAAAAAAAATCCCCTCAGAAGAGGGGATTTTTAAAGGATCGACTGACTATTTGATTAGTTAGTGAAGCCTAGTTGAATGTTTGCAACTGACATACGAGCGTAGTAGTCTGCAGCGTTACCGAGAGACTTAGCTGGGTCGACAGCTGCATACAAACCATAGCGAGTACGCATAGACAATACATAATCTGTAGTGTTAGGGTCGCGCATTGTGCCAGAAGAGCTCAATGGAATGAAAGGACAGTAGATCAAACCAGAGTCGATTTCTGAACCTTTGTAACCCATTAAGATACTGTCAGTAGCTAAATATGGATCAACATAAACTTTAACGTTACCCGCAAAAGTACCAACGAATAAACTAGAAACTAATTCTAGGTTATTAACAGCTGGAATGAAAGTGCCGTTAGAAGCATTTTTCATACCGGTGAATACTTTTGGAGATACGACGATCCAAGTAGCACCCGATTTTTTAGTAGCCTGTGCGATAACAGCGCTTAATGCTTCCATGGCGATGTTAAGTGCAGCGAGACGTTCACCTGCGTAACGACCGTCAGTATGAGCAAAGTCGAAAGATTCAACAGTACCAGCAAGAGCATTCAGTGTATCCAAAATCTCACGATCCATTTCACGCAAAATTTCATCACCAACAGAAGCAGACAATTCAGCTTCAATATCTAAACCATCATAAGAGTTTAGATCATCAGCAGCTTCTAGAGAGTAAGTGGCGCTCAATTTGCGGCTCATTGTATCAACTGCATCAGTTGTTACATCTAAACTCATTGGTTTGCCTCTAACAGACTCAAGCAACCGGGTTTGGCTGAATGGATTTAAGCTGTCAGATTGGTCGTAATCGCCACCGTTAGCCAATTTCGAATATTTGTCGTAAATGTTACGTCCAGAGGCTTCAGCACCAGCGGCAACAGTAATTGAACCACCTGAGGTAGCTTTAGTATCTTCAGCGTAACGAGTGCGGATCGTGCGAACGATGCCACGAGGAGCTTGTAAAGGCTGAACACCTACTAAGTCCATCGCCAACAAGCTAGGCATAACACGGCGAATCATAGGCATAAACATCATATCGTAACGAGAAATGTTGCCAGTTGCAGTTGTAGATGCGCCAGCAGATTCAGTTACGATGATTTTGTTATGAGCATCAGTATCAGCTAGGTTTTCTTTGTGTGCGTTTTCCATCAAAGTGCCAACAATGGCAGCTTTTTTGGTATCTAAACCTTCCAAAAGAGCGCCTTTATATTCGCTCCAGTTTTTCATTGCAGTCATATTGTATTAACTCCCAAATGACAAATTAAATTTAAATTTCATTTTAACACTTTTATTTACTAAAAGGTGTTAAGTTTTTGTTCGTTTACTTGCGGACGCCAGCAAAAGCAAGCGAGCGTTGCAATTTGAGAGTCATCGGATCTACAGCTTCCTGTACAACTTCTGCCTCCTGGTTTGCATCATCTGCTCCATTTTCAAGTACAACCGTACCCGCAACCTCAGCGCCTTGTTGATCAGCGGATTCGATGACGGTTTGAGGTTCACTCACAGTTTCAACAGATTCAGCCAAAAGGATATGTTTAACAGAGTTAAACTTCTCTTCCAACTTATCAGTTGCAGTTGATTCGAGAATGGTTAAGGCAACTTCACGTTTTGACCCTGTGAAAGCCTCAAGCAATTCGTTAATTTTAGCTTGGCGGCGGAAACCCTCCAACTCGCGATTGGCTTCTTCGAGAGCCTCAACTGCAGTAATATCAGAACCGCCGAATAGTTTCTCATAAGCACCTTTATAAGATTCAAAAATGCTCATAGCGAATTCAAATTTTTTCATCGCTTGAATATCTTCGGCAATTGCTTCCATTTCTTCGGCGACAGCCTCGGCAACCGCAATCTTCATTTCTTCTTGATGTTTAGTATCATATGCTTCCTTAAACATCTGAAGTTTTTCAGCATACTGAACTTCAAGAGTACGGGCATGATTGATTTCTTCGGTGATAGCTTGGATTTCTTCGGCAACAGCTTCCTCAACCATCTGTGTCATAGTTGCAGCTAATTCTGCCTTGGCCTCATTAAACTTCTGTGTATATCGCTCAGCAATTTCGACTTCCTTGGCTGTAATGGCGGCCTGGAATGATTCTTCAATCGCTTTCTGAGTGTCTGCAGTCAAAAGACCGCTT
>JAEMQD010000134.1:0-1136 GCA_022759035.1 Thiotrichales bacterium
GGAATACGCAAGCCCGCTGCGAGTTTCTTGGAGAACCAATCGATATCAGTCAACTCGCCAAGATTAGATCCGCCTTGGAGCATTTCAACGCGCGAACCTTTACCGTTTGCGGAGGTCGGAATGAATAAGTCCTCACCGAGACTCTGTGGGTCATATTCAGTAATTAATTCACCACCTTTGGCAGCTTTACGTTGGTTCATCTTGATACGCATACGCTCAATTGCTTGTTCGCGTTTTGGTCCTTGCAGATTGCCAACATCAATATAGAATACTCTGCGTTCGGTAGATCTGGTTACGCGGTAAACAACGATTGAATCTTCTAAAAGCTTCATCGTCTTCCAAACACTATAGACACGGTCAATCAAGCTCTCACCAAATGGTTTATCACCTAGCTTAAAAATAACCAAATCGTTAGTAGAAATTGTCTCATAATTTTCAGATTTAGCTCGATTGACAACAGTAAATGCATTATTTGACTTTGTTGCCCGGAAGATTCGGCCTGTTCTATCGATTGTCTCAATCGAAGGGTCGTATAGATAATGAGTTACGACTTTTTCATCTTGTTCGGATAGGATATAACCGACGAATCTCTCCGTAGGGAGCTCAGATAATGTTCCATCATTATTCTTTTTGTAGAATGTTGCGCCATATCTTAATGTTTTTCTAACGCGGTCGAAAAACTCATTATTCATCCCGGTGCGATCTTCCCAGACAGTCATTGCTCCAGTAATAACCGCCATCATGGTTTTTTTAATTTTGGAATCGTCACCGAAATCGATATAGAAATGGGAATCGTCAGAATCCGCAGCATTTGCGGATGAAATATCTTCAGCAATAATATCCAACGCACGACTGATTTCAACGGAGCATGTATCTGCAGCGTAGAAATTTTTCAGCTTCTGGTATCTTGAACCGTCATTATTGATTACTTTGTTAAACCAGCTTGTGCTCATGACATGACTGGTTATGGTTGTAGGGGTATATGACTCTTCAACCTTCGTTCCAATTGATACTGGATTCCATCTTGTTTCTGTCAGTGACATGGAAAGCCTCTATGTAAGTAAATATTTCTGTTAACTATTTACTAGATGGGTTTGAAATGGCTTTGATTATTTCTGGTGCAAATAAAGAATTAG
>JAEMQD010000134.1:1236-5948 GCA_022759035.1 Thiotrichales bacterium
TTACTAGATGGGTTTGAAATGGCTTTGATTATTTCTGGTGCAAATAAAGAATTAGTGGAGCTTTATTCTGGATATGATTCCGCCAAAGTTGGTGCAGGATTACTTCAACCGGATGTCTATTTGACGCCTTCTTATAGTAAGAAAAAAGTTAAAACTATTTTACTCGGGACTCTGGCTGAAATCTCTTATGGTGGGGCCGAGTATGACCGGACGCCGCTAATTCTGCCATTTTTGGTTGAGTCTCAATACAATACACTACTGGCGTTTAATCTCCATTACGTCCCGTATACAATCCGCCGAAATATATTAAAGGTAATTCTTGATATGAATTACGCCCGAATTAAGAGCAATCTACCGATTATAGTTGATTATCATAGTGTGGTTAAGCTTGTGCCTCAGGCTCAGTATATTGTTCGTCGATATAAACAGGCGCTAGTTAGCCTCGGTTCACACGGCGGTTCAATTCCGCTGTCTGAGTGGGATAAAGCAATTAAAGGTGCCAGCAAATGGCAGAGTCATTGGAAGATGGTTAAGGAAGGGAAGGTTTAATTATTAAGTGTGGTTATCTTAACCGAGAGAAGAGAAGAGAGCTGTTAAAATAACCACATTATAGTTACTCAAACAGCTCAAATTTTCCATTAATGAGCGTAAAGTGGGTCTATGCCATCGATGAAGTCGAGAACTACATCCTCATTAACGTAGTGTGTTGAAAAACTATCAAAAACAACAGTATCGCTCAAATACTCTTTGAACTGTCTGGTTAAATCAGCCAACGGTAAATCGGGCGTAACATCATACGCCAGAACAAATCCTGCAGTCTCGTCGTCGATCATAATATTCAACTCTTCATATCCATCAAGAGTTTCCATATCTTTGCACATTTTGATGAGCGGCGGGCAAACGCCTTGCACGTAAAGAATTTTTCCATCACCTGATGATGCTTCTAGTTCAATGATTTCCAAATCATTCATCAGAAACGATTTCCCCAGTGATGTTGGCACTCTGCCGTATGAGCCGTCTTTAATTTGCAGCAGATATCCCATCATCTCAGGCAGTGGAACATTTAGCAGCTTATTGTCCGCACAAAAATTTACGATTGTGTTGTATGTTGGCTGGCTCACATTGGCCAGGTATGCTGTATAACTCTTCAATTTATTTCTCCTAATTAGAAAACACTTAAGAAATATGCATCAGTAATATCATATAGACCTTTCGTCTTTCTGACATCTTTAAACAATGTTTTAACTGATTCTGGCAATGCGTCATACATATCTTGTTTGGTCGCCTTGCCATTGCCGGTTGAGCGTTTCTTTAAGGATGTCGGCGCGATAATCTTTATCTCGATTTCGGGATGCTTTTTTATAATCTCAGATATGATTGCATATTGTAGTTGCGCGAGGTTTCTCGTCGCATTGCCTATAGATGACATGCCCAACCCCTCAATGCGAAGTTCAGTTACATGGGTATTGTCACAAATCTGGGCGATTTTATCGCTAATAATTATAGATCGTTTGAATATATCTAGCGGGTCCAGGTCATTCTTCTGAGTTGAGATAATCTGGAAATCTCGGACTTCCTTATCGAATCCAGTTAAGACGACACCGGTTGATGTGAAACTCTGATCGATGCCTAGAATCATTAAAAATATCCTCAGATGTTTGTTCTAAGGATATTTATGCAGTTTACTCGATAAAGCTGAAACCGTTGCGTTTAGTAATCGTCATAACATTATCAACGAAATCAATAATATCAGTACGATGGCTAATGACATCTACATGTTTGGCTTTCGTCGTAACTAGTTTAATCGCACTGTATACAAACGATGTATCTCCCCCCGCATCCAAGAATTCATCGATAAACAATGCGTTCGTTTGTTTACCGAGACTTGAAACCAGATCTCTGAAAGCCAAACTCATAGCTAAATTAACGCGCAAACGTTCACCCTGACTTAGATTGAAATACGACACTGATCGATTCATATAGAGAATCTCGGATGTTAAATCGTTGCTGACAGTTACGAGGTGCTTCAACCCAAGAATCTCAGTGTACTCGTAAATCCGCTTATTAATGAATGGGATATACTTATCGACAATACCTTTACGGATGAATGATGAGTTGTTGGTTAGCAATTTAATCAGGATATTCGCATGCTCGATCTGAGTCTGAATCTCTTTAAGATCCGCGGCAATTGCACTAACATCAATCAGCTGCGTCTTAAATTCGGCAATCTCATTATCAAATAAGGAATAATCAGTTTGCTTTAACGAGAGGAGTTTAGCCTTCAACGCCTCCAACTTTTCAATAATTCTTGCAACATCATGATCCGATTTAATTTTAAACTTAGCTAACAATGGGTACGGAGTTGATTCTAATTCGCCTATGGTTTCTTTAATTTCCGAAATTCTATCGGTTAATCGAAGCATCTCCTTCTCAATTAGAGTATATTCATCTTCCAACTCAGATACACTTTCAACGATATTACCGAAGCGCGATTCAAGTTCAACCAAGCGGTCTTTATAAGTGTTAGTTGCGGCCTTAGATTCAAACAATCGAACATCCGACATGATAGATGTTAAGTGCTTGATTACTGTAGCGTTTTCTCTATTAAGTAGTTTAAGGTCTGCATCGACATCGATACCAGATTCTGCCAGGAATGCATTAACTTCAGCCCTGGCGATTGTAGTCTCTGTAATTAATCGTTCAACATCCTGGTTATCTTTTTCGACATCACCCAACTTCTTGATTAGCTTAGCCTGAAGTGTTTCAATCTTCGAGTGGTCGCAATAGTCTTGGTTGCATGTTGGGCATTTGCCGTCTTCTAGATGTTCAATTTCTCGTTTAAGATCCTCAATTTCAGAGGCGTTTCGATCGATCTTAGCTTTCAATGTGTCAATACTACGGTCAGCATCAGCTAACTCGTTAATAACTTCGATGATTTCAGCCAGGACGTCGTACTTCTCCGTATAAGTATCCAAGAGTCGTTGGATTGATTGTTCATTAAGATCGAACTCAATACCGTAAAGTTTTTTCGCATTTTGTGCTTGTGATTCGAGAACTTCGCGCTCAGATATAATATTGTTTTCAAACTGGAGAGCTTTAGCGCGCATTGCTTTAATATCAGCATCGGCAGTTTCAAGTATATTAATCTCCGAATCCACTTCAGACAATCGCACTTTAGTTGATACATACTGAAAATTTAATTCATTAAGCTCTTGATTTAGTTGAGCAATCTCAGTAATATTAACTTGTTGCAGGTTGAGTTCCGTAGTAATTGCATCAATATCGATTTGTTCGAACTCCTTGATATCGGATTCAACCTCGGCAATCTCGGATGCAGTTTGCATCTCCAGTGAATTGCGTTTTTCGAGCATTCGTTGAATGTTTGATTCCGTGTTTGCATTTTGCTGTCGGGCATTGGCGATGTCTCGCTCGAGTACTCGACATTCAACCTCAAGTTCTTTCCGAATTAATTTTAACGCTTCGGCACGTTCCGCTAAGATGTCTAGGCTAAGCATCTCTTCAATAAGGTTCCGTTGATCAGTTGAACTCATTGATAAGAATGATTCTCGATGTGGTGTTAGGAAGTATGCTGTCATAAAGATATCATATGTTCCGACGATAGATTCGATCATCTTATCGGTATTCGCCATTGTATCTAGCGTAACCGCTTGATCTTCAACATATAATTCGAGAGCGTTTGGTTTGCGTTTACGAATAATTCGATAATTCTTGCCATCTTTCTCAAACACAAGATCAACAACAAGTCTCTTCTCGTTCTTAATATTGATAAATTCATCAGTCTTTAGCTTATCGATGCCTCGACCGAACAATGCAAACAGAACTGCCTGCATTGACGCGGTTTTGCCAACACCATTCTTACTATTGCCCGTTTCTCCGACGTCTTCATTGTTGCCTAAGATAAGTGTTGAACCCTCTGTCGATAAATCGAATGTAGTTGGTTGAGCTCCGTAACTTAGAAAGTTCTGAACGGTTACACTTTTAAAGTTAATCATGTTATTCTATTCCCTTTTCCATCGCGAGTTTGTATAGAATTTCTAAAGTTTGTTTGTCGATACCGGGAATCTCGGCACTTGATTTAATGAAGTTGATAACTACACCGTCGATGTTGTCTACCTCTTGGATCTCGGAATCGACTACAGATTCGAGCATCTCTCGAACTTTATTTCCGGTATATTTGACTTTAACTTCCTCGAACTTCAATTCACTCAGACGCTGTTGCACTTCCTCGATGATCATCTCATCTTCGATATTATCTGGAAATTCAATGCGAATTGATGTGTTTTCGGGATCAAGGGTAGGAAGTATATCATCTAGCTCAGATAATTGAATAGACACGGTTTTAACGCGTGTATATTCGATGAATTCCTCTTCCCCTGTATCTAAATCTAAGATAGTGATTCCGTGCGCCTCGTTGGCCTCAGACATTGTCGTGGCCATGGGTGTCCCGATATAGTTAACTTTATCCTTTTTCTGAGGAGAATGATAATGCCCACTATAAATCATCTGGACTGAATCGACTAGGAGCTCCTTGTGGCTCATTCCATGGTCCATAATATGGCCCGCTGAAACTTCGAATCCATTAAATTCAAAATGACCACAAATAAACTTCGGTTCGGTTTTCTCAGTAAACTTAATCAACTCCTCCCATTGAAATGAGTTACAGATCCACGGCGCAAGAATCATCCCCTTTA
>JAEMQD010000019.1 GCA_022759035.1 Thiotrichales bacterium
GATGAAGGCATTGTGAAAAACCCAAGCGAAGCTGCCTTAGCTGCTTACGTGAAACGCTTAACAGGCGTGGACAGCTTGCACTGGTTAAGCAGCGAGCAAGCCAGTAGCGTGATTGAGACACTCAAAAAGTGGCAAAAGCGCATGAGTCAGCCCAAACACAAACCAACCCAACAGGAGGCATAACATGGAACACTTCGAGCACCACGCCAACGAGTTACTCGCAGACCTAGCCCGTATCGCTACCGATACGGTCAAACAATTTGGTGAACTGCCAGAAGACAAGGCACGCTTGGTGGGTATCGAAGTGGCGATGCAAGTGGCTGACGAATGGGGTGGACATAACATTTACATCCCGCAAGGCGCTAAACTGCACATCGCCAGCCGTGATTTGGAGGTGTGGGAAATGTTCGATGGCAAGAACGTTAAAGCCGTTGCCAGCCATTTTGGTATGAGCGAGCAATGGGTGTACAAGATCGTCAAACGAGTAAGAGCAAGGATTAAAGACAAGAGTCAAGGACGATTGTTTTAGCCAACGCAATTTAACGCCCTACGGGGCGTTTTTTAATGCCAGTGGCATCATTACTCAAATTCTTTCTAAAAATTCAACTGGGCATCCCAGGGCACGAAATAGCGGTTAATTTTCATAAAGCCGATTAAAAGAAACACAAACCCCATCTTGGTATTCTGATCTCACACCAAAAAGAGGTCAGAAATGAAACATCTACTCATCGCTTTGAATAGCGTCGAACTGAACAATCAAGGAGGATGGTATGCACTAATTCCACCAGGACAGCAGATCATCGGTCGTGATGGTCGTCGTTTTACAAACCCTAACCCACAAATCATTATCGATCAGTTTGCGCTTAATGGTGCGGACTTACCCGTCGACATCGAACACGCAACCGAAATTAAAGCACCACAAGGTGAGCCTGCCCCAGCTTATGGCTGGATTAAAGAAGTACGCGTGTCTGACATTGGCGCTATCGAAGGACGCATTGAATGGACAGATCAAGGTCAAGCCATTGTCGATAGCAAACAGTATCGTTACTTGTCGCCAGTCTTTTATTTCAGCAAAGACAATAACGCCATTATCAAGCTCACCTCGGCAGGGCTTACCAATCAGCCCAATCTTTACCTTACTGCCCTAAACCACCAACAAATCCCACAGGAGGATGCCATGTCATTAAAAGACATTGCTAAAGCACTCGGGCTGCCAGAAGATGCCAGTACCGAAGCGGTTTTAGCCGCAACACACAAAGCCGTCAATGCGGCACATACCCCATCGCTGGATAAGTTCGTGCCCCGCGCCGACTATGCCAGCATGGAGCAACGCGCCTTAAACGCCGAGCAAAAGCTCAATCAGCACTTGCAAGCGCAGACTGAAGCCATGATTACCACAGCGGTCGATGATGCCATTGCCGCAGGCAAGATTGCCCCAGCCAGCAAAGACTATCACTTAGCCGCTTGTCGTGCTGAGGGTGGACTTGAACGCTTCACCGCCTTTGTTGCCAGCGCCCCTGTGCTGACACAAACCGCCATCAACAGCCAAGTGCCACCTGCACAAGGGTCAACCACACAATTAACGCCTGAAGAAAAAGCCATTTGCTCGCAAATGGGACTCTCTGAAGATGCGTTTTTGAAATCTAAAGGAGTTTAACCATTATGGCCATTGTAACCGCTGCCTCATTGCAGGCATTACGTACAGCCGTAAGTGCTGCGTTTAAAGGTGGTTTGTCGAGCGTGACACCACAGTATCAACAAATAGCCACCGTAGTACCATCTAGTACAGCATCGAATACCTACGGTTGGCTTGGGGATATGCCTGGCATGCGTGAATGGATTGGTGATCGTGAGATAAACGATATCAAAGAAAATGCCTACAGCATTGCTAACAAAGACTTTGAGGCAACCGTTGGTGTAAAGCGCACCGACATTGAAGATGACAACCTAGGCATCTACACACCCATGTTCACCGAATTGGGACGTAGTGCAGCTATCTTCCCAGATCAACTGGTATTTGAGCTGTTAAAAAACGGATTTACCAACAAGTGCTATGACGGCAAAAACTTCTTTGATGCCAATCACAAACGCTATCCTAAAGCAGATGGAACAGGTACAGCCGTTAATGTTAGCAATGTCATCGTCGATGACGCTTATACGGGCGATGCTTGGTATTTGTTGTGTACAAATCGTGCGATTAAACCGCTTATTTTCCAAGATCGTAAATCGGCACAGTTTGTGGCGATGAACAAAATGGATGATGAAGCCGTGTTCACAAGCAACCAGTACCGTTTTGGTGTTGATATGCGTTGTAACGTCGGTTATGGATTCTGGCAAATGGCGTTTGCTGTGAAAGCTGAACTCAATGCAGAAAACCTAAAGGCAGCACGCGCTGCGATGCGCGGCTTTAAAGCAGATGGTGGTAAACCATTAGCGATTACACCAGACCTATTGGTTGTGCCAACCAGTTTAGAAGACAAAGCACGTATTTTGTTAGAGCGTGAAATGACCAGTGAAGTGGTGACGGTACAAACAGGCGTTGATGCTAGCGGTAACCCAGTTTACGCAAAACAAACCGTATCGGTCAGCAATGACATGAAAGGTGCGTTTGGCTTACTGATTGCCAACTATCTATAGGTAAATCGTCATGCGTTACGTCAGTCTCGAACAATTGCAACAAACCATACCAGCACAAACGCTGGTGTGGTTGAGCAACGATGATGCCTCGATGGACACCATGAATGTGGCAGTGATTGAAGCCGCTGTCTTGGCGGCTGAAGATCGCGTCGATGCTTATTTGCAAAGCCGTTACACCTTGCCATTAACGCATGTGCATAGTTTGGTGAGTGAGATTGTCGTGCGCCTGGCGCGTTACAACTTATACAGTCGTCGCCCAGAAGGATCATTGCCCGATGCCGTAAAGGAAGCCTACAAGGATGCCATGCGAGAGCTAGAAGCCATTCGTGACGGCAAGATTTTACTCGGCATTAGCACCGATGCCTCGGGCGAACCTGTATCGGAAAGCCAAGCCGACTGTTCAGGTGAACCACGTCGAGGCTGGAGATGATGAACACGCTTGATTTACTCACGCAGGTACAAGCTTATTTAAAAACTCGTGTTGATGTGTCGGTGGAGTTTTTCCCAGAAAGACCTAGCGACTATCGACTGAATCACCCCAAAGGCGCGATTTTAATCAGCTACGGTGGCACGCGATTCGATGAGAGTTGCGACATCACACTGATGCGCCAACAGGCCAGTGTGAATTTCTCACTCACCGTCATGCTTCGCCAGCTCAATGGCAAAACAGGCGCATTGAGTGAGCTTGATAAATTACGCCAACTCATGGTCGGTTTTAAGCCGAATAACTACCGCAAATGTCGTTTACTGGCTGACCGATTTGTCAGTGAAACCGATGGCATTTGGCAGTATGTGTTGGACATACAAACGCAAAGCCTAGTGGTTGAAAACCAAGGCGAAGAACAGCCCATATCCCACATTACTATGGAGGCATTATGAATAGTTACCTGTTCAAAGGCACACAGCCACAGTTTGTCACCCTGTTGGGCAACGAAGTGGCCTTGCAGCCTGACACCACAGTCGATTTACCCGATTGTGATTATGTACAAACCTTGGTTGCAAAAGGCTTATTAGAGCCAGCCCCAGCCAAGCCAGTTAAAAAAGGAGCAGCAGATGCCAGCTAATTATCTACACGGGGTTGAAACCATCGAGGTCAATCAAGGCGCGCGCCCTGTACGCGTCGTGAAATCGGCGGTGATTTTGCTGGTGGGGACAGCCAGCACGGGCGCCATTAACACACCCACCTTGGTAATGTCAGACAAAGACGCAGCACAATTTGGCAGTGATACAACAGGTTTCACTATCCCCAATGCGTTGGATGGCATTTTAGACCACGGCGGCGGTTTAACGGTTGTCGTTAACGTATACGATCCCGTCAAACACAATGGCAACCCTGCCAATGTCACAGCAGCAGACATCATCGGTGGTTACGATGCCATTAGCGACACTTACTCTGGGCTTGCGATTGCACAAACCCTTTACACACTCTTTGGCTTTCGTCCCAAGCTGATTATTGCCCCTGGCTTTTCGACCAGCTTATCGGTGAGCACGGAAATGATCGCTGTTGCTGAAAAGCAAAAGGCAATTGCGATCATCGACGCACCACGTGGGGTTACGGTCACCCAAGCGATTAATGGTCGTGGTGCCAGTGGCACGATTAACTTTAACACCAGCAGCTATCGGGCTTATTTATGTTTCCCAGGGGTTATGGTGTACGACAAAGCCACAAACACTAACCGCATCGAAGGCTTATCGTCTCGTGTGGCTGGGTTAATTTGCAAGACAGATTTAGAAGAAGGCTATTGGGTAAGCCCATCCAACCATGAAATCATGGGCATTGTGGGCATGGAAACGCCTATTACAGCGGCAATCAATGATGCGAATACCCAAGCCAATTTGTTAAACGAAGTGGGCATTAGCACCTTATTTAATAGTTTCGGCACAGGCATTCGTTTATGGGGCAACCGAACCGCCGCATGGCCAGCCAACTCAGACCCTAAAAACTTCTTAAATGTCCGTCGCACCGCCGACATCATTCACGAAAGTATCGAATTGGCAACCTTACAGTTTATCGACAAGCCGATTAACCAAGCCATTATCGACAGCGTGCGTGACACAGTGAACGGTTTTATGCGCACCTTGGTCAGTCGTGGCGCGATTATCGATGGCTCTTGTACCTTTGATCAAGCGAAAAACCCTGTCACCGAACTGGCCGCAGGGCACATCACCTTCGGCTACCAGTTTATGCCACCGACCCCAATGGAGCGTGTGACTTATGAGTCGTTTATCAACATTGACTTATTAAAAGGACTTAAATAATGGGACAACAAGTGAACACCCTCTACGGGGCAAATGTGTACATGGACGGCAATAATTTAGCGGGTCGTGTTGCTGAAATGGAATTGCCCACCTTAAAGTCCAAAACAACAGATAAGTCTGTATTGGGCATGGTGGGCGTGATGGAGTTGTTTGCAGGCTTTGAAAAGCTAGAAGGTAAAATCAAATTTAACAGCATTTATAGCGATGTGTTAAATAAGATTGCAAACCCGATTAAAGCAACCCAGCTACAACTGCGTGGTTCATTACTATCTTACACAGCGCAAGGGGCAACCAATGAACTGCCATATGTGTGTATCCTCACGGCAAGTTTCAAAAACCTACCCTTAGGCGGATTCAAACAGCAAGAAGGTGTTGAGCTTGATGTCGATTACAGTGCCACCTACCTAAAACTCACCTTAGATGGGGTAGAACATATCGAGTTCGATGTCATGAACAACATTTACCGCATCGATGGCGTAGATATATTAGAAACCTACAAAACTAATTTAGGATGGTCGTGATGAAGCGCCTGAAGCAGTTTTTTCGGCAATGTTGCGATAGTCATTTAATGCGGCTATTAAAAATGTGTCCTTGGCAGAAGCAGCCTCAATCTGAGCCGTTAACGCAAGCGCAATTTGCGCAGCGGCTTCGTTCGATGACGCGCCAATGATAGCCTGAACGCAGGCGTGCAATGCCAAAATGGTGGCTTGTTCGTTTGTCATAATCGTTTCCTTAGGAGTTAAAAATGAATATTACCAGAAAACCCGCAAAAACCGCCTTGCCCTTCGACCCTGACACGGTCGAAGTGGTGGTGCGCGATGCAACAGGGCTGGATATGGAGAACGCTTATCGTGCCGCTGGTAAAGATGCCAGCGAAACACGGTTAATGGCGGCAGTTATTGCGCAAACAGCAACCTTTGACGGTAAAAAACTGGTGATGGAGGATGTGTTGCAACTCCCTGTTAAGCTACTGGGCGAATTGGGAAACGCATTGGCAGCGTCATCGGACGCGAGCGAGACTATGT
>JAEMQD010000002.1 GCA_022759035.1 Thiotrichales bacterium
CGTGAAGCCATGCGATCAGGCAACCACAGCGTTGCACTTAATACTTGAATTCAGGCCATTCATGGGTTAAGATCTGATAAGCTGTTCATAAATTAACCTCGACCTAGGTGGTGTTGTCATATGGCACGTATTCTTTTATTTCCTTTTTTACTCATTTTTTCGTTGCTTTCCGTGACCGTACATGCCGAACCACCAACAGCAGATTATGCGCTCTCAGCGGGTGACGCAGTTAAAATTCAAGTATTTCAGAACCCTGATTTAACCGTAGAGACTCATTTAAATGAGGCTGGAAATATTTCCTATCCGCTGATTGGTCAAATTCAAATTGGCGGTCTGACGCCTTATCAAGCTGAACGTAAAATTGCGGAAGCGCTGTTTAAAGGCGGCTTTGTTAACAATCCCCAAGTCACCGTTGTACCCTTGATTACACAGGGTAATCAAGTCGCCGTTTTGGGTCAGGTAAACAAACCTGGTCGCTACGCTTTAGAAACCAGTAATTTGCGTGTATCAGATGTCATTGCTTTGGCAGGCGGGATTAACACCATTGGTGACGACATAGTGGTCATTAAAGGCTTTCGTTCAGGTAAGCCTTTTCAAGCTAAAGTTGATCTCTATCGTGTGCTAGGACAATCAGCCGACGAAACCAATTTACTTGTTCTTGGTGGAGATACCATTTTTGTAGATCGAGCGCCTATGTATTATATTTACGGTGAAGTTCAGCGTCCTGGTGCTTTTCGTGTCGAACGTAATATGACCGTGATGCAGGCGTTGGCAACGGGTGGAGGACTCACCAGCAAAGGAACAGATCGTCGATTGGAGATTCACCGTCGTTTAGAAGACGGGCGCGTACAGACCATCGAACCCAAACTCACTGATGTGATTCAAGCGAACGATACCTTGTTTATTCGTGAAAGCCTATTCTAAGTCACTCTAGGAATTATTATGTCATTGCAACAATTTGTGCTTATTTTAAAAGCGCGCTGGCTCATTATCGTAATCACTCTCGTGACGGTAGTCCTGCTCATTGGGGCTTATACGATGGTTACCCCAAAGCAGTACACTGCTTCAGCATCGGTGTTGGTTGACGTTAAGTCACCCGATCCGATCACGGGTATGATGTTGCAAGGCATGATCTCGCCTAGCTACATGAACACACAGGTTGATATTATCAAAAGTGAGCGTACTGCCAAGCGTGTCATTGAAGTGTTGAAACTCTCAACTAATCCAGAGCTAATTGATAACTGGCAAAAAACAACCGAAGGTAAAACACCACTAATTAACTGGCTGGTTGAGTTTATTGTCGATGGTTTAATGGTACAGTCAACGCGTGATAGTAATGTTATTACCATTCAATACACTTCACCCGATGCACAAAATGCAGCGGTATTTGCTAATGCTTTTGCTAAAGCCTATTTAGATGTTTCATTAGATTTGCGCGTTGAGCCAGCCAAACAATTTGCCAGTTTTTTCGATCAACAAACTGCCAGTGCGCGTTTGGCGGTTGAGATGGCACAAACCAAGTTGACCGATTACATGCGTGCTAATGGCATTACCTCTATTGATAATCGCTTAGATGTGGAAACAGAAAAGTTAAACGATATTTCGCGTCAGCTGACTACCTTGCAAGGCAGTGCCACTGAAACAGAAAGCAAACGAAGTAACGGTCGCTTAGAAAGCATGTCAGAAGTACTACAAAATCCGTTGATTATTCAGTTGAAAGGTCAAACAGCTTCAGTTGAGGCTAAACTCACTGAAGCTAAAGCTTCTTTGGGGGTTAATCATCCACAAACCCAAGCCATTACGGCAGAGTTGACATCACTTAGAAGTCGTTTAGCCAGTGAAACCTCACGCATTGCTGCTTCAATCCAAACTTCCTATGAGGTGAATCGTAAAACTGAACAACAACTCAAGGAAGCCTTAGAAGCCCAGCGCAGTCGTGTGTTAGAAATTAACAAACAGCGCGATCAGATTATGGTGTTGCAACGCGAACTCGCTGCGGCAGAGCGCATGTATGATGCCGTTAGTTTGCGTGCTACTCAATCGAACTTAGAAAGTAAGACCAGTCAGTCTAATGTATCAGTCCTGACTGAAGCTTCTGCACCGACAAAACATGCAAAACCCAATAGTGTTAAGAATATGTTTCTTGCTGGCTTCTTAGGTACTTTGCTGGGCGTATTGTTTGCCTTTATGGCTGAAATGGTTAATCGACGTGTGCGTAGTCGTGAAGATTTATTAGACCAAAGCGATATTCCGTTGTTAGCCACTATTCAGTCGGCATCGGGCACCATTAAAATGATTCAGACAGGGGCGTAAGTGATGCAGTCGACTACAGAAAAGCGTCAACAAACAATCGGCGATATTTTAATGGCCGCTGGTAAATTAACTGCCTCGCAAGTGGCCCAAATCGTCGAATATCAAAAAATTCACTCGGTGAGTTTTGGTGCAGCAGCTAAGGCATTACAGTTAGCAACCGATGAAGATATTGATTTTGTGCTGGCCAAACAATACGATTACAACTTTGTCAGTTCGCGTAGCAGTGTGGTTAGTGCCGAAGTGGTTGTAGCTTTTAAACCCTTTAGCCCATTCGGTGAAAACATGCGTGCTTTGCGCAGTCAGTTGATGCTGCGCTGGTTTAATCAAGATGGAATGCGTAAAGTGCTTGCGATTGTTAGCCCATCTAAGGGCGACGGACGCAGTTTTATGGCAGCTAATTTGGCTGTAGTCTTTGCGCAACAAGGACAAAAAACCTTGTTAATTGATGCCAATCTTCGGTCGCCCAGACAAGCCGATTTATTCCGATTGCCAAACAAGCTAGGGCTGGCCAATTTACTGGCTGAACGTGCCGACTTCGAGCAGGTTATTCATCGTAATACCTTGATGCCAAGCTTGGACGTTATTACTTCGGGTAATTTACCACCGAATCCACAAGAATTACTAGGTCGCCCGCAGTTTGGTCAATTATTACAGAAAGCGTCGCAAGACTATGACGTTGTGTTAATTGATACGCCAGCGGCAACGGATTACTCTGATGCCGATATCATTGCAGCGCGTGGTAACGCAGCGCTCTTGGTTGCGCGTAAAGACATGACCAGCTTAACGAATATTAAACAGTTGATTGAACGCCTTAAATTTTCGGGAGTTGCTGTTGTAGGCAGTGTGTTTAACGATGGATAACATCAATAGAGCCTCTCTAAAAACGCAACCTATCCTTATCATTGTGGAATGATATGTTGGACGCCACTGGCATGAATGAGATTAAAGCAAAGCTACCTTATCTCGTCACCACCAATTCCTTGTTGGTGCTAGCCGCTTTGTCTGTACTATATTTACCTACGCTTTACGATTTGTTCACGGGTATTTGGTCAGATGCCGAACAAATGCATGGTCCGTTAATCTTGGTTATCTCTATCTGGTTGATTTTACGACAATGGTACAGCCTAACCCTGTCACACCATGAACCAGCGCGAGGGTTAGGCTGGTTTGTTTTAATCATCGGACTGCTACTTTATGCGTTAGGACGTTCTCAACAAATTATTTTATTTGAGTTGGGATCATTCATATTCTTCATCTGGTCGTTAATGCTGTTTAAATTTGGTGTTAGGGTTGCGAAACAACTCTGGTTTCCATTGTTTTTTATGGTGTTTATGTTGCCATTGCCGAACCTAGTGGTCGATATGGTGACCTTGCCGATGAAAATTGCTGTATCTGCCGTGGTGGAACAACTGCTCTATATGCTCGATTATCCCATCAGTCGAGCAGGGGTGGTATTACAACTGGGTCAATATTATTTATTGGTGGCTAATGCCTGCGCAGGTTTGCACACCTTACTTACTTTAGAAGCAATGGGTTTGCTCTATTTAAATTTAGTGCATCGAGATTCTTTGTTCCGTAATGTCTCTATGGCGCTATTGATTATTCCCATCTCGTTTACGGCGAATGTGATTAGGGTGTTGATTTTAAGTCTGGTTACTTATCATTTTGGTGATGCGGCTGGTCAAAGCTACTTGCATGGTATGGCGGGTATGGTGTTGTTTATGAGTGCCTTAATGTTAATTATTGGTTTTGACTTTTTAGTGCAACGCATAGAAGCTTCGAGAAGGCCGAAGTTATGAAAACCAATAACACCCTTGCCATAGGTATTTTAGTGGCTTCACTTTGTACCATGTTACTAACCTATGCGATAACGCCCAAGATACTGCTCACCAGTCAAAAAGGGGAGTTGCGTATTAATGAGCAAGTACCAGAAGCCTTTGGACAATGGCGGGTGTTGAAAGAAGAAGTTGCTTATTATGCCGATTCAGGTCAACAAGCGTTATTGAAAGTGCTTTATTCAGAGCTATTAGAACGAACTTATGTTAATAAAGCTGGAGACAGGGTGATGCTTACCATTGCTTATGGCACAGACCAACGTGATGGTTTTAATTTGCACCAACCTGAAGTGTGCTACCCAGCTCAAGGTTTTCAGGTTGTTTATCAACGAAAAGAAGATTTTGACTTGTTAGGACGGAAAGTGCTGGGAAAACGTATGGTGGCACAATTTCAAGATAGGGTAGAGCCAATCAGCTACTGGACGATGATTGGTGAACAGTCTTTTCGTGGTGGGCTAGATAAAAAACTAACTGAAATGCGCTATGGTATTCAAGGACTTATTGTGGATGGGCTGCTAATACGCATTTCTTCAATAGATGCCAATAAAGAAAAGGCATTTATGCTTCATGATGCCTTTATGCAAGATTTTTTAACTGCATTGCCAGAGTCGGTACTGAGTCGATATATTGGTGTTCAATAGTGCAAAAAAATGCGTTTAAAAATAATCTTATATTGTCCATTAGTACAATATAATATTGCTGTAAAAAGCTTATAATTGAATTGTGTGCTGGGCTTAGCGTTTAATTTTTTACTTTTGGGTGGGATGATATGATTAAAAATTTAGTGGCTGTTACTGCGGTAAGTGCTTCTTTAATGGGTGGTAGTGCGTTTGCAGCGACCAACTTTACAACAAGTTTTACCAGCGATAACTTCGTTAATAGCTTTTCTTATGCTGTGAATGGCGTTAGTAATGCCGTAAGCTTGTCTGGTATCGCTAACTTGAATAATTGGACAAAATCTAGCGCTTTAAACTTGAGTATCGCGAGCGGATCTGCATATGACTTTGTATGGTCTGTATCTAACCAAGGTAAGGCTTCTGCTAGTAATCCAGCGGGCTTCTTGGCTCAGTTTAATTTGGGTGGCACTGATTACTTCTCTAGCAACGCACCTATGTGGACAGTCTCTAAAAATGGCGGTAAGACTTGGACAGCGGCGACATTAGCGAATGTTGTGAGTCCGTTTAATGGCGGTAGCAATATTTGGACAAATGCCAATGGTGGTCCTATTGCAGGCATCAGCACCAGCGCTCAATGGATTTGGGACGGTGTTAATAATGTTGCTTCTACGCCTAAAGACATTTTGGTTAAAGCAACTGTGGTTTCTGCTGTACCAGAAGCAAGCATGTTGGCAATGATGGGCTTAGGTTTGTTGGCAATGTTTGGCTTTGCGCGTTCGCGTAAACAAGCTTAATTAGCGCTCAATCTGTCTCTTTAAAAAAGCCCCATCAAATTGATGGGGCTTTTTTATGCGGCACAAACAAGGAACCGACTGACATCACGTATCGTTGTTATCATTCTAGTAGGTATTTTTTTAGGTATCCGAAATATTCGGTTGTTACCTTAAACATTAACAATTAAGAATTTCGCAAATAACGGTTGTTTGGTTAAATATTATGTTATACTAAATTCGTTTTATGCGGTTGATAGGTGGTTGTAATGGGTGACGTGGTTACATTTGAAAGCAGCGATAAT
>JAEMQD010000046.1 GCA_022759035.1 Thiotrichales bacterium
GGCTTTCAGTTGCTTTAGGGTAGGCAAAACTCGCATCGCCAAAGCTGACGTGAGAAACGTCAAGCCCGACAAATTGCGCGTCAAAAGTCGCCATGAGCCAAGACAACGATGTTTTGATCAGCAGCCCACCTTCTGGTTGAGACATGACTGCAAAAAGTACACCTGTACTCAAGCGTAAACCGATTTCGTTCACCGTGTACGCATCGATAGATGTATCTTTAATCGTTACGCTAATAGTGTCTGGCGAAGTAGGCGTGCCAGAAACCGTTGTAATGGTTTTAATCGGTGATTGCATGACCGTTTGGTTTGGCAACGGAGTGTAGGCACCAGAGCCAAAAATCACCGCATCTATAATCAGCGGTTGGCCTGACGCGATGGCTGCTCTGCCTGCGTCAGTTAAAATAATCGGCAAACTCATTGCTCAATCGCCTCGATTCGTTGATATGAAATTAAGCGCATGCTAGACGCTAAAGCAAAGCCAAAAGATAATTTAAAATTGGCAACTGTGTGTGGCAGTAATTTATCAATCACAGCCAACAGCATGGCATCAATGCCATCGGTCGATTTTATGGTTATGTCGATAACGTTTGGCGTTAGCTGGTTGTCGCTTGCAATTGCCTGCTTTTGGTATGAGTCTAATAATGTCTGATAATCAGCGATACGCCAATTAGTTACGTTATTATCTGCTTGATATAAAAAGCTTTGTTTATTATCAAGATACGTTTGATATAGTTCGCCGCCAATCGCTTCAACAGATCCTTTTAAGTCTGGTGATGCTTGTTGCTTTGACCAATAATCGCCCGTTGGTAAAAGCATATAAACAGCATTAACAAAATCATCTTTTGAATAGGTTACGTCCACGACACCTCCCCAAGCATAAGCACCTCGTTTGCATCTGACGTTGCTGCAGACGTCGGCGACACAAGCCCGAAATCACTGGTTATTGACGTAACTGTCAGCATGATGTCTGATGGCGTGATGCTATCTCTTGACCCAAGTTTGGAAATGAACATAGCATTTAACGCATCTTCTATCGCGCTTCGCGTTCCAAAATCGGAAACACCTGCCAGAGTGATATCAACCTCTTTTATAGCGGGGGATGCCGCTACAACGTGACAGCCAGCAAGTCGCTTGCTATCAAGATAAATCTGCACGATCTCAAGCGTCGTAGCATCGACTAGCGGCGCATCATCACGCTTGCCAACATAAACAGACACCCATCCTAAGGTAGGGGTGTTGTCCAGCGCATAAGCAAACCCAACATCTGGATGAGCGGACAGCGCCCAAGCTGCATAGTCGCTGCGCTTGCCAACCATGTACTTGTCATTAAACGCAGCAATAATGCGCGATCGCCAATGCTCTAAGTCTTCAACATCAGCGCCACCTGTTAAGTTAACAACAACGATCTCGGTTGGTGTTAGCCCTGGTACTGCGCTTAACATCGATAATTTAATGCCCGCAGACTGGTTGCCATCAACACCAGGCGTATTGCACTGCACAGGCACTGGCAAGCCAGCGCTGGTTAATTGCGTCGTGGTATAGGATTTCCCATCGCTGGTTTGTAAAACTACGCCTGAAGGAACAGACACAGCGCCACCTGTCACCGTAAACATGACGCTACCAACTGCCTGCACTGGTGCAATGCGTGGCGTATTAAATCGCTCTGCCCACAAGTACAACCAGTCTTCGTTGGCCGTTTCAGGATGCATTTGTTTAAACAGATAATCTTGGTAGGCGTAATTGCCATAAGTTCCGCCGCCGATCGCAGCGGCCAGTGCGTCGATTGCGGGGTTGTCTACACCAAGGCGCGACACCAAAGACGATTTAGCGCGATCGATAAGCTGCTGTAAACTTGGTCTGTTCATGTGTCGTCCTTAGTTCGTAAAGTTGTATGGCACGGCAATTGTTATCGATTGCCCTGCGTTAAAAATCGTTTTATTGCTCAATGAAATCGTAATGAGTCGCTCAACCCAAGACTGGTGATCAATGATCTCGACGCTGACTGCGGTTGCATAGCCTTCTTTAATCAACCACTGAAGCGCATGCTCAGACAATCGCTTCAGTTTGATTCTGGTTTCTGACGTGTTTTTGGCTCTGGATAATGTCCACTCACGCGATCCAATCGATTTAACTTTATCGCTTGCCCACCACCCCTGACGATGATGCCCGCCATCAATCGTGTCATTGCTTTTAGCCGTAGCAAAGTTAAGCAAGCTCTGAAGAACTGCATGGTTTAACCCGTCTGCGCTGTTAATCGGCGATGACAAGGCGGTTAGATTAAAACTCATGCTTGAGGGCCTCCTGTGACGGTGTTGTTATTCTCTGCATGGCGATGAGTGCCAAAGTTAATGCCGTCAACACTCATTCCACCTGTGGCAGTTGTTTTGCCTGCAAGCGTGGTTTGACCATTGATTGTCGTATCACCATTGATCGTTGTGACGCTTGTGATGGTTGTTGTCGGGGCTGTGAGTTCGATCGAAAAAGGCGAAATGACTTTAATGCCGGTGCCAGTGAAGTGAACCAAGTTTCCCTTATCATCCAACATCGCGGCTTCGCCTGGCTCAAGCTCAATCTCGTATCGTTCGTCTTCTACCGCAAGCGCAATGCCACGCGATACATCGCCGCCGACGAACAGCATATAAGCCTTCGACCCCTCGACTGGCCGGCTCATAAAGCCAAAGTTATGAACGCGCTTGATTTTGTCGTTGGTTACGCCAGTCGAATGCTTTACTTGTACCGTTTTGGTCTGTGCCAAGGTCACCATGCCCATACCGAACAGCAATTTAATGCGATTCATCAAATGCTCAATCATTAGCTTTCTCCGCAAACGGGCGGAATAGCTCAACCTCGGTAGACTGTGCTTTGTCGTTAACCGTAACCGACACCGACTTAATCAACAGCTTTTCTTCGAACGTTTGTTTTTTAGACTTGACCAAAATCAAGCGATTGAGTGACTGTCCCGTTAGCTCTTGCCAGATGCCTGGCACGGTTGCCTTAACTGTCAGCCCTTTGGCTATCGCTAAGTTTTTCTCGTACTCAGCGCGGTCTTGGCACGACTCGCCGTCTTGCAGCTTGTCCGCCATAATGACGCGCTTACGGCTGGTATTTGCACCACCATAAGTCACGATGGCTTTAGTGTCTTCACCCCATGCGCCTTGCACCTCGTAGTGGTAAAACATATCAACCCAATTGCGATCGATCTCAAATGACGATAGGTTTTCGCCTTCTAACAGCGCGATATTTTGCACGGCATAGAGTCCTGGCGCTTCGATCAAAATCGCACCATCACGCTCTATTAGCAGCAGATTTTTTTGTTTTGCCAATTGCGCAAGACTGGTCAATGGCGACTCGCAATTAATCTGAAAATCTTCGATAACGACATCGGCTTTTTTGGTATTAGCAATAACAGAAAGCCCAAAGTCTTTAACCAGCATTGTCGTTAGCTGCTTAAACGTCTGATCATATTGCGCATCGATCTTGATACGGCTATCGATCATATTGGCCGTTTGTGATCTGCCATTGATTTTCAGTCCACGTCGACCGCTATCTGTGCGCGTGCTGCAACTGTCCAACTGCCCACGCATAACAACCTTATCATTGAGTCGCCATTCGACATCCTCTGGCTTATCGAACATCATCGGCGGTAATTCGGCATCGAAGGTATGCGCTATACGCTCGAGTGAGAAAGATAGTTTTGCCGATATAAAGGCAACCTGGTTGCCTGCAATAAATAACGTCAATTGATTGATCTTGCTCATAGCAGAAC
Organism: Thiotrichales bacterium; assembly: GCA_022759035.1. Lineage (GTDB taxonomy): Bacteria > Pseudomonadota > Gammaproteobacteria > Thiomicrospirales > Thiomicrospiraceae. Next base: position 3,767 of record JAEMQD010000046.1, read on the forward strand.
CTCACCCTTAACAAACAACGGATGCTCAATGACATTGAGTGCATTTAGCGTCTCAACATCGACCGAATGGCGATATGCCAATGCTAATGCTGGCGTGCTAACCACGACGGGAACGATAGCGGTTTGAATATAGGCATCATTGATTTTGCGTAGTTGAGTATTAAGCTCAGTTTTAACGGCTAACAAGGCATCAACTAATGGCATGGTATCGCTCGAGGCGCTACGGGTGGCATCGCTAATGAGCATATCGACAGTAATGCTTAGTTGCGCTATCGCAGCCTTGGCGGCATAAAGCCCACCAAGCGGCTCAATTGTGGCAATGAGTGTCTTACCATCGTGACTATCCATAACAAGCGACAGCGGGGCAGAAAGGCGCAGCATGGACGATACAGATAACGCCTTAATGAGTCTGTCTGCAGGTGTCGATGCTGAGCCGCTATCGGTTGCCCCAAATGTTGCCATTAGCTCACGACTTGCTTTTGGCGCATTACCCGTTACGGCAAAGCCAATACCTGTGCCGGTGCTGGCAATCGCACCAACCAAGCCAGACACGGCGGCAATTAATCCAGTAGCAAAGGTGCGAGGCGCATTGGCAACACTCGTTAGCGCACCCAACGCCGATTGAATCTTGGTCTGGATCTGCCCAACCAAGGTAATGGGTAGTTGTAATTGACCAGACAGTTTATTGAGTTTGCCGACAAAGCCATCTAGTTTTTGCTTAACGGCGTTAAGCTGATCGATTGGCAGGGCTTTCATTGCCTCGCTAAAGTCAAACATTGCCCATTCATCGACAGCATCAGTGAGACTACTAACTGACTTTGAATAAACTGCTGGCAAGGTGATCGGCAAACCTTGCATCACAAACTCAATCGACAGCACGACTTCGCCTTTTTTAGTGCTAAACGACTGCGACGACTTTTGATAAACAAGAGCTAACTCGCCAAGGTAAGGATGTTCAAGCGTGCCCTCTGGTTCGCTCGATAGGGCAGCGATAAATGCGCTGGCTTGACCCAAGGAATCCTTGCCAACAAACACTGCATCAAACTTATAGCCACGAGACTCTTCACCCATCACTTCGACGAATGGTTCATCTGAGTATGGCATGTGCTGCACATTGACACGCTTGCCGCGTTCGATGCTGGTTTTCAGCAGATTAATTGGTGTCCCATTCCATGAGGCCTTGTCGAATTCTCTATCCCACATATCATTTCCAAGCTAAATGCGAAAAGATAAAACTAAAAAACCATACCAATGATTCAATAAAAACCCATCCTATAACTCCTGAAAAAACTGCAAATGCTATTAACTGTTTTGTATCTGCCATTTGTTTAACTCCTATCCTATTTTTATTTTTACTAAGTCATCAGATAAAAAGATCGCGCTCACCTCCGCCCCCGCGCTAATAATCAGCGACATTAAAGGTGAAGCAAAAAACCGATTATTTTTAGGCATAGAAATCATCTCAAAGCCCCTATAGTTCTGAGAACATGTCGGTTTGATTTGGATTGCCCATTAATTCGGGTTGATGTGTTGGCGGGGTAGAACCTTGCAGCGGCGAACGGATAACCTTATGCACCTCAATAACGATTGAGAAGGTTGTTGAGCAGTTGATGTTTTTGCATTGGCAGTAAGCCATGCGCGTGTTGTTGGTAAGTTGGTCAGAAGCAACAATGCGAGCATGGGTTCCACAGGTCGGGCAGCGCACAAGCATAAAGAAAACTCCTATGGTATAGGTGGTTTTTCATGCAGATACTGGGCGTCCTTTTTGACTAACTATTTTAGCCAAGGGGGGTATTGAATGAAAC
>JAEMQD010000087.1 GCA_022759035.1 Thiotrichales bacterium
ATTCATTTTGGTATCAATGCGCTCAATTTTAGGAAACAAATATTTAATTCGACCTCGTTTGTTCTTTTCATCTTTATGCTCGATGATCGCTTGATAATGTTTATTGAATAACTCCCATTCATGTTTGGGCATATGATCTGACAACCTAAAATAGCGTTGCGCATTGGTGGTTTTTAAGCTTCTGGCTTCTGAGGTTCTTAGAAGCAGAAAAGGATCATGATCTGAAGCCAGATAGTCATCAAGCTTTAAGCCCGCAATTTCATCGCGTCTTAGGCCTAATCGAAAACCTAGGATTAAAACCAACAACATGTAACTGAAATCTTCGTTCGCTGTATTCCTACTCAGCGTAAACAAGGTATCAAATAAAAACTGGTAGTCATCGACAAGTATCAGTGAGGCATTCACTCGGTGCTTGGATGAATTGACATCAAGATTAAATTCTTCATCGTAGGGGATGGGTAGCGCTTTGCACTCTGTACATAACCAAACTTCAAAAGCATGCAAGTAACCACGCATGTTTTCGTGATTTTGGTGACTCACCGACAACTCCAAACAATCACGATAAAGTTCTAACCTGTCTTCCGGAGATAAGTGTTTTTTTGTCTGAACTGTTGCAACGCCCCCATTATCAATGGGTTTTTTAGCAATCACGCAACCTTCAGCTAATGCCACCAAACGCTGACCTATGGCAAACAATCTTTTTCTAACACTAGAGGGGGCTGCTGACTTACCCAGTAAATAAATCGCCCAATCTAGAAGCAACTGCTCATTTTCGTTGAGTAAACCTTGATGACGAATATGCGTCAATTGTTCGGTAATTTCACTTTGAACGCGCTGTTTTTGACTGTCAGAAATGTGGGCCACATTTAACACCGATAAAACCTGTGACCACGCAGGAGGGTTAACAATACGCGTGACAGCAACATAAGTTGCTTCGTTACCATCTCCTTCCATTGGCGCTGACGATTGCGTGAATTGGCTTTGCCAAGATGTCGGCGAAAATAATTGATCAAATTTATGTTCTTTTAAAGAATAACTACTGCCATAGTTAGTCAGATAATACAGAAGGATGCCAGGAATCCCCTTAACAAACAGCAGGTAGGATTTTACTCGTTTAAACCAGCCGCTCATCCTATCTGATCTTGGGTAACGAGATTTTGCCACGCCAAGAAGCTGATACAATTCATCATTAAACGCATGGCTGTTTAGGGGTAATGCGCTGTTGTGACCACCAAACACCTTGTAGTACTGTTGTAAATAAACACGAGTTAGGGGTGAAATAAAGACCTTTCTTGGTGGATTCATGGTATCAATTTGTACGTCCACATAAACCAGATCATTCAAGCTACAGAAATACTGTTGATTGAGTGCTTCAACAACGCGGTCATAGAGTTTTGTATCAACGATATAACAGTCCACCATCAAACTAAACTTGATCACTTCTGCCAAAAACAAGGGGTCATGCCAACGGGTCACTAACTGAGCCTGCAGAAGATGCTCAAATTGTTCAACATCCAATAATTTTCGCCATTGATGATCTTCGGCTAAGGGATGTTGCTCTCTATCGCTTAGCACAACACCATTAACCAGACATAAATCCCAATATTGATCCTGATTGCCTTTTTGAATAAGCAAATTTAACAGGTTAAGAATAGATTCAACTTTGTTCTTGGGAATAATTAGACTGTCTTCAAGAAGCTTAATTATTTTTTGTTCGATTTCTATTTTGGTGATTTCATCAGTGGTTTCTGCCAGTTCTTCATTAAGTAAACGTAACTGATCTTCAGTCTGCTGATCTTTTTTGGTGGGCTGTTGGGTCAAGAGGTTTATGGCGTGTTCTTGTAAGCTGACCGAAAAATTAGCCTGTAGTTTAGCCTTTTCTTTCAGCAGCTGCTCCGAGTTGGTTAAAGACTTTAATGACTCATCGAAGAGATCACGACAGGATATTTGAGGTTCAATATCCAAAACAACACGTAACCACCGATGCAAGTAATAAAACATTAACTGCGGCTGTTTCGGCGGTTTTAATTGCTGTCTTTTTTTTCCTTTTGGTAAAGATTTATTAATTACCACATCTATTTCATCATCATCATCATCATCTTCACTGATTGAATCCATCAAAACTGGCGTGTCACCCATCTGATCATTTTCAACTTTCTGATTATGTTGATTTTTTAAATTAATGTTGTAATTTTCTAGCTCTAGATTGTATCTATGAATAATTGCATGAATACCCAAGTAATACTGGTAAAGAAAAATAAATAGATAGACGTTAAGTTGATCTTTGATCAGTTCCTCATCATGATTGATCGCATGCCAAAAATCAGTCACCGTATGATGACAAGGTGCACAAGTGTGTTGATCATCTATTTCTTGGCTAGTATTATTATGCATCTGTTGAACCTACTGTTGACTCAGCGTTAAGGTTCTTGGACGACCAACGGATGATCTTAAAGCCAAGACGTTTAACGATATCATCAATGGCTACAGAGAGTTGACGTTGGTAGTCTGACATTGAGAATAAACTTCTTTTCCCCCAGGGCTCAGTGCCCAAATGCCAATGACCTAAATAAGCGTCAATATAAGCCGGCGTCACGCCTTTATCCAGGAGTTTGCCACGAAGATAATGACGATTCATATTTAACTTAAAATCACGAAGGGAAAATTTTGGCTTTGAACTCGCTTCCGGGTTAACATGTCTAGGAAAAATCAATGCCTGCATAATTCTTAACGCCTGTGCTCTTGAATATTTTAACAGTGTTACGTTCGGAACTTTTCGACCGTCAGCTCTTGAATGTTTCAAATAATCGAACAAGAATAATGCGTTTTTGGTAGCAAAATTATGGTCATCGTCTGGATGAATGGGTGAATCAAAAATATCTGGTTTGCTAACCTTAACGATTCCTTTAATTACTTTACGGGTGGTGAGCTGACGAATAATGTAGCTTCTTATCTTTTCAAATTCTCTTAGGTGGTGACGCAGCGTTTCTGGCACAAACACCAGACGTGTGTTGTAACCGTTGTAAAGATTTTTGTCATTAATTCGTGTCCAACCCGTAAGGGATATTTCCTCGGGTTGGACATAGGGATCGGTAATGTTGCGCATACCGGTTGAGAAGGCAATCATTAGATCAGTGTAAAAACACAGCATGTTGAATAAATCAATCAGCGCAAAACTCGATACTCTTTTTTCCTGGGTAAGCCGATCAATTTGTCCCTGAATTTTTTGATAAAGCTGCTCGATAAAGGCATTCATGAAGGATTCTTTAACAAATACAGGGCTGCCAACACGACGTCTTTGCGCATTACTGGTAATCAGTTTGAGTTGTTGATAGGACAACGCTTTCGGATCAAACATTTGTTTAAGGTAATCAAGCAATAAGGCTTCCACCCTCTCTAGTTTACAAGAAGCGTAATGTTTTTGTGTATGCGCTAAATGCTTACGCTCACCTGTAATTAAGCTGGCCAACCACAAGTCACCATCACTTGCCTGTAAATAGTAAAAGAAGATACTTTGACCGATAGTGATAGGCTTTTTCTCTAGTTCATCGCTGTTGGTGACGATATAACTATTTAAGGAACCTGCATCATTCAACTTTAACTCTCCATGTTTATGATTGAGAGAGATTAAAGCTTCTTGAAGTGGTTCACTTACAATTTTTGGTAAACGAAGAATGATGTATGATTGATTAGCGTACTCGTAAACATGCGGATTAGGGCGCAATGCTTTATAATTATAATGGTCGATAGGAAGACTGATGAGACTACATTCAGCATTAAGGGTAATTATTTTGTTAAAGGGTACATCTATGTCATCAATTGTGTAGACCTGTACTTTATTGATCGACCTACTAGTCAATAAAAACAACATAAGGTTAATGCCTAGCTTAAGTTCATGCTGATCTGCGCTTGCTAACAACCTTAGTGCATCATCAAAATAACGCTTCAATTCATGAGCGCTCAATGCTGGTCCTATGTGTTGGTTATATAAGGCTATATGATGATTGCGACTGCTTGCAGACACCACCTTAACGCTAGGATTATGTTGATTGCAAGGTGTAGAAGTATCAATGATAATTGACTCAGAAAGGCTTTCTCCTGTTATACCTTCTTTAAGGGTGGAGTTAACCAAGATTTTAACATTATTTAGATGAGCTTTTTTACTAAATCCTTGATAATAACCAGAGGCTAGGTGATTTCTCCCTAATCTTACAATCCCCAATCTTGTATTGTACTTTCCTTTTTGTGTAACCGAAACAGGCTCACTATAATTATCATCATCAGATTCTTTGTCAATGAAATAGTTAAAAAACCTTCTAAGAATACCAAGATAAACTATTGCTGAGTTAAGCGTTTTGGCCATATCTAGGTAATCATACTTTTTTACTAAGCTTGCAAAGGAGAGCCTATCATCAGCAGTATTATTCAAAAAATCAATCATATGACTAATTGCGTGTGAAAAGTCCTCTGCTGTGGATAGTCTATCCAAATCTTCTAGCAAAAGATGTTCTGTGTATTCATTCGTGATTAGTCTGGTTGAAGCGCTATATAGAGCATCTCTTGCGTATTCAATCTTTATATTTTGCTTATTTGATGCAAGCAGATTAAATGCATGTGCTCTTATGATTTTCATTGCATAAAGGGCTTCTGAAAAACTATCATAAGCATCATCCGCTATATAAGGATAAAATAAGGCAACATAAATATGATGCCTTGTTTTGTAATTAACATGTTGATGACGACTAAATAAATAATGCTCAACAAAAACCCTAAGTATTTCATCATTCAAAACTTTTTTACTGTTTATTTTTTTTAGTTCAGTTAAGTAAGTATCTAATCTGCAGTGAAAATTCTTTGAAAAAAGTGGATCGGCACGTTCAAGAAGTATTTTCGCCGTGTTTAACATTTTTTTTAGTTCATGGTTGATCTGTCTCTTATCTTCAAATCCTTCTTCTAGTTCAACGAAGCTTTCCAAAATAGGTCGCAGCATAAAACCATTATCCGGCGCTTGAATAAACAGCTTTAACTTGGTAAGTTCAGCTTTATTTTGCCCATGATCAAACAAAGTAAGCAGATGATCATTCCAAAAATTATGCGTTGTGATTTTTGGCTTGTCTAATTCATTAGCCTGATCTTTGAGAGTTGCTTCACTTTTTTCTTCATCGGTTTTAGGTTTGATCAAATTTGTTTCCGTGGTTGACATACTTAGCTTACCCCTGACATAATGATTGTGCGCCGATACGGTAGCCTACCGTGACCTTCTGCAATGCAGATGATGAGTCCTAGTGAGAGCGGCTCTCTCATGGCGCACTTACCTAATTCGTACGAATCGCTGAATAACTTCTTTAACTGCCTTTTCTTCACTCGTCTTGAAAACCGTCAACAGATACATTTTTTGCTGGTCTTGCGTTACCTTAATTGCGGCTCGATACAAACAACCTTGCTGATATAGGAGCGCAAATCGATTGTTGCCTTGGCTATATAGGAGAGGCAGAACCAAACAGCACTTGATCCGCATAATTCATTACGTAAATACAATACTCTT
>JAEMQD010000107.1:0-2880 GCA_022759035.1 Thiotrichales bacterium
CCCAGCAGCCCGAGAAGTGGGCAGAGGCTTACACGCGCAGTTTGGGCAATTTAGCAGTCACTTATTACTCTCTGAATCGCCCGCAGGATGCGTTGATGTTGCATGACAAGTTCAGGCTAGTTTTTGGAGTTATGCTATCTCCAGATCCTATAGAAAACGTTAAAAACCCAGAACTGACTAATCACGATAAGATCAACTTATTTGAATTATTTAATCAAGAACCGGAGAAGTATGCTGCAGAATATTTAACACAGTTGACAGATAAAGCGCTAAAACTTAGAGGAAGTAATAAGCTGTTAGAAGCATTAGCTGTTAATGAAGATATGCTTAATGCTTATGCCAAACTTGTCAATATTGATCCAAGTCAATGGTTGCCCAAGTATTTAGATTTAATCATAAGACTATCAAATAATTATCTAGAAATTAATAATAAAGAGAAAGCACTCTATATTGTTGAAGAACATAGTGAAGCACTATGCAGATACTATAGTGAGCAACCAAATCAATTTGCACTGGCTTACACTCAAGTGCTTGTCAAATTAGCCTATCTTCATAGAAGCCATTGGCATTTGATAAAAATGTACAAACTCATATTTAAAGCTCTAAGCATTGCTGATAAGCATAACATAGACAGGTGCAAAGTTGTGATGAAGTGTTAATTTATTACCGACTCGACAGCAACTTCTTCCACCCCTGATTCTCCGTGATCATCGCTTCTCCTGCTTGGCTGGCGAGGTGACGGAGCATTTGGTAGTACTGCCAGTTGTTTTCTTCATTAATCCGTTCGACTAAGTGCATTTGCAGTGCTAAAAAGTGCATAATGGCTTCCGATTGTTGCGATAATCGTCCTGCTTCGATTTGCGCTAAAATTCCTTGCATGGCGCCAATAATGGCTGGCAATAATGCGATCATTAAGGTAATAGGCTCAGCCTGTAAGACAGGAAATTTCTGCGTCAGGCTGAGGGCTGTACCCAATCCACCTAAGTATAATCCTAGCCATCCAACATGCTTAACCATCCGCTTTTGTTGCTGGTGGGTGTTGCTGTGGTAACCGTGTTGATCTTGCAATACCGAGTGCAAATAACACTTTAGGCGCATCAACTCTGCTTGAGGGGCATAAACCTTACTCTCTTTAGAAATAGGCCATCCCTGCTGGCGAAAAATGCGACGCGCGAGCCAATCTTCATTACTGCCCACTTGCCATGCTTTGTCTTTTGTATCTTGCGTTTCCTTATTATGCCAAAGTGGCTGGCGTTGATAGTTGGCACTGACTAAAAGCGGATAAAGCATGCGGGTGAAGCGAAGTGTCTCTGCTAACTGACGACTTTCGAGCCAGTTTTTTGACCAATTAAAATAACCTGCTAGCTTACCCAAAGCCATCGCCAACAAGAGTGCGACCCATTCGATGCCTGCACCTAGTAAGGATAAAGCGACTGCCGACAAATTGAACAAGGCAATCCACCAATAACTGCTGCGTTGGCGTTGTGCTGATAATGTTGCACGCTTATCATGAAACAGAAAGGCTTTATCCACTACTTCGGTCGGTTGAATAGGATTGGGATGAATATTTTCTGGCTCTGTTAGGTCAACAATCTTCGTCCCTTCGGCGGCACCATAATAGCTGCCATTGCCTTTATTGAGGTACTTTTGTTTTTTAAAGAATGTCCAGTCTAATGCAATCAGGGCAAATAGCGACTTACCAAATGCGCCTGCAATGCGTTCGTACCAAGGCATATCATTTCCAATCGTACGAATGCTATCGTGCTGTTCTTTGAGCGTATTGCGTAACCAATGACAACTTTCGTTCCATGCTGATATGTTCCAATCACCAAAGAAGTCATTAATGTGGCGAGCGGACATGGTTTGAACTTGTAGACGCGCCAACTCAAAGTCATCAATCTGTCGTCCCGATAACCAACGCATCGTTAAACTGATGGGATTAATCCAGACAATACTCAGTCTTGCTTGTAATGCCATATCGAGCACTTGCTTAAGGAATACGCCTTCATCGTTGCACGTATTGCCATCCCACACTAACCATAGACTATCACTGTAAGCAACCAACCATTCGGCAGCGATTGAGTTGACTTCGGTATGTGCTTCCTTAGGGGCATCTAATGCAATAATGGTGGTGTAGTCGTCTGCATTCGCCACATCAAGACGAGGGGTGTAACGGAGCAGGCCTTGCTGTAGCTGCTTTAATTCTTTGGGCAAGACAGATTGCCAAGGAAACCCATAACCATCAAGCACCCAAGCAAAACGATGTGCTTGGCGGACTTCATGTTGCCATACAGATTGCAGTGCGTGCGTTATAAACCGCTGTTGTTCCTCGGTAGTCTCGCCAGATAAGCTGGCTAAAAACGTATGATTAAGCATGGTCAAGGTTCATCACTTGGTAGCTTTTTAAGAAAATATCGTTCGCCACGATGCCGTAGTCAGTGGCGTTGTATTGTAACAACCAATCGCCAATTTTGCCTTGAAGTGGACTTTCTTGCCAGCCGACGGTTATTTGCATTGGCTCGGTGAGTTGCAGTGCCAATACTTGCATTGGTTTTTTGACATAAAATCCTTCGTTCCCCATCGTGGTGGGTGCAATGGCTTCGTAACTCGCTTCAAATTTATGACGATCAATTGGCCAATGTTCTCCCGATACGCCCGTCATGATGGCATCGCCTTCCTGATAAGCAACATCACCCTCAAGGGTGCTGCAAATGCCATCGGTTGCAGCGAAACGAACCCACACATGAATCGGTAGTTTTTGCACCCGAATGGCATCGGGATGAGAAGCTAAATCAATCATGCGGGCAATTCGGGTGAACGAGCACTAATCAAGCTTTTCCACGTCTGGTTTTCATTAACCATAGTGGTAACCACTTGTGC
>JAEMQD010000107.1:2980-5486 GCA_022759035.1 Thiotrichales bacterium
CTCTCAGTCCTTTAGTAGTAAGACATGACTGGTCTGCTAAGGGTTGTGCTTTATAAATGTACTTAAACACCCAATGCTCCCATGTACTAGAGGGCATTCTTAATGCTTGCGTGCTTAAAGCACCAATACCAAGCTCATTACCGTAAACATCTTTAAGATCGGTATGATATTTCAACATTTCACTCATAGCACGTAATGGCAACCACAACTGATGCCACTGCCCTAATTTGGCGCTATAAACCAACCATAAAATAAGGGTAATTAAAACGAGCTCTGCATAAGTCGTCCAATGAACTCCTGCATGGTGTGCGGCTTCGTGTACGTCATGCACCTGTTCACTGGGCAACGCACCAATGACAGCGACGATGACAGCAGATGCACTTAATAAAAAACTCAGCCAAATGCTGTTTCGATAGCGCCCACTGACATCATTGGCTGCTAAATCAGCAAAGGTAAACATATTTTCATGTTTGTTTTGACCAAAGGTAAAACAGGATTTAATGCCTTTCCAAACATCACCAAATTTGAATCTAACTAAGGCGTGCATAGTTTTTTCGAAGCCACCTGTTGTGGCTAATGAAAAGTTGTGCGTAAAAAAATCATTAATATCAATATCTTTTTTTGGTTCTATTCCGTTTTTTGGTTTTTTGTCATTATTGAATTCAGTCGGTAAAAACAATTGCTCGATAACAGCTGAAAGCGTATCTTTGTTATCTGCAGTAAAAAATGCTTTTTTGAAGTCGGCTAGTTTTTTATCATTCCAGTTGTAAAACAGCTGCTGACACGTAATTTCTTGATCAATACTCAGCTTGCCTTGCGATCTGTTGGTATGCCAGGTTAGTGTCGGTTGGCTAATATCTAACCAATAAATAGGAATGCTACGTAATAATGCTTGTTGCACCAACCACGTTGTCCCCGATTTAAGGCGCGGGCTAACATCACCATCCCATACAACCATTAATAAATTGGCATGTACTAAGAGTAAATCATCTCGCTGCTGATAAATCTCTTCGGGTAAAGGTTTGCCAGCTTCTTTTTGTGCATTAAAGGACAACGTCTCTGAAGGATAGTCTAAAGCTTCTACCCTATCATCAGGCACAATACAGGCTAATTTATAATGATTTTCTTGAGCCAGTTGAATTGCAAGTTGGTCTGTTCCATCGACTTGCCCTGTCAAAATACGAATAGCCAGCGATTCATCAGCGTTATAAATATTCTTAACTGGCTCAAGCTTAATAAAATTCTGACTTTCTTTTGACAGCGCGGAAATGCGCTCCGCAATAGCTTCTTTGATCTGCAAAGACGTATGTTGTGATTTTGCAAGACGTTCACTAGCATGCCCTGCAATAGCAATATTGAGCACGGGAGAGAGTTTAGGAGCTATGGCCATAATAAGTAAGCATCCTTATTGTTCGGTGGTTAACAAGTAACGGGTTAGTAAGCGCTGTTTGAATTTCTGGCAGGCGGAATAATCACCATCCAGCTTTTATCTGTTGTCATAATAAACCGATCTTCGTGCATGTTTTTACTGCGTTTTTGCATGGGATAGGTTTCATCTAGCAGAGAGTCGCAGACATAACCAGGCTTACCTAAGGCTTTTTCACATGCCAGTTTTTTCACTGCATGAACCCGATAGGTCATGTTTTCAGGCGGCGTGTAGTCTTTGGGCATCCCTGGGAGATTGCTTTGAATGCTTGCAATGTCGGCAGCATAGGCTTGGTAGGCTTTTAATAACTCAGCCTCACTCGGTTCAGTCGCTTCGGCTGCATAGAGCCATTGTGAGAAAAGACTCGTCACAATTATTAACAGGATAGCTAGTTTCATATTTGGATTCATAATTAGTTGCTCGGTTTATTCAGGTTATCAAAACGCGTGCCGACCTTGCCGTCAGGATAGATATTGAACTTAGCATTACAAGCTCGATTCGAGCAGGCATAATATTTACGCTTGCCATCTTTGCCTGTGAGTATTGCCAAATCCGATCCGCAAGCCAGACAAACATGAGTAGCAGTAGATTCAGTTTTTTCTGTTTTAACGGGTACTGATTTTTCAACTACTGGTAACGTGGGTTGTTTGATGATTTCTTGTAGTCTTGCAATGAGGGTTGAAAGAGCTGCTTCATTAGCCTTTAGGTTCGCCTCTTCATCGAAGTGCAGGGCAACAGAATGAATACCCGTCAATACATGCGCCAAGTAGCGATATTCTTCAAGCTGATCGACTCGGTTTTGTAGTTGAATCGGGAAAATCACCTTCTTGTTTTCGAAGGCGCTAATGATTTCGTTGCGACAGTGCAAAGAAGTAATAAAGTTGTCTGAGAGTAAGACAATGATCGCTTGTGCTTGATGAATCATCTTACCAATTTGCTCGACATAGTTGTCGCCAGGGACGGTATCTCTTGGCAACATAATAGTAGGAATGCCAGACTTTTCAAGTGTCAAACTAATAATCTGGGCTTGTAAAAAGTCTTTGCTACTGTGGCTAATAAAAACAAATGCGTTCATGGTGC
>JAEMQD010000158.1 GCA_022759035.1 Thiotrichales bacterium
AATAAATGGGGTGAGTGATGGGGATCGAACCCACGACAACAGGAATCACAATCCCTTTTACATTACTTATTTATCAATAAGTTATCTGTTAAAAATTAGGCGGATTTTAACATTTATCGCTATTGATTTTAAAGGACTTTTTTCTGTTTAGGCGGACGGTTAAATCCGTTATTTTGTAGCAATTACCGTGTCTAATGTCCTGTCATAGACGTTTAGCATTGCGGTAGTTTTATGCCCAGATGCTTTCAGTTTATCTCCATCAAAATCACTGACTCCTTTCGCCTTTAAGTCGTGAAATGTAAATCCAGTCATGCCACTTTCTTTATACTTTTGTTGCAGCCTATGCCATGCCGTTTCGAAAGAACTGTCATTAATCTGCTGACCATCTCGATCATGTACCAACCATTGACTGTTTATTTTTTCAGATTGATCAACCAAAATATTTACTGCAGTCTTGAGTCGATCTGTCCAACCGATAATTTGAGTCTTTGAGCCTTTCGCACGCCGCAACATTAAACCTTCAGTACCAATATCATCTTTTTTCATGTTTATGATTTCTATACGTCTAGCTCTGCACAAATAGGCTATTTCCATCATTGGAGCGATGTATCGAGAACCACTAGCGTAGGCTATGGCGATAAAAGCGTTATATTCATTATCTGTAACATACCGATCTCGCGGCTTGGTGCTATTCTTTTTAATGCCAGTTGCTGGATTATTCCTTACATTATCCCTACGCTTATGCCAGTTATATACGACTGATAAAAAACCAATTTCTTTATTGGCGGTAACTGGTGCTTTTTTTGAGCGCTTGTCATGATACTTCTGCAGTGCGCCTGTAGTGATCTGTTCAAACATAATGTCGCCGAATATTAGGCCAGATAGCATGGGGGTATTTACGATTTGCTTAGAATGCTTTAGATAGTCTTGCTTTGATAGTTCACCTAGGGCATCAAAGTCTCCTGATGCAAGGTATTGCGATATTGCCCATCGAAGTGTTTTTTTAACCTCAATTATTGTCACTTGTTCATAACGAGACCATACCTCTGCAATACTTTTGTCGACAGTGCATAGCACAATCTCTTTACCCTTTTTCTTTGTATCTGTATTGTATGGTCGGTATATATAGCGTCCTTTAGATATGCCTACATACTTAGGCAAACCCATCGTTGAAGCTCGCTTCCTTGGTTGAGCCATATCCGTGCAGCCCCATATTTATTGATGACAAGGTTGTAAATATTTTTCCATTCGGCAGAATTCTAAATGGAATGTTTAAATCACTTAATGCTTCTCTTAACTTGGCACGCTGACCAACCTCGAATTTTTGCATCAATTCAGATTCGTTCAATAATTGATCTGAGATAATAATCATAGTACCTCCTATCTTGCACCATACTATTTAATGCTACTAGCATGTTGCTTCTCTTGTTTTACCAATTCATTCATTCGATTCGTTAAGTACTTAAGCCCTGACTCGCCACGAATCCTGAGCATAGCCTTTTTTTGCTCTTCCCAATACGCTTGCCCCATTTGTCTTGTGCGATTGATCCAATGCCTTGCTTCGCAGTCGAGGCGGAACTGATCAGAATTAATCTGCATGGTTTCTTTTATCCTTGCTTTCGAAAACATAACAGCGCACTGTTTGGTTTTTAATCGAACTATTGACCGCCTTATAACCTAAGTATTTATGACGCTTTGTCTCTGCCAAGTGCCTTTTAACCTCCTTCATGTCTGGGCATCGCGATTTCTTCTCATTGCAGACTTGCTCGAAGTGAACCAAGTTGATCGCGATAAAGCCATCCTTTGCAGAATGATTAATAATCTCGCGCACATTTTTACCGTATTCTGTTTCGCTAACCGATACGTTGAGGTAATCGTAGATGTCCCAAAAATCTTGTACGCTTGGGTGATCCTGTTGCACCGCGAGTTGACGCATAACTGCGCGCTGTCGAATTAAGTCATAAGCCGCTTGTAATAAATGTGCGTCGACGGGAATTAATTTTGATAATGTTTCTAACATGGCCATCATCATGGCGTGATTGTCGCGGATACGATCAATGCGAATGCCAAGGTCTTCCAGTTGCAGGTAATAAGCTGGTTGTAGGGCAGTGACTTGTTCGATAAATTCTTTAGCATGTCCCAGCATAAAAGGTAAAAAACCACTTAGTTCTTCAACTGGCATTCTTGCCAACAATTCGGCATGATGTTTGCCGCCTGGTAGGTGATGCGTTCGGTCTAGCGTGAGATGCACGAATCGGCTTAGGATTGCTTCGCTGCCCTCTATGGCGGTGTTTTGCGCAGCCATTAATGTCGCACGAAATGGGTTAAAAACAGTTTCGTTACCTGAGTTCATCTGTCCGCGCTCTTTGAGTGGCTCGCCAGTGTAAGCGTTTTTTAAATGCTCCCAGTTGAATGGCTTGGCGTTTTTTATTTCTGCGTTGGCATCGGATTCGATAAGCACGACGGGTAGGTTTGACGTTTTGCTAAAGTTGCGATCGATGGCAGAGAATGATGAGTTAAGCGGGTTAAAGCCCTCGTAGTCTGTACGACCTAACAGCTTCCACAATATTTTAATGAGTGTTGATTTACCCGATGATGCCTGACCTTGCAGCTCGAAGAACGGGTAGCCAGCAAAGTGATCGCGTATCTGCTCGGCAAATAAACTGCCAGCCCACCATGCCAGCACCATCAACCCACGTTCAGCGTATGCCGACTGGAAGTGATGCATAAATTTTAGAGCATCAAAGTTATTGGTTATGCGCAATTTAACGTCACGATTAATGGTTTTGATTGCTGTTCGGTTATGCTCAAAAAAACCCTGTGAATTAACTTTGACAGCTTTAGCACCAAAATAGGCAACATCGTTATAGACGTAAGCGCAACTTACTTTGTCGTAGCCGACGAAGTCGATGGTGTTAACTACCTTTGATTGTCGTCTCATCCATACGTCTTGATGCAACTCCTCGATATGGCGTTTCTGTCCGTTGAATCGCGCGCCGTTGGTGCTGCTTAATAGTGCTGAGTTGAAAGACCCCGCATCGTTTAATGCTGTGCCAATAAGGCTGATTTGGGTTGAAGGTGTGCCATTTTCGTAATGGACGGTAAAGTGATAGCGACGGTTCTGATCGTTGTATTGGTCGACCTGCAGGTATTCAAAGTGTACCGTACAGTTGGAGAGCTTAGTTGCCTTAATTGCCGTTCTTACTTGTCCAATAAATATGTCGTCGTTAAGCAGATTAAATGTGCCACGATTAATATAATTTGACCAGGTAACGTGATCGTTATCCGCGATTGATTTGATGAGGTCGCTTTCTTTGTAGGCGGCATACCAGTAGGCATTTTGGTGGGTGAACAAGCGGTTTTCTTTGCGCGACTTAATCGCGTAAAGCGCTGCTACCTCATTGGCAGTATCGGCACAATGACGCGCACCGTTCCAGATCGCTCTGTCCATAACAGTAGGCATTTTTTCGCTGTCGCTCATATAAAGCTCATTCCAATCACGGGGTGTTTCTGGAATGGCTGCATAGGCAATATAGCCTTCGTTGCGTGCGCGTTTGGTGTATTCGATACTGGCTTTAATACCCGCCTTGTTATTGTCCAGGGCAAAAACAATAGGGCGATTTTTTGGGTGGTTTTTTAATGATAGGGCAGGGTAGTTATTACTGCTCATAAGCGATCGTGCATCAAAGTCGCTATGCAGTAAGGCGATGGCATCGAATATCCCTTCCACCAAATAAAGCGGCTCGTCATGGTGCTGATCTGCTACGGGAGGTGACCACCATTCGCCCTGATATAGACCGCCGTCGTCGCGTCGTTTGCCAGCAAAGTGCGCCTTTTTTCCAAACACATCGGCGCTATCAATGATGCGTTCCCAGTAGCGGGTTTTTGCATCGTCAAGATAAAACCTAACTGTGGCGCTGGTCGTATTCGTTTTGGGGTCGTAAATCATGCCCTGGTCGAACCAGCCATTAATTTTAGATAGGTTGAAGCCACGTACGCTATTTAGGTAAAACTTTGCCGTTGCTTTTGGATCATCTTGTGTTGCTGGGACTTTACGCGTCAGGTTTTCGTATAAGTCTGGATAGATGTCGCGAATTGTTTCTTCATAGC
This sequence comes from Thiotrichales bacterium, assembly GCA_022759035.1. Classification (GTDB taxonomy): domain Bacteria; phylum Pseudomonadota; class Gammaproteobacteria; order Thiomicrospirales; family Thiomicrospiraceae. The sequence continues at coordinate 4,111 of JAEMQD010000158.1, forward strand.
CGCAGTTATTGGTGCGGTTGCATCTGACCATATAGGGTCGGTCTACGTGTGTGTGCAGTTCTTTTTGTCCGCACTGTGGGCACTTGCCAGCGTGCAAGTGTTTGCCAGAGCGCTTAAAGCCATAGTCGCGAATGAGTCTGTCGGTAACTTGATCAAATTCGATGGGGTTATTCATGCCTGCGCGCCCAATGGTAGTTGTTGCTGTTTGTCGTCTAGCGATGGAATTGACATCTTGTCTAGCGTTGCAGATATAAGCTGTTGCATGCGTTGTTTGTCTTTACCTATGGGGAGTTTGTGCATGGCATCGATGAGGGACTTTAGGTCTTTAATAGCGCTTTCCTTATAGGCAACGCCCTTTGTTTCGTATTGATACAACGCGTCTGCCCACTCTTCTTGCATCTTTAGCAGATATTCAGCACCAGAAAGGTTGCCTTTTGCTTTCATCATATTGGTGCTGGCTCTTGCCAGATACATGGATGTGCTTTTTAACCGAATAAATACCTCTGTTTTTTCGACACTAGTGTCGAAATAAGCGGCTAATTTGGGCAAATTTAGCAATGCAGTACCATATAAAGTAGCATTATCACCATCAAAAGCTGTTCTTTTCGCACTATTCCAGACTAGATTTAACATGTCAGATATTGGTCTTAATGGCACATAGTCCATACCATCATGTATAACCACGGGCAATTTAATGCCGTGAAAGTCGATAATGGTTTTAAGTTCTGTTTGTTGGTTCATTATTCACCTACCAATGGTAGTTGTTGCTGTGGATCCTCTGGCATTTGCTGACCTAGCTCGATAAAGCAATCCTTGATCATATTGCCAATAGCGTTATGCTCTGCAATGCCTTTGCACTGACTACGCATTCTTAATAGTTGCGCAAGCTCTCGATGCGCTACCGACTTGCCTTGTTTAATGGCTATGCCTGCCGTCTCGTATTGATATATGGCTTTTGCCCATTCGATTTGCAAATTTAGAAGGTATTCGGCAGCTAGTACATTCCCGTGCTGCTTTATTTTGTTGGTGTTTGTTTTTGCTAGATACATATAGACGCGATCTAGTGCAATATAGACTGCCTCTTGGGGGATGATATCCTCCCCTCCAGATGCAAATTGAGGAGAAAGTAAGCGTTTTGTTGCATATAAAATGACGTTATCGCCACTAAAAGCGGTTATTTTTGCATTGCGCCAAGATATTCCAATAAGGTCAACGATTGGTTTTAATGGCACATACAACTGGCTGTCATGCTTAACGACAATTAAATTTATGCCATAGAACGGCATAATGTTCGATAGTTCGGTTTGTTTGCTCATTCTCTTTCTCCAACCTTAATTGCGGTGTTGTTTGTTTGCGTGTATTTTAT